>CP066694.1:1200000-1504237 GCA_016432545.1 archaeon
AGGCGAATTAGAAGCTAATCTCAGCGGGCCAGCTGCGTCGCGACCACGTCGAGGACCCTCCTCGCGACCTCGACCTTGGGCCGCCCCTCAACTCGGATCGCCTTACCCTTCCCGAGGATCAGGACGCTGTTTTCGTCGGCGCCGAATCCCCTCCCTCCGCTCACATTGTTCGCTATTACCAGGCCAGCCCGGAGCTTCTTCCTGAAGTTCTGAGCCGTCCTCTCCAGCTCCTTGTCCGAACCGGCGGTCTCAGCCTTGAAAGCCACCATGAAGATCTTCGGCCACTTCTTCCTGACCACCTCGACTATCTTCGGGGTCGGCTTGAGAGCCAGCTCGAACCTTCCTCCGGCCGTCGGTATCTTCTTCCTGGCCCTCGTGACCGGCGCGAAGTCGGACGGGGCTGCAGCCGAGATGTACGCGTCGAATTTCGACGAGCCCAGGGCTTTCATGACCGCCGCCGACATCTCTTCGGTCGTCCTGACTTTGACAGAGTCGACTCTCGAAGGAGCCTCCAATTCACCCCCGTAAACATAGACCACCTCCGCGCCTCTCCTTGCTGCGTCCGCAGCCAGCGCCAGGCCCATCTTCCCGGAACTCATGTTAGTGATCACCCTCACAGGGTCGATGAACTCCACCGTCGGGCCTCCCGTCACTAGGATCCTGAGACCCCTGAGGTCCTGCTCGGTGAAGACTTTCACAGCCTCCTCGACGATCTCCTCCACCGCGGCCATCTTGGCCTTCCCCTCGAGGTGGACGGGGCCGACGAATGCGACGCCCCTCTGCTCAAGGCTCCTGATGTTCGCCTGGACCGCCGGGTTCCTGTACATCGGCTCGTGCGCTGCAGGCGCGACTACCAGGGGGATCCCTCCCCCGAGCGCCATCGACGCGATCGTGGTCACCGGCGTGTCGTCTATCCCGAGCGCGACCTTCGAGATCGTGTTGGCTGTGCACGGCGCGACCAGGACGAGGTCGGCCCTTCCCTTCCACTCTCCTGCCAGCCTCACATGCTCGGTCGCTCCGGTCAGCCTTCTCACCACGGGATTCCCAGTGGCCCACTCAAGGGTCTCCGGCCGGACGAGCTTCTCCGCCGCCTCCGACATGACCGCGTGGACCTCAGCCCCGTGGCGCATCAGCTCTCTTGCCAGCGAAGGCACTTCGATCGACGCCACGCTCCCGGTGACGCAGAGGAGGACCTTCCGGCCCTTCAGCTCCTTCCCCTTCGACGAGGTGATGTCCTTCAGAGGGTCACCCTCCTTGAGCGAGCCCATCTCTCCCATCTGGCTCCGGAGGCTCCGAGTAGATATCTCCTCGGCCAGCGGACTGGTTCAAACAGAAATAGCACGCCCGGCCCGCCCTTCGCATGAAGGTCGCCGCTGTCCAGCTGGGCCTCTACCCAAAGAACACCGAGAAGGCGCTTGACTCCGCCGAGGCTCTGGTCAGGGCTGCTGCGAAGAGGGGCGCAAGGCTCGTCTGCCTCCCCGAGCACTGGCTCCTGTCGAGGGTCATTGAAGAGGACGACCCGATCAACACTCGCTTCGAGTCGCTGGCGAAGGAGCTCGGGGTCTACCTGAACCTGGGCGCGAACTTCCAGAAGCGCGGGAAGAGAGTCTTCATGGCCAGCCCCACGATCTCTCCACGCGGGCGGATACTGGCGACGCAGGACAAGGTCCACCTCTATCGCAGGGAGAAGAAGGCAGCCTCTCCAGGAGAAGGGCTCCACTTGTTCAAGGTCGACGGGTACACCGTAGGGGTCCTCGTCTGCCACGACCTCGTCTTCCCCGAGCCGGCACGCACCGCCACTCTGTTGGGCGCCGAACTCCTCGTCGTGCCTTCCCTGATCGAGGCGACGGGAGGAGAGCCGTGGCTTGCATACCTCCGAGCCCGTGCTCTGGAGAACCGAATCCCCATCGTCTCCGCGAACGCCTACGCGCCACCGAGGTTCCTCGGGATGACCTTCATCGTCGACCAGAAGTACGACAAGAAGAAGCACATCATGCTCCTTGACGAGAAGAAGGCAGGGCCAGGAGCAGGCCTGCTCATGGCCGACATAGACCCGAAGAGCGCGTCCCGGCCCAGAGCTGAGAGGCTAAGAGAACTGAAGGAGTCTCGGGCCGTAAAGGGCCTCTACGAGGCCGCGCGCGTCACGGGGCGCGCCTGAACCCAAAGAATCCGACGAGGTAGAGGGCGCCTCCTGCCGCGAGGGCATAGGCTCCCAACTCCCCGCCGAGCGCCACAATCACCCCGACTCCTGCGACAATCGCCAGGATCCCACCCAGCAACGAAAGCCTCCTTCTCAACAGGCCCAGCCCTCCCGCGATGAGAGCGACAGGGACCAGGGCGATCGCCAACAGCGCCGCTCCGACCTCGGCCGGCGCCAGCATCAGAGCTGGAAGGCCCGTGCGCAGGAATATCCCTGAATAGACTGAGAGAAGCGAAAGAGGAGACGAAGACCTGCTGATCAAGGGAAGAAACAAGGAGAGTAGTACCACGAGCTCCGCGACGAGGACAAGAATCCGATAGTTCCTCGTGATGGGGACCGGCGGATGCAGAGCCAACTCCTCGGCCGTCTTCTTCTCCCGCAGCGCGACTAGGACTGCTATCTCAAGCGCCAAGAAGACGACTCCGAGAGGTCCCAAGAAGATCGCCGCGAAGAGAGCCAGGAGCGGGATCTGCACCACTGTGTTGGCGTAGAAGAACCCCCTCCGGCCCGACTTCCTCGCCACGAGGGCGATGTCGACCACGGAGAGCACGAACAACAGCGCCGCGACTGGGAAGACAACAAGGAAGACCGGCTCGTCGGTGAGCCTCGGGTACGTCGAGCCCATGACCACCGCGGAGAAGACCAGCAACGCGACATCCCTGACCGCCTGAAGGACCCTCGCAATTCTCCGCAAACCGGACGTGCCTGCACTAGCCGGCAAATCGAATCATATTAGAATTCAAGCGCCCGGCGGAAGTCGTATGGGTAAGGCTATCGAAGCTACTAGGCCTAGCGTCCCCGAAAGGCGGGGGATTCTGGTCAGACCTTGCCCAGGATCGGCAGGATGAGGCCTACGCGCAGGGCGCAGGTGATGTGGTACTTCCTGTAGCTGATGTGGTGCTTTGCTATGAATGGGTAGCTCTGGATCATCTTCTGGCAGACGTCGCATGAGGTTGGGAGCCTCGGCGAGTGGTTCTTGGCGTTCTCCACGAGCCTCACGGCGCGGCTCGGGAAGGCGAGGCCGAAGTACGCGGCTCTCTCATAGCTGATCTCGTTGCTGAGACCGCTGGGGTCGAATCCGCCGTCCTTCGAACTTCCGCTCAAAGCCTTTGGCTTTGCCAAGGGTCAGATTTAGGCGCGGGAGTCACAATTATACTTTTGCAAATCCCCCTCCCCCGCATGAAGCGACCCTTCCTATTCCGGCCCTTTCCTTATTATCAAACCACCCCGGGAGCCGTCCCATGGACGAAAAGGACGTCAGGATCTTCTGCGAGATAGCCTTCAGGGACCTCAGTTACAGCTCCACCACGCAGCGCCACGTCAGCCCGACCGAGATCGGGAGGAAGCTGGGCCTCGACGAGAAGACGGTCAGGACCCGGATCGCAGCGATGGAGAAGGACGGCTTCATCAAGTACTACCAGGCGATGCCGAGCCTCGCCCTCTTCGACAAGAAGGTCCTCGGGCTCTACAGGCTCGAGGCGATGAACATCCACACGAAGCACAAGGTGATCCAGAGCGTCCCGGAGATTCCGGGGATAGTCGAGGCGATAGACTACCTCGGCCCCAAGGTCTCGGTCGACCTAGCGGGCGAATCCCCAGACAGCGTGAAGGCAGTCGCCGACCAGGTCGCGAGACGGTTCGAGCTGACTCCGATGAGCCTCGGGCTCAGGGAGGTGCGCCCCATCACCGTCCGGGTTGACCGGCTCGACTGGCAGCTGATCAAGGAGCTCAGGTACGACGCAAGGATGACAACAACAGCCATCGCCAAGGACCTCTCGATCACGCCACGCATGGCAGAGTACAGGATCGAAAAGCTCCTCGACGACGGAGCCCTCCTGATCAGGGCCGTCGTCAACACCCAGAAGCAGGCCGGACTGGTCTTTTACGAGCTCGAGATCTCGATGGACGAGGCGAAGAAGGGCGCTCTCCTCGATGCACTGAAGAAGACGTTCGAAGACAAGTTCTGGAACGTAAGCTCTCCCTCGCCCGGCCTCATCCTTGCGAACCTCTTCGGCTTTACCCTCGGAGAGCCCGAGGATGCCGCCCTTTCGGTCTCAAAGCTACCGGGCGTCAGATACTGCCACCTGCTGATCCTCAAGGAAACGATAGAGCCGAAGCCGAGCTGGGCCGACCGTCTCATCGATGAGAAGATCGCTGCCTAGACGGTCCTTATCATCTTCTTGATCTCTTCCTCGCTGACGGAGGTGTCCGGATGCACGTCCGTCAGGTGAATCCGGGTGTGCTTCGTAGCCTGCCCCTCCCCCTGAGGCGAGATCACAGTCCATCCGCAAGGGCACGTCGACATGCTAGCCATGCCGCCTCGGGAAGTGCTCCCGTATTTATGGAAACGAGACTCCGCGTTTGGTGTCTTGCGGGCGTCCGACTCCCGCGCCGTATATGTCAGCGCAAGGGTATCTGAATCCCATGGAAAAAGGCGAACTACTGTACGAAGGAAAAGAGATGACCACATCGGTCAACATCAGGGAATTCAGCGCCCAGGGCGCGCGCCTCGACGTCACGCTGGCCGGTAAGGTCAGCGGAAAGGTCTCAGGCCTGCGCATGACCACACACAACGCCCTCATGAAGCCCGACGGCACCGTCGAGGCAGACGTGAGAGGCATCATCTTCAGCAACGGCGAGCCAATCTTCGTCTGGGGCAAGGCGACCGCAAAGGGCGTCGACCCTGCACCGATCCTCCGCATCGAAGAGAACCTCACCTTCCAGACACCCTCCCAGAGACTCTCTTTCCTCAACAACACCAAGGGCTGGTCCGAAGGATTCGACAACTTCGCGACCGGCGAATTCACGTACAAGGTCTACGCAGTCAAGTAACGGGCGTAGACCCCTCCCTTTGTTTTCCGGCGCTCTTAATACGAGACCGTCGCGGTGACCGGTTAGATGGAGCAGCCCCGCATAGACGTCGAGGCAGCTAGCTTCAGGCTGACGATCATCACGAGCTTCCTCCTCGGAGCGACCATGATAACGCTCTCGCTCAACGTCCCCATCATCAAGCTGAGCCTACTCTCAGGGACGGCAGGGATCGTCGAGGGAGCGCTCGCCGTGTCGATAGCCCTGATGCTCTTCGCCACGCTGATCATGCTCTTCATGTCGTATGTCATCCTCGCCACCATACCTCTCGCCCTGTTCACCGTGGAGGAGAAACTTCAGAGGATCGCCAGGGTCCGCGTGCTCGTCGGACTGGCGTCGATCTTCATTATGACCTCCTTCGGGTCGACCTTCATCGTCGCTCTTGGGGTCAGCTCCCCATGGTCCTGGCTCTTCGGCGGGATCGGGTACGGCAGCGGCGTTGTGTGGGCGCTCCTGCGGGCATACTATCTCACGAAGTACGTCAACCCAAAACGTCCCCAATAGCGGGCCTGTTTCTGTCGCTTTCGGGTGCGCCTCTCCCGCCTGTATGATATCAGCCGGGGCACATCGAGAAGCCATGGAAACATCCAGCCGAATGAAGATGACTGCGCTCCTAGCACTAGGGGCGACACTCGTCGCACTCTCACTCACACCACACACACTCGCTGCTACGCCCGTCCAGGCAAACTGCCTTGGGAAGGACATCAGCAGCTTCACCAAGATCTCACCGGGATTCGTTGGCTCGATCGCGAGCGCCCTTTCCGCAGGAGGCTTCGATGAGGAGATCCTTGCCCACAAGCAGGGTATCCCCCCGATCAGCTCCTGCCCGGACAACGGGTTCCCAACACCACTCCACTAGCCGCCTGATTGGGCCCTGACCAGGGCCCTTCCCCATTCTTGCGCCTCAGACCGACAACTTCTCGGCCAGCCTCTTCGCGAGTACCGCGTTCTCTCCCGTCTCGTCGTGCCGGAGATAGACAAAGGCCTCAGGAAGGCCTCTGACCAACTTCCCGATCTTCCCGGCCCAGGCGTCGACTGCTTTCGCATCGTACGAGTCCAGCCTCAGGCGGAAGTAGGCGAGCCCTCCCGTCGCCTTCAAGACCGGCGCCAAGTCCTCCGTCTCCGCCACGCAGAACCCAGCCCCGTGCTTCTCCAGGAGCTCGTAGGTGGAGTCCTGGAGCCATGACTCGTGCCTGAACTCAAAGACCCGGCCCTTGATCTTCGAGGTCTCCGTCAGGAATCCTTCCAGGAGCTTCTGGTCCTGCTTCAAGAAGGGTGGAAGCTGGAACAAGGCAGGCCCTCTCTTCTCCCCCAGCTCCTCCAAGGTCGCAGAGAACCTCTCGGAAGCCTCTGCGGAGCCCTTCCCGAGCTTCAGGGTGTGCGTAACCAGTTTCGGCGCCTTGAAGGAGAATCTGAACTCTTTGCTGACCTTCTCGCCCCAGCCCTTCACCACCTCTGCTCTGGGCGGAGCGTAGAACGAGCTGTTGATCTCGACGGTCCGCAGATTCTTGGAATAGAACGGCAAGAATTCCTCGCTCTTGGTCGTTTCGGGATAGAACTTCCCCCTCCATGAAGCGTAGCTGAACCCCGAGACGCCGACCCAAACCCTGTTCGTCAAACCCTTCCTCTCCTAGGTAGTGGAACAGGTGCCCTTGCCCGAGCTGCCTCGCTTACCTTCCGCTCAATCAGGCCGTCGACCAACTGCGGATACTCCGTGACCCGCTTGTACAGCATGAGTTCTACCGACTTGACGCCGCGAATCCTTCTGGCCGACAGCATCGAGTTCTCCACGCCTTCCAGGTCTTCGGCCCACATCGCGAGGAAGACGCTCCCTGAGCGAGTGACCATCTTCACAAAACAGTTCACCGAACAGGTGACCACCAGGTCCAGCTCCTTGATCGCTTCCTCCCTCAGCTCCGATTCAAGGGCGACCGCGATCCCGAAGAAGATGAGCCCTTTGACCCTTGTCACGTCGAAGATGCTCCTGACGAAGAACGCGTTAGAGGCGACTAGCTTCTCGAGGTGCGCCCTGACGGTCTTTCTGGTCACGCCAAGCTCGTCCGCAATCCTCCCGATGGGCTTCATCGCTCCCCTCCTCATCGCACCCAGAATCTGCCAGTCCAGGCCTGAGAGCTGCGTCTCGACCGGGCCGAACGGCTCGTCCAGGAACCTCTGAATCTTCCTGCTCTTCGTCACCTCCTCAAGGAGGGCGTGCCTCTTCGCCAGCTGGTCCTCGTCTTCGTACACGAGCCAGACCAGGATCTTGTCCCCAAGGAAGTCCAAGACCGAGGTGACGCCATCGATCAGGTGGATCTTCCCCAAAGCTGCCTCCTTCTCACTCGGGTCTGCCATCTCGACCATGAACGAGGTCGACCTGATCCCGAAGAGCCGATAGTTGGGGATCGCCTGATAGTATTGGAGGAGCCCGCTCCTTTCCCAGTTCCTGACCCTGGCCTTGACCGTCCTCACGTCCATCTGGACCATCTTTGCGACCTCCCTGGGCCCAGGCCTTCTCACGGATGCGGAAGTCGGCTCAAAGTAGCAGTCCTTGAGCAGGCAGAACAGGCGGGCATCAGAGGTATCCAAATCCTACGAACCTCTGCAGAAATGGGTAGTAAAAAGGATAGGCTCCCCGTTCTAACCGCTTCACTGCGCCAAGCTACATTACCCAGGCGCAGGACAGTCGGAGACATGGCACGATTCACCAGAACGCAGGAAGTTCAGGCTCCCCCCGAGAGGGTTTTTCAGAGCCTCACCGACGTGGAAAAGTTCCCCGAACTCTTTCCCGACATCTTCAAGAAAATGGAAGTGGTCGGAGCTGAAGGTTCCTCCCGAATCATCCTCTGTGAGGAGAAGTGGGCGGGCCGCAGCTTCAGGTACAAGATGAAGGAGACTCTCTCTCCGCCCGATAAGATAGAGCACTCCATCACCGAGGGCAACGGCAAAGGCAGCATGGAGACCATCAACCTCGAGAAGACTCCGGGCGGGACCCGGTTGACGATGGTCATGGATGCGAAGGGACTCGCAGCTGCGGTCCTCGGAAGGCTCTTCCGCAAGCAGTTCGAGGCAGAGATGAGCCACATCTTCGACGGCTACATGAAGGTCGTCGAAGCAGAGTCGAGAGACTCGGGTCTGAAGGTCTAGTACCGAAGACTCCTTCAGAAGTTCGGGCTGGCTGAGAGCACTTTCGGGGTAAACGACTGCCTTCTCGTCGACTTCTTCCGTAAATGATTTATTCGCACCGCCGCGGGTCGCCCCAAGAAGTTGTCCAGGACCAAGAGAAGGCTGGCGGCGATCATGTTCACAGACATCGTCGGGTACACCGCCCTCACCCAGAAGGCCGAGCGCAGGGCGCTCAGGCTCTTGGCGATCCATCGTAGGCTCATCCGCAGCAAGCTTGCCCTCCATCAAGGAAGGGAGATCAAGACCATGGGGGACGCCTTCCTCGTCGAGTTCTACAGCGCTCTCGAAGCACTCGAATGCGCCGTCGACATCCAGAACACCATCCACGACAACCCAAGGCTCAGGAAGGAGAGACTAGAGGTCAGGGTGGGGATCCATGTCGGCGACGTCGTGGAGAAGGACGGGGACGTCTTCGGAGACGCAGTCAACATCGCCTCCAGGATCGAGCCTCTCGCGCACGGCGGTGACATCTGCATTTCAGAACAGGTCTACGACCAGGTGCGCAACAAGATCAGCTACCCGCTTGCGAAGCTCGAGTCGCAGGACCTGAAGAACGTAGCCTTCCCTGTGGACGTCTATTGCGTCCTGCTGCCCTGGACCAAGCAGATCCAGCCCCACGCGCAGAGCAAGCCTGCGGTGAGCCTGGTCAGAAAGTACACTCCCACGCCCGGCAAGCCGGCGGAACGGGGAGTCTGGAAGAGCAGGTACATCTCAAAGATGGTCCTGAAGAACAAGATCGTCGACATCGTGCTGCTCAACTCTCCCGAGAACGCCTCGGCCCTTGCAAAGTTCGGTGGAGAGGTCGACTTCTCGCGTGGCGAGACTCTTCACATGGTCTCCGCCCTGGAGACCGTCTCTGTTGTGGTCGACGCGAAGAACCAGTCGAAGCTGGTCAGCATGGTCGCCAAGAAGGACATCCTCCGGGTGATGGAGAACCTATCGGAGGTGATAATCTCCTTCGCGGAAGAGGCCCTCAGGGTGCCAGGAGTCGCGGCGACGATCACCGAAGCGCTCGCAGCGAGCGGGGTCAACATCATCGAGTACATCACTGCGACCCTCAACGCCATCGTAATCGTCGAATCGAAGGACGCGATGAAGTGCTACCAATCGATTGAAGCGCTAACGGCCTGAATCCACCCAGAACTGCCTAGGCGCCTTTGCGGGTCGCGATGTACCACACGTTCCCCGCCACGTCCTTGACGCCGGCCTCCCTGTCACCGTAGTCCTGGTCCATAGGTTCGTACAGAGACTCGGCTCCAGACCCTATCGCCTGCCTGTAGGCGTCGTCGACGTCGCTCACATAGAGGTGGATAGCGCAGGGCATCGGCTGCCACTTGCCATGCGCCTCGCTCAGCTCGAGCATCGAGTCGCCTATCCTGACCTGAGAGTGAGCCACTGTCCCGTCTGGCTTCGAGACCCGGTTGACCTCTTCGGCCCCGAACGCCCGACCTAGGAATTCAATCAGGGCCGCTGCCCCTTTGACGTGCAGATACGGCGTCAGGGTGTGGAAGCCTTCGGGAACATGTTTCGCCAACACGGGGGCGAAAGCCCACTTCCTCGAATAAAGAGTTACGCTCGCAGACGCCCACGAGCAGGTGACGCGCTACAGTCAAGGAGATTAAGACCCCTTCCTGAACCCTCAGACCTTGGTAAGCAAAGCCGTCTCCTGGCTCCTAGAGCCCGAGAACCCTCCAGTCAGGATGTTCACCCTCACAGACGTCTTGGGGAAGCCCCAGAACGACAAAGAGGTGAAGGAGGCGAAGAGCCGGATCCTCTCCTACAGGCCCATCCAGAAACTCAAGACCGCCCAGAAGGGCAAGGGCTACTGGGCCCCTGACGACACTTGCTACAACCCGAAGTTCACCTCGACCGTCTGGCAGCTGCAGCTGCTCGGCGAGATGGGCGCCCCAAGGACGCCGTGGATCGAAAGCGCAGTCGAGCGCTTCCTGGACCAGCACCAGATGGACAACGGCGCCTTCGCATGTCCGAGCGTCCTCGAGGAGAAGCGCTTCCAAGCGAAGCACCCGAAGTCAAAGAGGGACGCGGAGCCGTGCCTCACTGGGAACATGGTGAGGACGCTGATCGCTTTCGGGTACCTCGGGGATAAGAGGGTCAAGAGGGCCATCGAGTGGATGCCTGAGGACCAACAGAAGGACGGAGGCTGGAACTGCGACTACCCGATGCAGAAGCCGACGCACAGCTCGTTCATGTCTACCATCGAGCCGCTGTGGGCCTACTCTGAGATCCCGCGCCCCTTCTGGACGAGAAAGATGAAGGACTCGGTCGAGCGCGGGGCAGAGTTCCTCCTGGCCCACCACCTCTTCAAATCCCATCGCGACTGGAAGCCCGTAGAGTTCCGGGGCCTGGACAAGGTCTTCCCAGGGAACCCCGTCACGAAGTTCCACTTTCCAATGTATTACTACTATGACGTCCTGCACGCGCTCAGGGTGCTGAGCCGCCTCGGCTACGCCGGCGACAAGAGAATGGAGGCCGCGGCGCATCTCATGCTCTCGAAGCGGGCTCCCGACGGGAAGTGGCTGCTGGAGGGGGACTGGAGCAGGGAGAGGATTGACGGGAAGCGCAAGGCCCTGGCTCCCATCGAGGAGCTGGACCAGCCGAGCAAGTGGGTGACTCTGAACTGCTACAGAGTCATGAAGATGTCAGGCACGCTCAACCTCTCGAACTGATATCCAAAGGGGACCTCCGGACTCAGAGTCAATAGATGTAGGGTATCAGCCGCTTTGTCTTACGGACGTATTCCACGTATTCCTGCCCGAAGGTGGAAGCAAGGACCTTCTCCTCAAATCTGACCCTGACGATCAGCATCGGCATCAACGCCAGTATGGTCACGAAGCCGTAGAGACTGCCAAGGACGGTGGGAATCGAGAACGCGAAGAGGATCACGGCCAAGTAGATTGGGTGCCTGATGTAGCGATAAGGCCCGCGCATGATCAACCTGTGCCCAGGTTTGATCTCCACTGTCTCCGAGAAGAACCTCCCAAGGGTCAGACGTGCGGCTACGTAGATGGCTATCCCGGCAACAAACAAGGCGAGTCCAAGCCCTTCGAAAGCACCGGGGATGAACCTCCCGTGCCGGAGGATCACTATGTCAAACGCACTGACGGCGAGGCCCGCAATGACGACCGCGCGGCCCAGTACAGGGAGCAGCCACCTATCGGCCGACTTTGCTTTTCCCGTCTCCGCAGGAGTAGTGTCCGCCATTTCAGTCGGCAACGGCAATCAATCGAGGGGTATTAGAGCTCCAGACCGCCAGGCAAGAAGGAGGAGTCAGCTAGGGTTTGGTCCCAAAGTAGGCGAAGGTCTTGCTGACGTTCATGTCCAGCAGGACGTGATAGCGGCAATAGCCGTCCATCAGGGTGTCGTCCTCGGCCCTGATGATCAGGGGCGAGATGACCGTTCCGAACTTGACCATCGCGCGCCTGAGCTCGTCCTTCCGTTCTGCCAGTCTCTTCCTGAAGTTGTAGTCGAGGGCGGGATTGGCGTAATCCATCGTCTTCGGGTCCAGCCGGATCCTATCAAGCTCGACAACGTCCAGTCTCCAAGTCCTCTTTGCTAGGCCGTCGAGCCAGTCCCGTGTCTCCTCTGACTCGCTGAGGGATAGGTCGAATTCCCACTCCTTTTGGATGTTCATGACCATGAGCCGTCCAATCTCATCCGGGTCTTCAGTCACCCAATATGAAGCACCTTCAAGTTCTCGAAGGACGGTCAACGGTTTCACTTTCAGGAACGACTCCCCATCTCATGGAGTTGGGGTCAGAATCCATAAGAACACTACCTAGGCCTTCCCGTTCCGGACTTCGCAACTTCGCCATGACAAAGTTTGTCTTAGTGCCCGGGGCCTGGCTGGGAGGCTGGGTCTGGGAGAGGATTGTTCGCATGCTCAAGGAAAAGGGGCACGAAGCGGTCCCCGTCACTCTTACTGGAATGGGAGATAGGGTCCACCTCGTTTCCAAGGACGTCGGAATTGAGACAGCGATTCAGGACGTACTGAACCTGATAGAGTACAACGACCTCGAAGATTTCGTCCTGGTCGGACACAGCTTCGCCGGGAAAGTGGTGGCGTCCGTGGCGGACCGTGTGCCCAAGAAGGTGAGGCTGCTTCTCTACCTAGACGCCTTCCGGCCTCAGAAGGTCGGGACGCCACAGGGGAGTTTCACCGATGCGGCCGGCGCAGGACTGACGATCCCTCTCACGGATGAGATCCTCAATAGCATAGGGAAGGACGTGCAAGGCGCAGACCTCGAGTGGTTGCGGTCCAAGGCAACACCCTGGCCCACGAGGTACGCTGGCGACCCCATCACCATCTCAGCCGCCCTTGACTCGGTGAAGAAGGCCTACATCTTCTGCACCCTCGGAGGTGACAGCTTAGAGGAGATCCTGAAGGAGGAACTCGACGGTCCGAAGAGGATAATCGAATCGGGTCACTGGCCCATGATAACGAAGCCGGACGAGCTCGTCAGAGACCTGCTCCAGTTGTCCGAGGGCTGACGGTTCCAATAGCTCAGGTTTTTCCCTAGGTTCGTCAAGATCATCAAGGACCTGGGGGTCCCCTTCATCCTTCCTCGCCGACCAACCTGAGGCCAAATCTTGCCTTCAATGTCGGAACCCACTCTGAGCTGAAACTCAGTCCATACCTGTTGCGAAGCTCAGCGAGCTTCGCTTCATTGGGCTGCCCGCCCTTATTGAGAATTCCTGCCAACTCTTCGAAATAGTTGGCGAACGCCCCTGGCGTTATGATCTCTATGAGTCTCGCCTCCTCCGTTCCAGCATTCCAGAAGGTGTGTTGGACGCCCCTGGGTTTGAACACCCAAGTGCCGGGTCCCGCCTTGGACTCTAGTTCACCGACTCTGATGCCGACCTCCCCCTTGGTAGTGTACGAGACTTCGTCTTCGCGGGTGTGGATGTGCGGCCTGACCAGCCTACCCGCTTCTATAGGATGCTCGACGACCGCAAGTGCTCCGCCCGTGTCTTGAGGTAGGACCTTGAAGATCACGCCCAACCCTCCCAGCGATAACGACCTGCCTTCTTCAGGAAGCTTCAGGAACGGCGTCTTGATTGGCATGGTTGTCTGGCATAGGAGTGTTCACGATAAGACTTGTGGATATCGGTCAAGACAACTCGCCTTCGCGCCAAACGTTCCGTAGGTCTCGGAGAAATTCTAATAGCCTTAATTGTGCTCCCGCGCCCGAGCCCTGAAGGAAAGGATCGCAGAGTCCAGGCATGCCGAAGATTCAACTCGCCGACGCAACCCTTCACTACGTCGAAAGTGGTGCCGGTCAGACAGTAGTGCTTGTCCACGGCGGCCTGGCTGACTACAGGCTCTGGGGCGTCCTGTCCGGGGCCCTCTCCCCAAAGTTCAAAGTAATTTCATACAGCCGTCGGGGTGCCTTCCCGAACGAAGCCCCTCAGAAAGACGCATCGGGGATACCGATGCATTCAGCAGACCTAGCAGCTCTGATTTCGCAGCTGTCCGAGGGCCCTGTCCACCTGGTCGGAGAGTCCTATGGTGCATACGTTGCGGCGCACTGCGCTCTCCACAACCCAGACAAGGTCCGTTCCCTCGCAATCGACGAGCCGCCGATCTTGCCCTTACTGATGGAGAACGATAGCGACAGGGCAGAGTTAGAGCACTTCGAAAACGACGTCCTGAAGCCAGTACTCGGGTGCTACAAAGAAGGGAAACCTGAAGACGCTGCCAGGGCCCTTCTTGGATTCCTAGAGGGGTCCCGTGACGTCTATGATTCTCTCCCAGGGGAAATCAAGGAGGCCATCATGGTTAATTCCGGAGCGATGTTCGAAGATCTGAAGGGAGGTTTCGACGGCATCAAGAGGGAAGAGGTGGCCGGGTTGAACGCTCCCACGTTGCTGATGAAGAGCGAGCTTGGGCCACCGCTCCTCAAGCGAGTAGTCGACCATCTTCACTTGCTGGTTCCGAAAAGTGCCGTAACTGAGATAGCAGGAACTTCCCACGGAACAATCGTCGACTCGCCGGCCTATTGCGCCTGCGTCCTGGGATTCCTCAGCCAGTTCTGAAGCCCGCAGGAACGAGAACCCGGGGAACTAGGTAGGTATTCTGTCGGCGCGGCTTCCGTTCCCACAAGGGATTTATCGCCAGCAAAAGAGGAACTTGAGACTAGGGACTTGTCCCAAGGGCAGCGTAGACTGGCCGCGATAATGTACACCGACATGGTAGGCTACACCGCTCTTGGCCAAAGGAACGAGTCACTCTCTCTGGCGATGGTCGACGAACAGAGGAGGCTGATCAGGCCCATTCTAAGCAGGCACGACGGAAGGGAAGTGAAGACCATGGGGGATGCGTTCCTCATCGAGTTTCCGAGCGCACTTGAAGCTGTGAGATGCGCATACGACATACAGCGAGCAGCCAAGGAGTTCAGCTTCTCCCTCTCCGAAGACCGAAGAATCCACCTCAGGGTGGGCGTTCACCTCGGCGACGTGGTGGAGTCTGACGGTGACATTTCGGGGGACGCAGTCAACGTTGCTTCCAGGATTGAACCCTTCGCAGAGGATGGCGGAGTCTGCATCACACGTCAGGTCTCTGACAGCGTCCAGGGCAAATTCGAACTCCCGCTGGTGAGCCTCGGGCTCAAGACCCTGAAGAACGTAGTCGAACCGATGGAGGTGTTCAAGATGTCCATGCCATGGGACGACCCCAGGCAGAAGGGCGCTTCCCGATTCGATGCGAGAAGAGTGGCGGTCCTGCCGTTTGAGAACATGAGTCCTGACCCAAACGATGCCTACTTCGCGAACGGGATGACTGAGGAACTCATCACCACTCTCTCGAAGATCGGGCAGCTCACCACGATCGGAAGGACCTCGGTGATGCGTTACAGGAATTCGACGAAGGGCGTCGGGGAAGTCGCGCGCGAGCTCAACTCTGGGAGCCTCATCGAGGGAAGCGTCAGGAAGGCCGGGAACAAGGTCAGAATTACGGTCAAGCTGTTAGATGTGAACACCGAGGGCAACGTTTGGGCAGAAACTTACGACCGAAATCTCGATGACATATTCGAGATTCAAACGGACGTCGCCAAACGGGTAGCGGAAGCCCTGCAGGTCAAGCTTCTCGCAAGCGAAAAGGAGAGCATCGAGAAGAAAGGATCCGAGAGCACTGAGGCCTACACCCTCTACTTGAAAGGCCGGAACTATGTCAACGAAAGGACTCGCCAGGGGTTCGAGAGAGCAATGAAGTACTTCGAAGCCGCAGTAGAACGCGACCACAACTACGCGGCTGCCTACACAGGCCTGGCTGACTGCTATCACCTCATGGAGAACTGGGGATTCATGCATCCAAGCATCGCATGGCCCAAGTCGAAAGAATTCGCTTCCAAGGCGCTCGCGATCAACGACATGCTGGCTGAGGCGCACACCTCGATGGCCATGGCGCTTGCAATCTTGGACTGGGACTGGAAGGGTGCAGAGGGAGAATACAAGAGGGCTCTGAGTCTCAATCCAAATTACGTGACGGCCCATCACTGGTACGCTGTCCATCTGTTGATTGCGCAGAAGAGATGGGACGAAGCAATCATGGAGATGACCAGGGCGCAGGAACTCGACCCATTCGCCGCGGTGATAGCAACGAACTTGGGCCGGGTTCTCTTCATCTCAGGGCGCGAGGAAGATGGGATTAGGCAGTATCAGAAGGCGTTGGAGATAGACCCGAACTTCGCCTATGCGCACCTACTTCTAGGAGTGGCACTGGTTAGGAGGTCCTCGACGAAAGAAGGCCTGATTGAAGTCACGGCAGCTGACGCTCTCTCTCCCGGGTATGTCGCCGCCAAGACTGGCCTGGCTTACGCCTTCGCTGAGGCTGGCAGGAAGTCAGACGCCAAGGAGATCCTGGAGAAGTTGTTGGGTGATGCTGCTGGTGGATACGTCCCGTCCACATCGATTGGAGGCATCTACGCCGCCATGGGGGACACTGACCGGGCCTTCGAGTGGTTGGGCAAAGCAGCGACAGAACACAGCAGTGCGTTCCCCGAGTTCTATTCAGAGCCGATGTTCGACTCTATCGCGCAAGATCCAAGGATGGGCCTCCTGCTGAAGAGCATCGGATTGTGATGACGCCACTCAGGCTTTTTTCTATCTCCGTTCAAACGCCCTGATTCGATCACGGACTAGCCGGCGTTCAAAGTCTGTCGAGAAGAGGAGTTCCTGATTGAGAGTCTTAGGACCTAGGACAAGCCGATCTGTTTCATCAATCCGACTAGATCATAGAAGAGCCGCTCTTCACGAATCTCTCCCTTTTCACTCCAGTGGGCGATCGTACAGAATTCGACAAGGAAGCTCTTGTTCGTCGGAGGTATCATCTTGCCATCAGCCGTCTTCATCGGGCCTTTCATGGTTCCAGAGAAATCAGCTACAGTGCAGGTGTAATCGCCCTGGCCGAAGAAGATCTTGTAGGGGTTGTTGATCAGATGGTTGTCGGGAAAGGTCTTGAAGAATTCTACGGCTTCAAGGTCGTGGTTGCGTCGCCCCGTTGTAGGCGGGGACCCGCCAGGCCAATAGACGGCTACGTCTTCGGCATGACGCTTCCTGAAGGTCTCCCAGAGGGGGCTTCCAGGTCCGGCGTTCCAGGCATCGTCGAGGGTCTTCATGAGGCCCAGGTTGCGACTGACAACGGACTCCATGGGTTGAGTTTCTTGTCCGGTCATATTCAAGTTTTCCCAGAGGAACGGGTGTTGTCGAGACGTATTGTCGACGGGATTTCCGACTTCATATGTGCTCTAAAATTCCCCAATGAGACAAGCGTTTTTTGGAACTATCTGCAGTGCGGGGGTGGGATTTCAGCACTATAAATTGTGCTCAAAGCCGCATCTTAACCTCTGGTATCATGCCGCTGCCGGGATTGAAGCCCTTTGGGTTCTGATCGTCGACGAGTTCTTGGTTTGTTGCTGCGGGTCAGCGTTAAGCCCTTTGGCCGAGGACCGGACCGGCACCTAGCCACTCGGTGCAATGCCAGTCAGGGACAAAATCTAACTCAGAAAGAGATAGAACGGGCTGGAGTTCGCCCAGCCCTTTCACAGGTCACGATCTGTCGGCTTGTCTTATGGCTGAATGGGGCAGAGGAAGTCGTTTGCTGGTACGGCGGTGACTGTCACGTCTCCTGCCACTTGGGCTGCGAGAACCGCTGCCTCTGATGTCAAGAGATAAGGCGACACGTTCCAGGTTACTGAAGAGAACTTCCAGTGGCCACCATGATAGCCCACATCGCCCGGAGCGACCGCGACGACGCCTTTTTGACCAGGGACGCCGTAGAAATTATCGATGCCCGTATTGGGAAAGGCGGAAGGGGGTACTACGGTGCGGACTATGGTGCCCGCGTGGTAACAACATCCACTTGGAAAGACGAATCCTGGCTGGGCAGCGAAGGTCGCACTTATTGGAAGAGCGAAGAGCGTTCCAAGGACTGCGAGAGCGACTATTGACCCACCGAATCTTGTTTTCATGAGGTGAGCGACAGCTCTAAGCTATTTGGCGATTTGTCCAGTTTAGCTCCAATTCAATTCCAAATCTCCTACCAATCTACCGAGTAACTGTTCGGCTACGGCTTCGCTCGTCCTTCCGACCAAGTCCTGCGTTGGATTCCCGGTGTAGCTTGCGTTAACGTCAGACTTGAGTGGTCATGCGTGCTCTTCGGGCTTGAATCCGAGCGTTGTGCATATTTCGTCAAAGATGTCAACATGTCCCTTCATCCAGGAACTTAGAGAATATGTCATTCCGTACTTCTCACCGCTCGCAATGAGGAGCGAGCTCCGATGAAGCACTTTGATGTGATGCTGGACAGCCTTGTACTGAAGATCGAGGTCGTTGGCCAACTGATTCATGTTGCTGGGACGGACCCGAATCTTCTGGAGTATCCTAGCCCTGTTCTCGCCTCCCCTTGTGCCCCCCAGAAGGAACCAAAGCAGGCCTCGGAGCTCCGGGTCGTCCTGCATTGTAGTTTATTCAGTTCCAGTCTATTTATCCATTGGACGAGCCTAATCGAATTGGAACAGATTTGGACAAAGAGTTAAGCGCGATGGAGGTGTCTCATCGTTGAAAGAAGATGGTCCTGCTCATGGATCTGGCGATTCTTTTTGCAGCACTAAACACTGCACTTCTTTTGGGGTTGCTTTACCTCTACGGTAAGATTTTCCGCAGGAGCAGGGCCGTATATACCGCCGGTCTCCTGATCTTCGCCGCTGCGCTATTTCTGCAGAACGCCATGACAGTCTTTGCCTATTTCACCATGACGTCCTTCTTTGCGGAGGGAGTCCTACCATATCTATTCGCCATAGCGATACTGGAGTTCGCCTCGGTTGTTGCAGTGTTCAGGATTACGATTATCTGAAAGCCTCAGTCCTGAAGCCTTTCAAGAACTGTTGGACGGAGTCTCCATCGAACGCTATTGCCTTGGTCGACTGCATACAGGATAGATACAGTAAGCATCTCATAAGCTCAGCGATTTGAGACTACATAGGTGTGCGGTCGCCGGGATTTGAACCCGGGTTACAAGCTTGGAGGGCTTATGTCCTAGACCAGAATTTCCTCTCAAAGAGATCTGGACGACGACCGCACGACCCCCCGAGCCTCGCCGAGTCCTTTTAATCGTTCATTCGCGACGAAGCCTTCTCGATCTCATACACGAGCCTCGAAGCCACGACATGCGCCTCCAGCGGCCTCTTGTCGATCCTGAGCACCTCGTCGAACGTGGCGGCCGTCGAGTCGGCGAAGTGCCCGTGCGGGAATCCCCCGATCACCACACAGGGATTCTTCAAGCCCGAGACCTTCTCGCCGACTTCCTCCAGGTTCGTGGCCTTCCCTCGAACAGAAAAGCCGATGACCGCGCCCGCCCTGACATCTCTAACCAATTCCTCGAATCCCATCCTCCTGGCTTTGACCAGTCCCCCGCCTGCCTCCTCGCGCAGCCCCTGCTCCATCAGCCCCCTGAACCTCTCGTAGCTCTTGGGAATCCTCGTCTCCTCTGCGATCTCCAGGACGATGTCCGGGTAGGTATGGACGTACAACTTGACCATCCCGTCCAGGTACAGCGGCGTCCCGGTGACGCTCAGGACTGCCGCGTGCACAAGGTCAGGCCTCCCCCTCTTCTCCCCGTCTCTGAGCTTCTCCATGGCCGCGTGGTGGAAGCTCCTGTCAAGGAGGATCCCGCCCGCCTCTACCCCCCTCCTCCTCGAATCGCTCGCGACCGCCGGATGCTTCCTGAGGCCTTCGGGGACCAGCTCCAGCGCAGACTCCGCGAGCACGAAGGTGAGCTTCACGGAGCGAGGCCGGCGAGCGCAGGGTTAATTCTTTGCAGCCCGCAGCTCCTCGCGTGAAGCCCCAGCGTAAGGACAGGGAAGGCGCCGCAGCGGTCGTAAGGCTCCTGACCGAGTCGGCCGTACGCCTGTCCTCGTCCGACCCCGAGCTCGCGAAGGCGCAGGCCGCCCTCGCCCGCAAGCTCCGCCTGAGGTTCAACATCCGCCTCGACCCTTCCCTACGCCGGTTCGCCTGCCGGGGCTGCAAGGGCATCCTCGTCCCCGGGGTCAACGCAAGGGTCCGGCTCGGCCACGGCAAGCCCCCGATCCTCCGGGTAACCTGCTCCGATTGCGGCCACGTAAATCGAAAATCGCTGGGTATGCCTTAAATACAGTAAAGCACGGGTCGGATTTCCAATTCGTGAGACAGTATGGTCAACGCACTAGACGTCCCATCCGCGAAGCTGATTGGCGCCCTAGCGGAGCAGATGAAGTCCGTCGCCACCATCCAGCAGCCCGAGTGGGCCCAGTGGGTCAAGACCGGCTCACACGCTGAAAGGCCTCCCAACAGCGCCGACTGGTGGTTCACCAGGGCGGCCTCCCTGATGCGCAAGCTCTACCTCCACGGCCCCGTGGGGCTCACCGACCTCGAGAGGGTCTACGGCGGCACCAAGGCACTTCACTACTATCCGAAGCACCACAGGGATGCCGGAGGCTCCTCCATCCGAAGGCTCCTCCACCAGCTGGAGCAGGCGGAGCTTGTCGCGAAGACCTCGAAGGGGCGCATCCTCACCCCCAAGGGAAGGGCGATGCTGGACAAGACGAGCAGGCAGCTTTTCACTACCATGGCAGAAGGCAACAAGTCTCTAGCGAGGTACGGCCAGTGATGTCCTCGCCGGGGCAAAAACAGCCCGAGAAGGACCAGGGCGAGAAGAAGGCCATGCGCGAAGCGACACTCAGGATGGCCTTCACCTCCGAGGCCAGGCAGCGTCTCGCCAATGTGAAGATGGTCAGGCCCGACCTCGCCTCCTCCATAGAAGAGTACGTCATTCAGCTCGCCTCCTCCGGCCGCCTCAAGAAGGCCGTGGACGACGAACAGGTAAAGCAGATGCTCGCTTCGATGCAGGACAAGAAGCGAGAGATGAAGATCAGGAGGATCTAAGCATGGCGCGAGTAAAGGACACTTCGAAGAAGAACAGGCTCATCAAGGCCGGGAAGCAGTCAAGGTCAGTTCCCACGTGGGTCATCCAGCGGACCAACAGGAGCGTCCGCTCCAACCCGAAGCGGCGGAGATGGCGCCAGCGCAAGCTGGGCCTGAAGTGATAGGGAATGTCTGAGAAATCCGAGCCGCTGACAAGGACGTACAACGTTCCTCTGGGAGTAGTCTACGAGGCTCCCCCCTACCGCAGGGCCAAGAAGGCGATCATCATCATCCGCGAGTTCACCACCCGCCACATGAAGGCCAAACAGGTAAGCGTCGACACAAAGGTCAACGAAGTGCTCTGGGCCCGGGGCATCAAGCACCCTCCCAGGCGGATCAGGCTGGAGATGGAGCGGGACGAAGACGGGATAGTCACAGTCAAGCTCCCTCCCGAGCCGGACCGAGCGTAGCATGGGCCTGCACCTGCTAGACATCTACAGAAGCCCCAACATCGGCGTCTACATGAAGGCCAACGACCGCCACCTCCTCGTGCCCAAGGGCCTCGCGTCGACAAAGTCCGACAAGCTCTCGGAGCTGCTCGAAGTCTCTGCCGTCCCCACCTCGATCGGAGAGTCGCGCCTCCTGGGGCCGCTCGTATGCATGAACGGCAACGGAATACTCGTCTCAAGGCTCGCCGAGGGAGAGGAGATTTCTGAGATCAGCGCAGCAACCGGCCTCAACGTCTCAAAACTCGACTCCAAGTTCACCTCGGTGGGCAACCTGGTCGCAGCCAACGACAAGCGCGCCATCGTCTCCCCGATCCTCGACGGCCGCGCCGTCTCCCAAGTCAGGGACGTACTCGGGACCGAGGTCGAGCAGGCTCCGATCGGAGAGTACTACCAGGTCGGCTCGCTGGTCGTCGCGACCAACAAGGGCGCCGCAGTCTACCCCGGGCTAGACGAGGCTGAGGTAACGCGCCTCGGAGGCCTCCTGGGCGTGGACGCCTACCCCACTTCGGTCAACAGGGGGGTCCCCTACGTCGCATCAGGGGTCGTGGCCAACTCGAAGAACGCGGTGGTCGGGAGCCAGACGACCGGACCTGAACTTGTCTTTATAACGCGGGCACTGAGCGTCTGAAATTCGCCCAGACGATCACTCTTGAGCAAGCAGCCCACAGCGGAGGAGACGGTCAACGCCCTGGTCGTTGAGATAAGGGTCCTCGAGGGGACGTTCAACGAGCTCTCAGCGCGCCAGAACCTTCTGGAGCGGGCCCTCATCGAGAGCCGCGCCGCCCTTGACGCGATCAAGAACCTCGGCGCCGCGCCGGCCGGGGAGGTCCTCGTCCAGATCGGAGGCGGAGCGATGCTCAGGTCTCCCCCGCCGGAGACCGGCAAGGTGCTCATCAGCATTGGCTCTGGGGTCGTGGTCGAGAAGCCCAAAGACGAGGCGACCTCGATACTCGAAGGAAGGACCAGGGACCTGGAAAAGTCGATCATCTCCATCGCCGGCCAGAGGAACGAGATCGCCGAGAGGCTCAACTCCGACCGGCAGATCCTGAACAACTTCATGGCCCAGCAGAACGAGGAGTAGCCTTTGTTCGAGAGGCTGAAGCAGGCCTTCTCGGCCGTGACCAGCGCGGTCCGCGAGAAGGAGTTGACCGACGCGCAGTTAGACGAAGTCGCGTTCAACTTCCAGCTCTCCCTGATCGAAAGCGACGTAGCCCAGTCGGTCGCCGAGGCCCTGACCAAGGAAGTCCAGAAGAGCCTCACCGGGACCAAGGTCGACCGATCCGCCGACCCCTCAGAAGTCGTCGGCGAAAGGCTCTCCACCGTCCTCGAGGCTGCCTTCTCGAAGGCCGGCGCCGTCGACCTGGTCCAGAACGTAGCCGAGAAGAAGAAGTCCGGCGAGCCCTACTCTGTCCTGTTCCTCGGGATCAACGGGGTCGGCAAGACCACGACGATCGCCAAGGTCGCGAGCTTCCTCAGGAAGAAGGGCCTCAGCGTGGCCCTGGCCGCGGGCGACACCCACAGGGCGGGCGCCATCGAACAACTGACCGAACACGCTGACAGGCTCGACGTCAAGGTCGTCTCCCAGCGCTATGGGGCGGACCCTGCCGCAGTCGGGAGGGACGGCATCCTCTACGCCAAAGCCCACCACATCGACTGTCTCCTCATCGACTCCGCCGGACGGATGCAGACCAACCAGAACCTGATGGAGGAGATGGCCAAGATAGTAAGGGTGGTAAGACCCGACCTCAAGGTCTTCGTAGCCGACGCCCTGACCGGCAACGACGCGGTCTCCCAGGCAGAGCTCTTCAACAAGCACGTCGGGTTCGACGGCGCGGTCCTAACCAAGGCCGATGCGGACGTCCGGGGAGGAGCGGCGCTCTCCATAGTCTACTCCACCGGCAAGCCTGTGATGTTCCTTGGAGTCGGGCAGGCCTACGAGGACCTCGTCCCCTTCGACACACCCAAGTTTCTCTCCTCGCTGCTGAAGTGACCTAGTCGGGACCCAGGACGTCCCTCGGGTGCCTGCCCTTGGCCCTGTCCGCCTCCGCCGGGTCGACAGTCACTGTCACGAACGGCGACTCTTCATTGGTGAGCCCCAGCACGTCCCCGTCCGGGCCCACGACCCATCCGCGCCCTCCGAACTCCGCCTCTCCCCTCTTGCCCGTCCTGTTCGAGGACAGGCAGAAGGCCCCCGATACGATCGCCGCCGCCTTCCCTCCGGTGACCCACTTCTCCACGCTCCCCCGCCCTGTCGCCCTCGGCACAGCGATCATCTGGACCCCCTGCTTCCCATACTCCCTCGCCTTCGTGAGGGCCCAGAGGTCGCTGCAGATCATCAGCCCCATCTTCGCGCCGCCCTCCTCGAACGGCCTGAACGTCCTGTCGCCCCTCTGATACCACCTGGCCTCGTAATACCCGGCCTCGTCGGGGAGGTAGCTCTTGACGTGGACCGCTTTGGTTTCACCGTCCTTCCTCCAGGCGAACCCCTCGTTGAGCCTGAGCCCTCCCCTGTCGACCGGCCTCGAGCCCAGCACAATGCCCACTCCCAACTCTGGAAGCCTTCCGACCCACTTCTGATGCGACTCGACGGCACGGCCCCAGACTCCGGCGTCGTACTTCGGCTCCGCGCAGAACCACGAATCGAACGGCATCTCCGGTAGCAGGACCAGGTCGCTCTGCGCCGCCTTCACGTGCTCCCTAAGCCGTCCCCACTCCTGCGAAAACAGGTCTCGGTCGTCGCTCATCTGCGTGACCGTCATCTTCATCGTCTGTCCATCCCTGCCTCTCCTGCCACTTCTTATCGGTGAGCCCTACCTGTCGTGCCCGTCCCCGAGCTTCCTCTGCTCCTCCACGACAAGCTCCGTAAGGGCCTCGAAGGCCTTCCCGGCGTCCTTCATCCTGACCACGAGGATCGTGTCGGTGTAGCAGGAGACTGTGTCCTCCACGTTCACGTGGCGCCTCGAGAGCTGGTCGTAGAACGCGCTGATGCATCCAGGAGTGGCAATGATCTCCTTGGGGCTGTGGACCGTTATCGCCGCGCACTCCTCCCCCTCCTCGAGGAGCTCCCCGCCGCCCATCGCCCTCTTCACCTTCTTGTGGAGCCTCTGGTCGAAGATCAGAGTGATCGAGGAGAGCGACTCGGAGACCTGGATGAACTCCTCCTGGTGCTCAGCCAGCAGGGCGCTCACCGCCTGGAGCGTCCTCCTCGTCTTCTCGACCGAGAGCCTCGAAACGTGCGTCCGGACGCTGACCACGCTGCCCGCGATCACGCTCCCCACCTGCCCCGTGACGCTCGAGTAAGAACCCCTGAGCCGCTTGAGGGCCGTGATCACGCTCTGCTCGCTCACCTCCCTGGGCTTCCTCCCAGTCTTTGCGGCGACCTTGGGGGCGAGCATCCTGGCGAGCTTGCTGAGGTTCGCATAGTCCCGGGCTATCGCGTCCTGGACTGAAAAGTCGAAGTCCACCTCGTCCCTCACGGCTCCCGTCACGGAGCCCTTGACCGATTTCAGGTCACGACGAGCCAATTTTGGGTCAATCAAGGCCAAAATCTATAAAAGCATTTCCCACGCGCAGAATCTAGAAATTTGCGCAGGGCCGTTGTTCTCGCCTTCTCAGGCGGACTAGACACTTCAGTTTGCGTCAAGTGGCTCCAAGAGAAGTACGACTCCGATGTCGTGACCCTCACCCTTGACCTCGGCCAGAGGGACGACCTCGACGAAGTCGAGCGGAGGTCTAGGGAGATCGGCGCCAAGGAACACTACACCCTCGACGCCAGGGACGAGTTCGTCAACGACTACGTCTTTCCCTCTATCCTCGCCAACTCCCTGTATCAGGGAAAGTACCCGCTGAGCACGGCGCTGGGAAGGCCCCTGATCGCCAAGAAGCTCGTGGAGGTGGCCCACAAGGTCGGAGCCACGGCCGTGGCCCACGGCTGCACCGGCAAGGGCAACGACCAGGTCCGGATAGACGTCACCGTGAGGGCCCTCGACCCCGCCCTGGAGGTGATCGCCCCAGTCAGGGAGTGGAACATGAGCAGAGACCAGGAGATCGAATACGCCAAGGAGCGCGGACTCCCGGTCAAGGCCTCAAAGTCAATCTACAGCGTCGACCAGAACCTCTGGGGGAGGTCAGTCGAGAGCGGGCCCCTGGAGAACCCCGAACAGGAGCCCCCCGAGGAGGCCTTCGAGTGGACCGCATCTCCCGAAGAGGCCCCCAACACCCCCGCCTACCTCGAGCTCGGGTTCAGGGAAGGCTTGCCGGTCAAGGTCAACGGCAAACCCATGCCCCCGCTGGAGCTGATCGCCTGCGTCAACGAGCTTGCCGGGACCCACGGAGTCGGGCGCATCGACCACATCGAAGACCGCCTCGTGGGGATCAAGTCGCGCGAAGTCTACGAATGCCCAGCCGCCTCGGTCGTCATCGAGGCGCACAGGGACCTTGAGAAGCTCGTCCTGACCCGCCACGAGCTCGACTTCAAGGCTCAGGTGGAGAGAGAGTGGGCTTGGCTCGTCTACTCGGGCCTCTGGCTCGAGCCCCTCCGCCTCGCGCTTGACAGATTCATCGCGGCGACCCAGCACAGGGTGACCGGGTCGGTGAAGGTGAAGCTCTTCAAGGGCTCCGCCCGCGTCGTCGGGCGCTCCTCCGACTATTCCATCTACGACGCGTCCGTCTCCACTTACAACCGCGGCTCCACCTTCGACCAGAGGAGCGCGGTCGGATTCATCGAACTCTGGGGGCTCCAGTCGAGGGCGGCCGCGAGCCTCGCTTCTAGCGCCGAGGAAAAACGAGCAAATGGACATCCGAGGGCCAAGGCTAAGGAAGCAGAGTGACGAGGCCCTCGCGTTCACCTCCTCGAGCACCTCCGACTCGAGGATCGCGCGCCACGTCATCAGGATCAACCTGGCCCACATGCTCGCATTGATCACCTCACGCGAAGTCAGCACGGGTACAGGCTCCGCCTGCGTAGGCTTCCTTCTGAAAGCATCTCCGGAGCCCAAGCCCGGCCGGCTCTCCGAGGACTTCCACCAGCAGCTCGAGCAGCAGGCAGTCGACGAACTCGGGACACGGACCGCAGGCTTCCTCAACTACGGCAAGAGCCGCAACGACCAGGTCGCGACCGCAATCCGGATGGAACTGAGGGAGCGCATCCTGGACCTCGCGGGGGCCCTCCGGTCTCTCCAGCGGTCTTGCCTGGGCGTCGCCTCAAAGTACGGGGCCTCCCTCGTCCCGGGCTACACGCACCTGCAGAGGGCCCAGCCCTTGACCGTCGCGCACCACTTCCTCGCCCACTTCGACGCTTTCCAGCGCGACGTCGATCGCCTCCTCCAGCTCTACGAGCGCGCGAACCTCTCCCCGATGGGCTCCGCTGCCCTCGCGGGCACCAGCGCCCGTCTGGACCGGAGCAAGGTCGCTTCCTCGCTGGGGTTCTCGGGTGTCGTCAGGAACTCCATCGACGCGGTCTCCTCAAGGGACCTCTCCGTCGAGGCGCTCTCCTGCGCCACGATTGCGCTCCTCGACGCAGCGAGGCTGGCAGAAGAGCAGATACTCTGGAGCTCCAAAGAATTCGGCTTCGCCGAGCTGGACGACGCCTACTCGGCCTCGAGCAGCATCATGCCACAGAAGAAGAACCCTGTCGTCGCCGAGATGGTCCGCGCCAAGTCCGGCTCGGTCCTGGGCAGCCTCGTCTCCGTCTGCGCGATCCTGAAGGCCCTCCCGTATTCTTACAACCTCGACCTCCAGGAGGCCACGCCCCACCTCTGGCAGGGCTTCGACGACGCAGTCGGCTCCGTCACCGCTCTCTCCGGGTCCGTGTCGACCATGGTCCTGAGCACCAGGAAGATGACAAAAGCGGTCCAGGAGGACGACTCGACAGCGGTGGCCCTCGCCAACTTCTTGTCAAAGCGGGGCCTCTCCTTCAGGGAGGCTCACTCCGTCGTGGGGGAACTCGTCAAGATCTCGACAACCGAAGGGACCTCCCTGGCCGAGGCGACAGCGGCCCACCTCCCAAAGGCTTCCAAGAGGTTCGGCAGGAGCCTCTCAGTCGACCTCAAGACTGCGAAGGAGATCCTCGACCCAAAGTCGTTCCTCTCCGAGATCAAGACGGCGGGCGGGAGCAACCCCGCACGCATCAGGGAAGACCTCGCGGAGCGCAACAGAGACCTGGCGGCCAGCGGAGCCGCGCTCTTGAAGCTGCGCTCCTCGCTCAGGGCCTCCGAGAAGAGGCTGCTGGGGCGCGCATCGGGCCTGGCCCTGGAGGTGAAACCTGAAAATTGAACACTGACTGCGGCGAATGCGGAGCCGGAATCTCCGTTCCGGAGGACGCGATCGTGGGAGAGATATTCTCATGCAAGGACTGCTCCTCCGAGTACGAAGTCGCCGAAATCTCAAACGGCAGGGTCCTGCTGAAGCCCGCCGAGCAGGTCGGGGAGGACTGGGGAGAGTAGTGCAGCTCTCCATCGCCTTCGACCGACTGCGCTGGGAGGAGAAGGCCCTCAAGGAGGCAGCCGACAAGGCCGGCCTCCAGGCCTCGCTGGTGGATGTCAAGGGACTCGTCTTCGAGCTGCCCAAGAAGCACCCCGAGCTGGGCGACGTGGTCCTCCAGCGCTGCATCAGCCACTACCGCTCCCTCGTCCTCTCGAGGACCCTTGAGGGGGCCGGCCTGACCGTCGTGAACAGGCACGAGGTAGCGGAGGTCTGCAGCAACAAGCTAGCGACGAGCATCGCACTCCTGCGGGCCGGGATACCCACGCCAAAGACCCTCGTGGCTCTCTCTTCAGAGACCGTGGAGAAGGCCGCCGAGGAGCTGGGGTACCCGCTGGTCCTGAAGCCTTTCAGCGGGAGCTGGGGACGCATGGTCACCATCGTCAGGGACCCTGAAACTCTCCAGTCGCTCCTCGAGTACAAGGAGGAGCTCTCGAACCCCCTCGAGCAGATGCACTACCTGCAGAAGTACGTGGAAAGGCCCCCACGCGACATCCGTGCGATAGTCGCAGGTGACGAGCTCGTCGCCAGCGTCCGCAGGTACGCCCCTCAGGGCGAGTGGAGGACGAACGTGGCACGGGGAGGGACGACCGAGGCCTTCACCCCTGAGCCCGAGCTCCGCGAGATGGTCATGAAGGCGAGCGAAGCAGTAGGAGGAGGCGTCCTAGGAGTAGACGCCATGGAGTCGCCCGAAGGCTACATGGTCCACGAAGTCAACAACACCGTAGAGTTCAAGGGGGCACAGTCAGCGGTCTCCGCAGACATCTCTGCCCGGATCATCGACTACGTCTCCAAGGTGGGTAAGCGATAGGTTGGTCCGCGTCGGGATTCTCGCCGCTTCCGGATACATCGGGGGAGAGCTCCTCAGGCTCCTCCTCCAACACCCAGGTGCCGAGGTCAAGGTCGCGACCTCGAGGAAGTACGCAGGCGAATACCTCTTCAGGGTCCACCCCAACCTGCGGGGCGTCACCGAACTCCAGTTCTCGGCCCTCGACCCCTCCAAGATTGCAGACTCTGTCGACGTCGTCTTCGCGGCCCTTCCCCACGGCGAGTCCGTCAAGGTCCTCCCGCAGCTCGCAGAGACCGGGCTCAAGGTCATCGACCTGAGCGCAGACTTCCGCCTCAGGGACGGCGGCCTCTATCCGGCATGGTACGGGTACGAACATCCCCGCCCCGACCTCCTGGAGGCCTTCGTCTTCTCGGTGCCCGAGCTCAACCGCGACCAGGTCAGAGGTGCCCGGCTCGTCTCCTCCCCCGGCTGCATGGCGATAACCACTATACTCGCCCTGGCCCCGCTCCTCAGAGAAAAGTCCCTGGGTATCGACCCTGAGAGGATAGTAGTCGACGCGAAGATCGGATCTTCCGGGGCTGGCGGCAAGCCCTCCATCTCCACCCACTTCTCCGAAAGGTTCAACGTGGTCAGGCCCTACAAGCCCGCAGGCCATCGCCACTCCGCAGAGATAGAGCAGGTCCTCTCCGCCGAGGCGGGGACCCCTGTCAAGGTCTCCATGTCGGCCCACGCCGTGAACATGGTCAGGGGGATCCTCAGCACTTCCCACCTCTTCACCTCCGCCGAGGTAAAGCCCCTCGACGTATGGAAGGCCTACCGGAGCGCGTACTCCGGCTCGTACTTCATCCGCCTCGTCAGGGACAAACAGGGGCCCTTCCGCCTCCCTGACCCCAAGGTAGTGATCGGCTCCAACTTCTGCGACATCGGCTTTGAGATCGAGGAGCGCACCAAGAGGATAGTCACACTCTCTGCGACTGACAACCTGATCAAGGGCGCAGCCGGCAACGCGGTCCAATCGATGAACCTGATGCTCGGGCTCGACGAAAAGACAGGGCTCGCCATGGCGCCCCTCCACCCGGTGTAGCAGGATGAAACTCGTAATCAAGGTCGGAGGGAGCCTGATGAAAGGGGACCTGCCGAAGGGCCTAATCGAAGACGTGGCCTCCCTCGCGGCGAAGAACTCCGTCGTCCTCGTGCACGGAGGCGGGGACGTCGTCACCGAAGTGGCGACAAGGATGGGCAAGGAGCAGAAGTTCGTCGTCTCGCCCGGGGGGATGCGGAGCAGGTACACCGACAAGGAGACGGCGGAGATCTACCAGATGGTCATGACCGGAGTCCTCGGCAAGAAGCTCGTCCAGGCCCTCGCAAGGGCGGGCTCGCGGGCTGTCTCGATTTCAGGGACCGACGCCACCCTCCTCCAAGGCAAGAGGAAGTCGCGCGTAATCGCGGTCGACGACAGGGGACGGAAGGTCGCGATGGACGGCGGATACACCGGCAAGGTCCAGGCCGTGGACCCGACCCTCGTCGACCTGCTCCTCGGCAGCGGATTGGTGCCCGTGGTCTCTCCTGTGGCTTCGAGCGAAGAGGCAGAGCCGCTCAACATCGACGGCGACAGGGCCGCCGCATCACTGGCGGCAGGCATCGGGGCGGACGCCGTAGTCTTCCTCACGAACGTCGACGGCCTGACCCTCGAGGGGGGCCTCGCGGAGAGGTTGACCCCGGAGGAGGCCGAGACGAGCCTACCCCAGGTCGGATTTGGGATGCAGAAGAAGGTCCTCGCGGCGATAGAAGCGGTCAGAGCCGGGGTGGGCGAGGCGATAATCTGCTCGGGCACGAAGCCGAATCCTGTCAGCGCCGCCCTTGCGCACGAGACGTGCACAGTGGTGACCTCGGGATGAGCGCGGAGATGCAGCTGGAGGATGCCTTCGCGACCCCGGCCTTCCAAAAGTTCCAGATCTCCATCGCCCGGGGCAAGGGTTCCTCCGTCTGGGACGCCGAGGGAAAGGAGTACATCGACTTCATGACTGGGTACGGGGTCGCACTGGTGGGGCACTGCAACGACGCCGTCGTCAGCGCAGTCGCCGACCAGGCCTCGAAGCTGATCACGTGCCACGGCTCATTCTACAACGAGGTCAGGGGCGCTCTCCTCGAGAAGCTGGCCAAGGTCTCTCCAACGGGGCTCACGCGCGCTCTCCTGACCAACAGCGGGACCGAGACCGTCGAGGCGGCGATCAAGCTCGCACGCAAGCACACCGGGCGCCGGAAGGTCGTCTCCATGAAGGGCGGGTTCCACGGAAAGACCTACGGCTCCCTGTCCGCCACCTGGAGCCGCAAGTATCGCGATCCCTTCATGCCCCTGCTCGACGGCTTCGACTTCGCCGAGTACGGCGACCCCGCTTCCCTCTCCAGCCTAGTGGGCCCGGAGACCGCGGCCGTGATCGCAGAGCCGATCCAGGGCGAAAGCGGGATCGTAGTCCCGCCCCCGGACTACCTGCGACAGGTGAGGGAGGTCTGCGACAAGGCGGGCGCCCTCCTGATCCTCGATGAGATCCAGACCGGCCTGGGCAGGACGGGCAAGATGTGGGCGTCCGAGCACTGGGGGGTCGTCCCGGACGTAATGACAGTCTCCAAGGGGCTCGGCGGGGGACTCCCGATCGGGGCCGCGATGTCGAGGGAAGACGTCGCCAAGAGCCTCAAGGGCGGAGAGCACACCAGCACCTTCGCCGGAAACCCTCTGTGCTGCGCCGCTGCCCTCGCTACGCTGAACTACATCGAGGGCAACCGCCTCCCCGAGAGGGCCGCACGCCTCGGAGAGACTATGGCAGGCGGGCTTAGGAAGGTCGCCGCAGCCCACAAGCTGGTCAGGGAGGTGAGGGGCAAGGGGCTCATGCTCGCCCTTCAGACCAGGGTCGACATCCACTCCCAGCTGGTCGCGGCTCAGGAGCGCGGGGCGATCTTCGCATACTCCGGAAGAGACGCCTTCAGGTTCCTCCCGCCGCTTATGATCGAAGAAGAAAAAATAGGCAAGGGCCTCGAGATTCTGGAGGGAGTCATAGGTGAAGAAGAAGCAAGAAGACTCTGAGAAGATCGACGACCTGCTGCTGGCCATCCTCAGGGAGGACTCGCGGCTTCCCAACACCACGATAGCCCAGAAGCTCAACCTCTCCGAGTCAGCGGTCCGCAGGAGGATCTCGAACCTGTCCTCCCGTGGCAGGATCAGAAAGTTCACCGTAGAGGTGGAGGACAGCGGGCTGAGCAGCGCGATCACCTGGGTCTCAGTGAGCCCCTCGGTCCCGACCAAGGAGGTGAGCGAAAAGATCCGTTCGGTCAAGGGGGTGGAGACTGTCTACGAGACCGCAGGGCAGTTCGACGTCGCCGTCATCCTGAGAGGTGCGAACATCGTCGCAGTCAATGCGAGTATCGAGGGGGTCCGCCGGATACCGGGCGTACTCAACACGAACACCACCATGGTCCTGAGGACTATTCGCTGATTTCGGCCGAATATCGATAAATGAGCTCTGACATGATAGCCCCTCTTGGAGAACTCCGGATGAACTGTCTCGAATGCGACGCCCGACTCGAGTTGCCCACCGACGCGATCCAAGGGGAGATCGTCTCCTGCAAGGATTGCAGCACGTCGTTCGAGCTGGTCAAGGAACAGTCCGGAGGCCTCTTCTCCCTCCGCACCGCCGAACTGGAGGAAGAAGACTGGGGCGAGTAGTAGGACGCCCTCGTTTTCGCTACTCTACGACACGGTCCGCTGGGAAGAGAAGGCCATAGCCGCCGCTGCTGAAAAGCGCGGCATAGGGGCCAACCTGGTCGACGCCAAGGCGCTCTCAATCGAGCTTGGTTCGAAGGCCGAGGGTCTAGACGAACTGGTGCTCCAGCGCTGCGTCAGCCACTTTCGGGGCCTCCACTCCACGGCCGCCCTGGAGGCCGCCGGGCACAGGGTCGTCAACACCTTCTCGTGCGCCTCAACCTGCGGCAACAAGGTCTTCGTAACTCTCGAGCTGGCGCGGCACGGCATCCCCACGCCCAGGACCAAGCTCGCCCTCTCCGAGGACTCCGCGCTCCAGACCGCCAGCGCCATGGGATACCCAGTCGTCCTCAAGCCCGCAGTGGGAAGCTGGGGGAGGCTCGCCGCCCTCCTCAAGGACCACGACTCGGCACGGGCGGTCATCGAGCACCGCGAAGAGATGTTCCCCCTCTACCAGGTCTACTACCTTCAAGAGCTCGTCAGGCGCCCTCCCCGGGACATCCGCTCTTTCGTGATCGGCGGGAGGACCGTGGCTGCGATCTACAGAATCTCAGACGGGTCAGACTGGCGGACCAACACGGCCCGGGGCGGCAGAGCCGAGGCCTGCCCAGTGGGGAAGGAGTTGGACGAGCTCTCGGTCAAGGCCGCCGAGGCCGTCGGAGGAGAAGTCGTCGGTGTCGACCTGATGGAGACCGACCAGGGCCTGGTGGTACACGAGGTGAACGGGACGACCGAGTTCAAGAACACAGTGCCCGCGACGGGGATCGATGTCCCGGGCCTGATAGTAGAGTACCTGGCCGGGGCCGCGAAGCGTTGACCCTCTCCAAGGCCGCTGCCGTGCGCCTGCTGCTCGACTCCCTCAAGATCTACTCCCCTTCCTCTCAGGAAGCGGAGCTCGGTGTCCTGCTACGCCAACAGATGGAGGACCTAGGATACTCCCGCGTGAGGAACGACACGGCTGGAAACGTCATCGGAGAGATAGGACGAGGAAGGACGAAGGTTCTGCTCTGCGGCCACATGGACACAGTCCCAGGCCCACTTCCCGTGCGTAGGTCGGGCGGATTCATCCGGGGCCGCGGAGCCGCGGACGCAAAGTCTCCGCTGTGCGCGCTCCTCCTCGCAGGGGCGATGAGCGCAGACTCTGGACTGCGAATCACGTTCGCGGGCGCGACCCGCGAGGAGAGCGACAGCCTCGGCGTAGAGACGCTCATGCAGAACGGGGGCAAGTTCGACTACGCGGTCTTCGGGGAGCCCGGGGGTGCTTCGAAGATCACTGTCGGATACAGGGGGAGGGCCGCCCTGAGCCTTACGGTCAGGACGGGCGGGGGCCACGCGGGGGCTCCGTGGGCCCATCCCAGCGCCTTTGGCGAGTTCACCTCAATCCTCGGGGAGCTCAAGGAGTACGAAGCGAAGAAAGCTGTCCCGAACGACCACTTCCGCTCGCTCTCCATCACACCAACCCTGGTCTCCGCAGGCAGGTCGCACAACGTGCTCCCCGACTCTTGCGAGGCGACCTTGGACATGAGGGTCCCGCCCACCATGAGGGCCTCTGAGGCAGTCCGCGACGTCAGGGCCATCGTAGAGAGACATCGAGAGGGTTCGACGCAGAGCCTGACCGCCGGAGAGGTCACCGAGCCGTACGAGGCTGGGGCCAGCTCAACGATCGTCAGATCCTTCCAGAGGGCGATAATCTCGACCCTCAAGGCGAAGCCGACACTTGTCCGCAAGACCGGGACCGGCGACATGAACACCTTCGCCCCGCGCTCGGGCGCCGAGTGCCTCACATACGGTCCGGGGGAGTCCAAGACCAGCCACACGGACGCCGAGGCTGTCGAGGTGCGTGACTACCTTAACAGCATAGAAGTGCTGGCGGAGGCGTTCAACCAGTTGGGGAGCCTCGGTTCGAGGGGGCCACGATGAAGGGTAAGGACTTCCTGACCCTCGCCGAACTGACGCCCACCGACCTCAATTCCATGCTCGAGCTCTCGTCGACCCTCAAGCGGGGGCGCCTGCGCCGGCTCGGGTCGTCTGCCCTCGCAGGGAAGAGCGTCGCCCTCGTCTTCGAGAAACCGAGCACCCGGACAAGGGTGAGCTTCCAAGTGGCCTGCTCTGAATTGGGAGCCCATCCCATGGCCCTCACCTCCTCGGAGCTCCAGCTCGGGCGGGGCGAGACGGTCGAGGACACGGCCAGCGTCCTCTCCCGGTACGTGCACTGCATCATGGCCAGAGTAAACGAGCACAGGCAGCTCGTCCGCCTTGCTCGCGCCGCGTCTGTTCCAGTGATCAACGGGTTGAGCGACATTCACCACCCGGTCCAGGTCCTTGCCGACCTCCTGACCCTCAAGGAGCACAAGGGGAGGCTCAAGGGCCTCAAGGTCGCCTGGGTCGGCGACGGGGACAACGTCTGCAACTCCTGGGCGATCGGGGCTGTCCTAAGTGGAATCAGGTTCGTGGCGGCGACCCCGCCCGGCTACGCACCTTCGTCCGATGCAGTCGCCATGGCTTCCAAGATCTCCTCCTCGACCGGCGGAGAAGTCGAAGTGGTCCGCGACCCCCGGGATGCGGTCGAGGGGGCCGACTGCGTGATGACAGACACCTTCGTCTCCATGGGACTCGAGGGAGAGTCAAGAAAGCGAAAGGAGGCCTTCCTCCCGAAGTTCCAGGTGACCGAGGCTCTGATGCGAAGAGCCAAGCCGGACGCCGTCTTCCAGCACTGCCTCCCTGCCCACAGGGGCGAGGAGGTCACGGCCGGGGTCATCGACGGGCCCCAGTCGGTGGTCTTCGACGAGGCGGAGAACCGCCTCCACACTACCAAGGCCTTGTTGTGTACGCTTCTTCTTGGGAAGAAGGAGCTTTCGGCGCTCAGACCCTGACCGTCTCGAGCCCAAAGGTCGAGGCGAGGCCCACAATCTTCTCCTTGTGAGTCCCCAGCCCCTTCCAATCGAGGACCGCGTACCGGACGGGGCCGCTCGTCCTCTGAACCATCCTCCCCATCATCTCCTCGTCGATGAGCCCTAGGGAGTGCTTTGGAGCTATGAACGAAAACGCCATCTCCTCTTCAATCGTCATCTTCGTGAACTTCTCCGGATAGTGAGTCCCCCCGAAGCCCAGCGCGATCTTGCTCCAGATCGTCTTCTCTGTTAGGCTCTCTACAAGGGCTTCCCCCACTACCGCCGCCGCCTTCGTGTCGCCCCAGTACTTCTCCGACGACCCGAGCTCGACGAACAGGACGGGCTTCTGCAGCGAGGTCGGCCCGTGGTGGGTCGCCTCCATCGTCAACTCGTACTCCGCTACCTTGGGCTTCCTCTTCGCAAGGGCCACCAGGTAGTTCTTGAGGAGGGACGGGTCAGACCTTCCCAGCTCGCGGTCCGTCCCGCCGAACTTGGCCTCCCCGTAGTTGCCAACCGAGTGCGCGGTAAGCGACGCGATGCCGGACTCGGCGCTGTGCCTTGAGAGGAAGATGTAAGCCTGGGGGTTGAAGAAGTTGTCCAGCTCAGGGGGGTTGACTATTATCCCGTCGAAGAAGGCAAGCAACAGGGACTCCCTCATGTAGACATCCTTACCGAACAGGTTGACCCCGGTCGACTCGAACCCCTGACCTTCTATCAGGGCCTCGCCGAGGGTCCTCGAAGCCAGGTCGGTCGCGGAGGCCACGATTACTGTGGCCGGCTCTCCCTGGGGCATCATAGGACCCGGCCCGACCCCGGAGTGATATTAACGATGAAACGCCTCACGACGCTTTAAGGCATATAAACGGCAGCGGAAACTCGAGAATTCCAAAGATGGGCGTCAGGGAGTTTCTCAGGTCGGCGGCTGCGATCTTCAGGCTCGCTCACAAGAGCGACAAGGACGAGTTCATGCTCTACCTCAAGCTGGTCGGATTGGGAGTGGCGGTCGTGGGCGCCATCGGCTTCCTCATCAAACTCATCGGAAGCATCTTCTTCGGTTGAGAAATCCGCCTTAAGGTTATAAGAACGCCAGAAACCGGCCTGCTTCCGACGTGTCTGCTTTGAGCGAACAAGAGACGAAAGGCTCGATATTCCCGGTCAAGACCACCGGAGGTCAGGAAAGGACGGTGGCCACCTTCGTTGCCAACAGGGCCATCCAGAAGAAGAAGCCGATCTTCTCGGTGCTCGCCCTCGACACCTGGAAGGGCTACGTGCTCTTCGAGGCCCCCAACTCCCAGGTCGTAGACGAAAGCATCCAGGGCTTCAAGCACGTCAGGAGCAAGATCCCCGGAATGATGCAGTACCAGGACATCGAGAAGTTCCTCGTAACAAAGTCCATGGTCGCAGAGCTCAACGAGGGCGACACCGTCGAGATCGTAGCCGGCCCCTTCAAGACAATGAGGGCCAAGATCTCGCGCGTCGAAAAGGAGAAGCAGGAGATCACGGTCGTGCTTATCGACACAGCCTTCGCGATGCCGATTACGATCGACGCCACGTACGTCAAGATCGTAGAGCGGGCCAAGCCCGAGCAGCCGAAGTGAGATAGATGGGAGAGAAGAAGATAATCAACGTCCTCGTGACCGGAGGCGAAGCGAACGCAGGCCCGCCTCTGGGCCCCGCCTTGGGACCGTTGGGAGTCAACGTCCTTGGCATTGTCAACGAGATCAACAAGCAGACTGGAGACTTCAAGGGAATGCGCGTCCCGGTCAAGGTCGAGGTTGACCAGGAGACGAAGGGGTTCACGGTCAGCGTGGGCACTCCGACAACGTCGGCCCTCATCGCCAAGGAGTCGGGGGCACCGAAGGGGTCGGGCAAGCCCAACACCGACTTCGTTGGTGACCTGACGATCGACAAGGTGGTCAGCATCGCCAAGAACAAGATGGCCGGATCCTACGCGTACACCATCCGGTCAGCGGCCAAGGAGGTAGTGGGGAGCTGCGTGAGCATGGGGGTCAAGGTCGAGGGCAAGGACGCCAGGGAGTTCATGGCCGAGATTGACGCCGGCAAGTGGGACTCCAAGCTTCAGTAGTCTCTCGGCCCGACGGCCGTCGATGGAACGCATAAGTGCCCTGAGCTTGCACTGAATTCCTATGATGATGGAGAACCTGACGAACCCACACGTCCACCCCGGAATCCACTTGGTGCCTGGTCCCACCTACGATTCAGGCTGGCCCACCCTGATAATGATAATAGCCATCGTAACAATCGCATTTCTTGGGGTCATGGGTCTGAACGCTTTCCTCGAAAGTAGAAGGTCGAAGTAATCGGCCGCCAGCAGGGTACCTTGAAACTGCCCTGACCGAACAGAAACACTCATCGTGACACAACGCTTTTATTCGCTTCACCGAGGCTCAGGTAGGAATTCGTGAGTAGCGCTTGCTATCGAACCAACAGCTCGCAGAACTTGTCAAGAAGGGAAAGGACCAGGGCACAGAGCGCAAGTTCACCCAGTCCGTAGAAGTAATCTTCACACTCAAAGACCTCGACCCGAAGAAGACCGACCTCAACGTAAACGAGATCGTCTACCTCCCTCACCCCACCAAGAAGCAGGCCAAGATCTGCTTCATCGGCTCAGGGGACCTCGCGGTCAGGGCCCGCAACGCGAAGGCAGACCTCGTCATCGACCCGTCCCAGCTTGAGAACTACGGAGGCACTAAACGCGACTCTAAGAAGCTCGCGCGGGCATACGACTTCTTCCTTGCCGACACGGCCCTCATGCCGAGAATCGGAAAGATCCTGGGCCAGGCGCTCGGCCCCAAGGGGAAGATCCCTTCCCCGGTCCCGCCCAACGCTTCAGTCGAGGGAATGATCACAAGGATGAGGACCGCGGTCCGGGTCAGGAGCAGGGGCTCCCTCGGCGTCATGGCAAAGGCCGGGGACAGCACCCTCACCGAGCCGCAGCTCGCGGAGAACATCCTCGCCGTGGTCACGGCCGTCACCAAGAAGCTCCCCAACGGCGACCGAAACATCAAGACGATCATGGTCAAGACCAGCATGGGCAAGCCGGCCAAACAGGCGGTAGACTAGGATGAGCGAAACAGTCCAGGTCCACAAGCCGAACCCCAAGAAGGTCGAGACGATCGAGCGCGTCTCAGGCTTGGCGCAGAAGTACCCCGTCGTCGCGATTACCAACCTCACGAAGGTCAGGGCCACGCAGCTCATGGCGGTCCGCAAGGCGCTCCGGGGCCACGCCGAAGTCTTCGTGGTCAAGAACCAGCTCGCCATCCTCGGCCTCCAGAAGGCAGGGATCAAGAACGCGGACCAGCTCCTCTCACACCTCACCGGCCAGAACGCTCTGATCTTCTCTACCTACGACCCGTTCAAGCTCTTCCTCACCCTCGACAAGAACAAGGTCTTCCTGCCCGCCCGCGCAGGGGACGCCGCCCCGGAGGACATCATCGTCCCGGCCGGGAACACCAGCCTGCCCGCAGGTCCGGTCCTCAGCGAATTCAGGGAAGCTGGAATCCAGACCAAGATCGAAGGAGGCAGCATATGGGTCAACAAGGACTCCGTGGCCGCGAAGAAAGGCGCGATGATCACGCCCAAGCTCGCCAGCCTCTTCTCCAAGCTCAACATCAAGCCGATCCGGGCGGGCCTCACCATCGCGCTCGCCTACGAGAGCGGCCTGATCTACGCTGGAGAGCTGGTCGCCATCGACCTTGAGAAGTACAGACAGAGTCTCCTCGACGCCTACTCGTCCTCGAGGGGCCTAGCGATCGTAATCGGATACGTCACCAAGGAGACAGCTCCCGACATCCTGGCGCGAGCCTACAGGGAGGCGATGGCCCTCGCGGTCGAGGCGGGCTTCCTGACGAAGGAGACGGCGCCGATGATAATCGGCAAGGCCGAGGCAGAAGCAGCGGCCCTCGAGGCAAAGGCCAGAGAGAAGGGTTTCGCCTAAGCCGCGAAGACACACAGCTCAGAAAGCGAAGAGCCGTGCAGCAAACAATCTAGGTTTGAGCGATTCTTGCCGGCCTTAGCCTGGACTAGCCGAAGAGCGAAGCGAGCCCCTGGAGGGCTTCCTCTTCCTTCTTCTCGTCTTCCTTCGGCTTCTCCTCGGCCTTCGCCGCAGGCGCGCCAGCCGCGGCGGGAGCCGCAGGCGCCGCAGCCATCGCGGCCGCGTTCTTGAGCGCCTCGTCGATGTTGACCTCGCTGAGAGCCGAAGCTAGGGCCTTGATCTTGACCTCGTCCGGGGCTTGCCCCGTGGCCTTGACCACGCTCGTGAGATTCTCTTCATTGACGGGCTTGCCCATCTTGTGGAGGAGCAGTGCCGCGTAGATGTATTCCATCTTCGAGTCTGGACAGGCGCTCTCAGTTCCGTATATAAGAATTAAAGCGGTCTGGGCAGGATTAGACCCGGGCTGCGGGCCGGCGCTCCCAAGCTTATCTAGTGTATGACCCTGAGACCCTCCAACTCAGTGCATCCCTCCGCTTGAATGAAAAGAAGGAAGCCCTAAAGTCGAAGTTCTCCTCAGACTACAAACGCTACTACCTCGTCGACCTGTTCAAGCGCGAGGGCTTCGTCAGGAAAAAGTGCCAGAACTGCGGCCGCTTCTTCTGGACCCTCGTCCAGGACCGGCGACTCTGCGACGAGCCTCCCTGCTCCCCCTACTCCTTCATCGGGAACCCGATCACGAAGAAGAAGCTCGGGAGGACCGAGCTCTGGCGGACTGCCGCCCGCTACTTCAAGGAGAACGGGCACCACATCGTCAACAGGTACCCGGTCGTCAGCCGGTGGCGCCCAGACCTCTACTTCACGGTCGCATCGATCATCGACTTCCAGAGGATCGAGGCCGGCAAGGTAATCTTCCAGCTCCCTGTCAATCCTCTCCTCGTCCCCCAGGTCTGCCTGAGGTTCAACGACATCCCGAGCGTGGGCGTAAGCGGCAAGCACGGCACCTCCTTCGTCATGATGGGGCAGACAGCCCTCGACAACAAGGAGGGCTACTGGAAGGACAGGTGCATCGACCTCGACTTCGAGCTTCTCACCAAGCGCCTTGGAGTCAGCCCCGAGGAGCTTACATTCAACGAGGAGGTCTGGGTCGGGTACGGTGCCTTCGGCTACTCCCTCGAGTACTTCGCGCGGGGCGCCGAGCTGGGCAACGCGGTCTTCACGGCCTTCGAGGGCGAGCCCAGTCACTACTCAGAAATGAAGGAGCGCGTCGTCGACATGGGGGCCGGCCTCGACCGGTGGGTCTGGGCCTCGCAGGGCGCCCCCAACATCTACGAGGCGAACTACGGGTCTCTCATCCAGAAGATGAAGGACCTCTGCAAGGTCGAAGTGGACCGCAGGCTCTTCATGAAGTACTCCAAGCTCGCCGGGACGATGAACGTGGACGAGTTCGGCCCACTAGGAGAACAGCGCCGCCTGATCGCCAAGAAGCTCGAAGTCGACTCGAAGCGCCTCGAGGAGAGCCTGGCCCCGGTCGAGGCAATCTACTCCATCGCAGACCACGCCCAGACCCTCCTCTTCGGGATCGCAGACGGCATGCTCCCGAGCAACTCCGGCGGGGGCTACAACCTCAGGATACTCTACAGGCGGGCCTCGAACTTCATCAACCACTTCAGGTTCCCCCTCACGCTCTCCGAGGTCGTCAACTGGCAGATTGAGGAGCTCAAGGCCATGTACCCGGAGCTGGCTGAACACAGGGACGACGTGGCCCAGGTCCTGAAGGTCGAGGAAGGCCGTCACGCGTCGACCACAGAGCGCGTCTCGAAGATAGTCTCCTCCGTCAGCGGTGCCGGAGGCCCGGTCTCCACCGAGCAGCTCATCAAGCTCTACGACTCCGACGGCGTCACCCCCGAGCAGCTGATGGACGCCGGCGCCAAGGTGGAGATGCCGGAGGACTTCTACGAAAAAGTCCAGGCCAGGCACGTCACCCGCAAGGTCGACGAGCCCAAGGCCCAGCTCGACGTCGGCTCACTGCCAGCAACGAAGCTCCTCTACTACGGCGAGAAGGACGACTTCGAGTTCAGCGCCAAAGTCCTCAAGGTCCTCCCCCGCGGCAGGGTCGTCCTCGACCGGACCTTCTTCTACCCGCGGGGAGGCGGCCAAGAGCCCGACCGGGGGACCATCGGGACCGCGAAGGTCGTCGACGTGGAGAAGTACGGAGAGGTCGTGATCCACTCCCTAGGGGGCCCCGCCCCCAAGGCGGGCGCGAAGGTCACCTGCAAGGTGGAGGTGAGGAGGAGGACGCGGATCACCCAGATCCACACAGCCACCCACATCCTCAACGGCTCATCGAGGCAGGTCTTGGGGCCCTGGGTCTGGCAGCACTCTGCCTTCAAGGAGGAGGACTACGGGCGCCTCGACATCACCCACTTCTCCCACCTGACCCCCAAGGAGGTCCAGGCGATCGAGGACCTCGCCAACGAGGTCGTCCGCAAGAACCTGACGATCAAGAACACGTTCATGCCCAGGCAGGTAGCTGAACAGAAGTACGGCTTCAGGCTCTACCAGGGGGGAGTCGTCCCGGGCAAGAGCATCAGGGTCGTAGACATCGGGGGCTGGGACATCGAGGCATGCGGCGGCACGCACACCAGGACCACGGGCGCGGTCGGGTTCATCAAGGTCACCAAGGTCGAGCGGATCCAGGACGGGGTCGAGCGTCTCGAGTTCGTAGCCGGCGAGGCGGCCATCGAGTACATGCATCGGCTCGACGTCGAGATGGACGAGCTTTCTGACATCCTCGGGACGCAGAGGGTCAACCTCCCCAAGGTCGCCCGCACCGTCCTGCAGGACCTCGACCAGGCCCGGGCCCGCGAGAAGGCCCTGGGGGAGGCTGTCGTCGACCTCTCGTCCTCCGAGGTCTCCCGCTCGGCCAAACCGATCCGCTCGGCAAAGCTTTACGTCGCGGTCCGCCCACCCATGGGCGAGGACCAGATTATTGCTCAGGGCCAGAAGAGCGTCGAAGCCGAACCGTCTCTGATCTACGTCAGCATCTTCCCCTCTGGCAACTCGGGCCGCGTAGTCTGCTTCGTAGGAGCCGCAGCCAGGCAGGCCGGATACTCTGCAGGGGACGTGATCAAGAAGCTCGCTTCGTCCTTGGGCGGGTCGGGCGGAGGCTCGCCATCCTTCGCGCAGGGCGGAGGGCCGAAGTCAGACAAGATTGAGGAGGCTGCGCGCCTCGCCGAGACGATCTTCCAGGCACAAACGAGCTGAGCCGATGGCGAACAAAGAAAAGTACTGGCTCAAGGTCTGGGCCGACCGCCGCGCCTTCGAGCCGGACCCGCTCCCCGGCAAGAAGAAGATGTTCGTCACTGTCCCATACCCCTACATGAATGCCCCCGTCCACATCGGGACGGCCTTCACCTCTGCCCGGGCCGAATTCTACGCCCGCTTCCGGCGCCTACAAGGGTACAACGTCCTCTTCCCCTGGGCCTGGCACTGGACGGGCAAGACCATAGTGGGAATGAGCTACCGGCTCAAGCAGGGCGACGAAGCGGTCCGCCGCGCCTTCGTCGAGATCGACGGCGTCCCCCCGAGCGAAGTGGAGAAGTTCGTCGACCCCGAGTACCTCGCCTCCTACTACACCAAGGTCAGCCGTCAGGTGATGAAGGACACCGGCTTCTCGATAGACTGGCGCCGCGAGTTCAGGACCGTCGACCCCACCTACCGGAGGTTCGTGGAATGGCAGTACCTGAGGCTCCGCGAGCTCGGATACGTCGTCCAGGGCACGCATCCGGTCGTCTGGTGCCCCTTCGACAAGAGCCCGACCGGGGACCACGACCGCATGGAAGGGGAGGGCGTCTCTCCCGAGGAGTTCAGCCTAATCAAGTTCCACCTCGGCGAGTTCGCCTTCGTGGCTGCCACCGTCCGCCCCGAGACTATCTACGGCGCGACCAACCTCTGGGTCAACCCCGACGCCGAGTACAGCGAGGCGCGCGTGGACGGCGAGCTCTGGATAGTCTCCTCCTCCGCCCTCTCGAGGCTCTCCGAGCAGAAGCACGACGTCACGCCCGTCCGCTCCTTCAGAGGCCAGGACTTGGTCGGGAGATACGCGATGGCCCCCCTGACCGGCAAGTCGCTACCGATACTCCCGGGGAAGTTCGTCGACGAGACCGTGGCCACAGGCGTAGTGTACAGCGTCCCGGCGCACGCCCCGTTCGACTACATGGCCCTCCAAGACATCAAGCAGGGTCGCGTCCCTGTCGGCAGGCAGGTCAAGGAAGTCGCCGACAAGATGGAGCCCCTCTCCATAATCAACGTCCAGGGTTACTCCCGCTTCCCTGCAGAGGACGCAGTCAAGAAGTCGGGAGCCGCGGACTCGACTGACCCGCGACTTGAGGCTGCGACCGAGGAGGTCTACGGGGCCGAGTTCCACAGGGGAGTCATGGCCCAGTCCTCGGGCCCTCTGGCGGGCTTGGCTGTGGCCGAAGCGAAGGCAAAGGCAGTCGAGCTGATCACCAAGACAGGACGTTTGGGCAAGATGCTCGAGCTCCCCCAGAGGGTCGTCTGCCGCTGCGGGAACCGGTGCTTCGTCAAGATCCTCGAGAATCAGTGGTTCCTGAACTACTCCAACCCCGAATGGAAGGCGAAGGCCAGGCTGGCCGTCGAGAAGGCATCGGTCTTCCCCGAGGAGGCCAGGCAGTGGTTCTACTCCACGATCGACTGGCTTGACGACAGGCCCTGCGCCCGCCGCTCTGGCATGGGGACCAAGCTGCCCTGGGACAAGGAGTGGATAGTGGACACTCTGGGAGATTCGACAATTTACATGGCGTACTACACGCTCAGCAAGTTCGTCAACCAAGAGAAGCTCGCCCCCGAGCAGATGACCCCCGAAGTCTTGGACTACGTCTTCTTCGGCAAGGGCAACCCGGCCAACCTGGCAAAGGGCGTCAAGACGACCGAGAAGCGCCTGCGCGACCTCCGCGCCGAGTTCACCTACTGGTACCCGGTCGACCTGCGGAACTCTGCCAAGGAGCTGATTCCCAACCACCTCACATTCTACGCCTTCCACCACGCGGCCCTCTTCCCGGAGAAGCAGTGGCCCAAGGGCTTCGGAATCAACGGCATGATCCAGATCGAGGGGAAGAAGATGAGCAAGACCAAGGGCAACTTCGTGACCTGGAAGGGTGCCCTTGAGAAGTACGGAGCGGACGGCCTGAGGCTCGCCCTCGCCCTCATAGCAGACGGGATGGACGACGCTGACTGGAGGGACAGGGCGGCGGAGGACGCGAAATTCAAGGTCGAGTCCGTCATCCCATTCGTGAAGAAGTCGCTCAAGGCCTCCTCCCGACGGGAGAAGAACTCGATCGACGCCTGGCTCGTCTCGACCGTACACCGGCGGATCGTTGCGGTCACCGAAGCCATGGAAGTGATGAAAATCAGGCGCGCCTCCGCGGCCACCTTCCAGGAGATGTGGAACGACATCAGGTACTACCTCCATCGTTCGGGCGACCCGAGGCGCCAGACGCTCGAGGCGGTCTTCGTGGCCTGGCTGAGGATGATGTCTCCCTTCACACCATTCATGGCTGAGGACCTCAACCACGAGCTGGGCGGCAAGGGCCTCGCGAGCCAGGCCGACTGGCCCTCGACCAAGGACTTCCCGCTCGACGAAGAGGCCGAGCTTGCGGAGGCCCTCCTGCAGAAGGTCATGGAGGACGCGAGGAACGTGATGAAGCTCATCAAAGGACCGCGCAAGGTACTGAACGTGTACGTCGCGTCAGACGAGGCCCGTCGCTACTTCGCCGAGCTCGCGGGCGCCAAGGCCAGAAAGGAGAACGTCGGGTCCGTCGTCAAGAAGTACGCTTCCCTCAAGATCTCCCCAGACCGGGTCTTCAAGCTCTCCTTCGAGCTGGGCGAAGACCTCGTGGGCAAGCTCCTGGGCATGAAGGACTTCGACGAGTTCGCCGCCCTCTCCGAAGCTCAGGAGTTCATGGGCCGCGAATTGGGAATCAAGGTCAATGTGCAGAAGGCCGGCTCCAAGGGCCTGAGCGACCCCGCCAACAAGGCAAAGGGCGCGCTGCCCATCAAGCCTGCGCTGCTGCTCGAGTAATCAAGAGGAGGGGCCGGGCCGGTGGCCTAGCCGCCGATCCGGAAGAGCCTGGTCCCGCAGACCCCGCATCTGCCGGTCGTTGCCTTCCGGCCGTTCTTCATGGTGATGGGCTGGGGCTCCACGATTTCGCGCGTCGTGCGGCACTTTACGCAGTACGCGCTCTTCACCTGAGTCTGGTACGACATAACCCTTCAATACCCGATTCGCTCTTTAAACCACCACTTTCGAACGCGCAAAAAGTGACCCGCTCTCAAGTCGCTCCCTCAGGGTTCAAATAAGCCCCGAGAGCCGCAAAATCCAGACGATGCCCGCAGAAGTCTCCTCCCTCCCTTCCGTCGCCAAGAAGCGCATGTCGGACGAATACACTGACTCCATCCTCTACGAGAGGCTCTCTCGCACCGTCTCCAAGGAGAGCCCCTTCTCCGAGGCTCTGAGACAGCTCTCCGCGACCGAGCACAGGCATTACGAGTTCTGGAAGAGATACGCCCCCGGAGAGGAGCCCACAGTCGCGCGTGCGAAGCTGTACTGGGTCCTCTTCCTCAGGAGGCTCTTCGGCCTCACCTTCGCCTCCAGGTATCTCGACCGGCACGAATCGAACGTGATCAACGATTACAAGGGGATGAGCCAGATGATACCCCCCGAAGACCGGGCCTCCTTCGAGGAAATGGTCGCCGACGAGCAAGACCACGAGAAGGCCTTCGAGCTCAAGATCGAGAGCTCCGCGATCCAGTACATTTCCTTCGTGGTCCTCGGCCTCGCGGACGCCCTGGTGGAGATAACCGGGATCCACGCCGGGTCTCTCGGGATCTACAACAGGACAGAGTACGCAGGGCTCGCCGGGGTCGTAGCCGGGGCGGCGGCCTCGCTCGCGATGGCCTCAGCCGCCTTCGCGCAGGCGAAGCAGGGCTTCAAAGGGTCGGCCAGGCTCAGCGCCATATACACCGGGGTCTCCTACTTCATCACCGCGATCATCCTCGCCACCCCGTACTTCCTGACCCCGAGCATGATCTACGCCCTGTCGTCGTCGATGGTGTTGGCCGTAATCATCGTCACACTGATCACGTACTACAGCACTGTCATATCCGGGAAGCCATTTCTCAGGGACTTCCTGGAGATCGTCGTGATAATGCTCGCCGTCACCGTCGTCCTCTACTTCTTCGGCTCTTTCATCGGGGTCAGCACCGGCATCAGGATAAGCTGACTCTAGACCTGGAAGAGGGTCTGGCCAAGGAAGACCAGAGGCTCGGCGACCTGCATCTCCTGTGCCTTGGGGAGGAACCTTGTGAAGTCAGGGTTGGTGTCGAATGCCTCGTGCTCGGACATACTCGGGACCTCCACGTGGAGTATGTAGTCTCGGACCCCCCGCTTCCCCTGGTTCCCGTCCTGGACAGGGGTCAAAGATGCCGACACGAACTTCCCTTCGGCCTTGAACCTCCGCCAAAGGGGCAGGACTTCCTTCTCAAAGAGACGTTCAAATTCTTCCGCCTTGTCCGCGTCGAAACTCAGGATTATCGCGTTTGTCTGGGTCATCGGCATCTCAGTATCCCTGCGGGCTAATCAGGCTTCTCCGCCCCGTCAAGCGATAAATAACTCGCGCCTGCTATTCTAAGACCTTCATGAAGGGGTTGAGAGAGCGGGGAGGGCAATCCTACCTTGTTGTGGCTGTCATGGTAATTCTCTTGCTTCCCTCCGTGTTCTCCCTCGCAACTATGGCCAAGTCGTGGGCCCCGAGGGTCGTGGCAACGGTCGACCTCGGAGGCAGGGCCATGTCGGTTGCCGTCGATTCCAGGGCGGGGCTCGTGTTCGCGACCAGTGCGCCGAACTCCATCGGCCCCGGCAACTCCTCAACCAAGCCACTCCTGGTGGAGGTGAACGCTTCGACGGGTGAGGTCCTGCGAACGCTCACAGTGGGCAACGGCAGCGGGCCCTTGGCTGTCGACCCCTTGGCAGGGAGGGTCTACGAGGTCAACCGAGGCCAGGGCTCGGTGTCCGTGATCGACGAGAGCACTTGGACGGTTGTCTCCACCATCAGCGTCGGGAACGACCCCGATGGGATAGCCGTCAATCCCGACCTCGGCATGGTCTACGTCTCGAACGGCGGGACCAACACTCTCTCGGTCATCAACGCCACGAAGGGCCGCGAGACAGCGCAGGTCGTAGTCGGGAACAACCCGTCCGGGATAGCGGTCGACCAGGTCAGCGGGACGGTCTACGTAGCAGGGTCACCAGACCTAATCGCAGTGATCAACGGCACTTCGAACGTCCTGATTCGAACCATCACCCTCAACGACATGCCGTTCGCCTTGGGAGTGGACTCGAGCACGGGGACTATCTACGCCTCGCTGTACTTCTCCCGGTCGCTTCTCGTGGTCAATGGCTCGACCGACATCCCTCTGACCGAAGTCCAGGTCAACAGCTCGACCGACTTCTCCGGTGGAATCGCGGTAAACCCTGACACACATGATGTGTATCTCACCAATAGGGACTCTGACTCCGTCTCGATAATAGACGGGACGACCTTCACACTCAAGGGGACCGCCAGGGTCGGGCACTACCCACAAGGGGTCGCCGTCGACCCTGCGACCGGGTTCGCTTACGTGGCCAACCTCTACTCCAACTCCCTTTCGATCGTCTCCAGCGGTCCTGGGCCGACGGACACGTATGTCTCCTGCTCTCCTTCGCTCATCCGCCTCGGAGCCTCCTCCTCCTGCACGGTCGCTCTGTACGGCTCTTCGCCCACAGGGAATGTGTCATGGACGGCTTCCGGAGAAGGAGGAGTCTCCTTCCCTTCAGGCACCTGCGCGCTCTCATTTTCGACCTGCACAGTGAGTCTCAATGGAACCAGAGCAGGCGAGGTCTTAGTTCGGGCCGAGTACGATGGAGACGGCTCCAACCCGGCCAGCTCAGGAAGCACCTCGATCACAGTCTCTGACCCGAGCAGGGTCTCCTCAGACCTCGTCCAGCACGAATTCGTCATCCCCGCATCTCCCTCGAACCGCGTCGACCTGGTCCCCGACCACCCGATACAGCAAGGAGACCTCCTTGTGGTCGGCGCCGTCTTCGGCACGAACAACTCCGGGAGCATCAAAGACTCTTCCTCCAACAACTGGTCAGGCGAGACAAACCCGAATCCATACTCCTATCCAAACGACCCAACCCTGGGAACAGGAATCTGGTCAGCGAAAGCGGCCCTCGGGACCAACGATACGATCACCATCACCAGCGGCGGCTCGGTCGCGCTGGTCGAGTTCTTCGAACTTCGCGGAGCAAACTTCTCGAGCATAGGCCGATACGGCGGCGGGGGCACAGGCGGGCTCGTGGGACTTGGGTCGGTCAACTGTTCCAACGGCTGCCCCCAGCTACCCGGCGCGTTCATCTTTGTGATTGGAGGCTCCATCTCTGGGCCTGGGGCCTCGTGCTATCCCTTCGAAGGGATTCCTGGGGAGGGCTACCCGCCCCAAGGGCCGGGCTTCACGATTGAACCTTTCTGCGGCTCTCAGAGCCCCTCCACCGGCAACCGACTGTGGGTTGAGTACGGGCTAACCGACTATCCCGGCTTCTCTGTCGGGCTGGGGTTGACTCCCGCAGTCGAACAGTACAGCCTGGACCAGGTCCTCGTCGTCGGGATTTCTACTCCTTCAGTTTCAGCCCTCTCGGAGTCCGGGATCTCAGGTTCCCAGTCGATGGCCCAATCGTACGCTCTCCTAGCCGTGATCGCCTCGGTCGTCGCTGTCTTCCTCTTCACATCCACTAGGAAATCTCCGCCTCGGCCCTGAAGAGTCGAGCCGCCTCTAGGTCCCTGCCCACTGGATCTTCCAAACACTTTTGAAACTCTCAGCGGCCCGCCCCATATGGACCGAGGCGGCAAGAGGATCTTCATCATAGACATCGACGGGACCGTCTGCACCCACGTCGGGAACGAGGAAGGCCCAGAGAAGATGCTCTCAGCAACGCCCTTCCCCGACTCCATTGCCGAGATCAACAAGCTCTACGACCAGGGCCACTTCATCTGTTTCTTCACCGCGAGGCTCGAAGAGCACCGGGCGCCCACTGAGAAGTGGCTCAGGCGCCACGGCCTGAGGTACCACCAGGTCATCTTCAACAAGCCGAGGAAGCTCCCCCCGTTCACCGAGTACCACTTCATCGACGACGCCCACGTACGGGCGACGACCTACAAGGGAAAGTTCACCCGACTGGTGAAGAAGAAGGTCGAGATCGAAGCCTTCGAGGAGTAGCCCTTCAGGGGGTCGGGGGTGTCGAGGCGGGGGACTGCGTTCCCTCCAGGTCGGGAGCTGACCACATCACCAGGGCCCCTATGATCCTGAGGACCCCAGCCACGAGGAACAGGTACGCCCCTATCCCGAAGCCCCAGGTGACGGTCGTGAAGCCGACTACCGGAAAATTCTGGCCGGCAGACCCGCCCACCGGGTTGGCCGCAATCATCCCGACGAGCTGGGACGCCTGAGCGGGAACCGCTTGTCCCCCCAACAGTGAAGCAGCCAGGGGTACCAGACTTGGCAGGTAGCCCACGAACTCATAGATGAAGACCAGCGGCAGCAGTGACAAGACCGCGCTAATGATGAACTTCCTTCCGAGCCGCTTGCCGCTCTTGACCCCGACGACATCTAGCAGAAGGAGGCCTATCCCCACTGCGAAGAACACAGCGAACGGGAACTGCGCCGAGGCAAAGCTCGTGAGCCCTGACGATGAGTCCGCAGTGGGCCCGGTGAACAGGTTGACGCTCAAGCCTTTGATTCCGTCGATGGACATCAGCTGGACCGGCGCCGAACCCGCAAGAGGCCCGCTCTGCGAGCTCGCGCTCATCGAATACCACGGCAAGAAGAGGGCTGCAGCTGTGGCTGCCATCCCGATGAGCCCGATCGCAAGACCTGCGCCTCCACGTCCTTTCAGGAACCTCTTGACCCTGAGCCCTCCCTTCCTCGAGAGCCTCACGATTCCGAAGACCTTCCAGAGGCCCCTGACGCCCGCATAGGCCAGCCAGATCAAGACGAAGTTGGCTACGAACCAGGCAAGATAGAAGTAGGTAGAACCTACAGAGAACGTCCTCCCGAGGTAGCTGTAGGGGGTCCCCCACCTGTCCCCGTTGTCGTTGAAGACCGGGCCTAGAGGGCCTGCCATGCCCGTCGCGATCTCTGTGTCAGTCCCGGTGTATCCCCACCTCCCCGGGAACGTGAGCCAGCTCTGGTCCAAGGGGGCCCCGACGCCCTCCTGAAGCATCACGAGGTGGAGGTCGGCAGGGCCTATCGTCCTGCCACCCGCGTTTACGACGTCGTTCTCGACTCCGATCTTGCCCTGGTACGACCTGAAGTAGTTGGCGTGCGAACCGAGGGCCACGTACACCACAGGATGCCCGTCCTGGGTCTCCACGTCGCCCCACGCCGCATTCTCTCCCGCGAGGTGTTGCGAGTAAAGCGCTTGAGTCGGACTCCCGCTCGCATCTAGGAAGACCTCCACGACCTCAATGTCTGCCTGGTGGTCGTTGAGCTGCCCGTTGTTGTAAGAATAGAAGAGCCAGTACTGTATCACTGTCCCGGAGCCGTCGCTCGCCACGTGCACGTAGGAATAGTAACCTATCCCGCCCTCCTTGGAAGCGTAGTCGTCCGCGATCGCCTGCTGCGTCCCGAACTTGTTGCTCAGGAAGTAGTCGGGCGAATTGTAGGCCCCGAGCGTCGAAGCCGTCGGCGAAGGATTGATGACGATTGCTCCTCCTCCCGAGACCCTCTGCATCAGTTCGGAGCTTGAGATGACGTAGTCGACAGTGGTCGGGAAGAACTCCTCTCCAGAGGCGAAGTGAAGGACGGGGGCGTACTGAGCGACCAGCGTATCAGTGGTCGCCGCCCTGGAAGATTGCGCGTAGAACTGGAGACAGAGCAAAGCAAGGGAGATTGCGGCCATGGAGACGAGCCTGCTCCGAGCCCTGTGCAACTGGTCCCGATTCCGCGGGCTTCGTTATTTAAGCCCACTCGGCTTTAGCCCCTCTACACTCATCCTTCGAATAGTCTGGGTCAGCGTCAGGCCTGGGCGTCTCTTCTTGGGAACTCAGGGCCCTACGAGGTCACCCAGAACCCGCTCCCGCTATGACTGCAGTCAATCATGGAGGGTGCACGCGGAATACTCTCGATCGGCCCTGCTTGATTGCACGCAAGCGGGTCGTACTCGTTCAGCAGCGTCTCGTGGAGGGTCATGTTGCCCGCTGCCGTGAATCCTTGGGCGGGAAGCGGGTCGCTGAATATCAATGCGTAGGGGCCTACCTGCCCTGCAGTGAATGAAAACGAACCACCGCTGGTGTTCAGATTCTGAATCAAATACGATCCGTCTGGAGACTGAATCGAAAAGAGTACGCCGTTCGCATTGGCTGAGTAGGCACGAAAGACGATTGAGAAGTCAGTTCCTGAACGCAAGTCAAGGACCTGGACGTCGGCTTCCCCTCCGCTCGCGCTAAATCCTATGTTGTTCCCATAGTAGACTGTATGGAGCTTCGCTACCGCGAGCAAGGTCGCCATGCCCGTACCTACCAAAACAATGAGAAGAACCACGGCTGGCCTATTGTTCACCTGAGCAAGTTCCTCTCCGAGAATAAAAAGTGTGCGAGCGGTCTTGCTATACCGGGCCCGGTGGGATTTGAACCCACGACCTCTGCGAGCCTCAAGCTCTCTGCAGCTTAGAAGGTTCGGCTAGATGTTCTGCCGCGCTATCCATACTGTGCTACGGGCCCAGTAGGCGTCGCCCGCAGTTTCAAGATAAGCTTTCGCGGTCGAGCGCCTCTCTCATGAGAGAGGCCGACTTTCGGAAGGTTTTACCAAGCCTGAGCGGAGGCGGGGCCCTTGGCCGCGGCCCACCAGCGGCTCTTCGGGACCAACGGAGTTAGGTTCGTCCCGGGAGTCAGCCATGACCTCGACTTTGTGATCAACCTCTGCGAGGCCATAGGCACTTACTTCGGCGAGGGCGAAGTCCTCCTCGGAAGAGACGGGCGACTCTCGAGCCCCGCCCTCGTGGAGGCCGCTGCCTCTGGCCTCATGAGCTCCGGTCGCGACATAGGCGAGGCAGGCCTGGTGCCGACGCCGGCCCTGCAGTATTCGGTCAAGGCGATGGGATACCGAGGAGGGGTCATGGTCACGGCTTCGCACAACCCCGCCCAGTACAACGGCGTGAAGGTCGCGGGCTCTGACGGGGTGGAGGTGCCCCGCCTCGACGAGCAGCGGATCGAGAAGATCTTCCATGACCGGTCCCAGACCAAGGCTGACTGGAGGACGATCGGGACCGCAAGGAGCGAGCCCTCGGTAGTCAGGACCTATCTCAAAGGGATCACGTCCAAGGTAGACGTCAAGAAGATCGCGGAGCGAAAGTTCACAGTAGTGATGGACGCAGGCAACGGCGCACAATCTTCCGCGGCCCCCCAACTGCTTGAGTCGCTGGGCTGCAAGCTGATCACGCTCAATTCCATAGTTGACGGGGCCTTCCCCGGGAGAGGTCCCGAGCCCACCCCGGACTCGTTGAGGGACCTCTCCTACGCCGTGAAGTCCGCCGGAGCGGACCTTGGCGTCGCCTATGACGGCGATGGAGACCGGTCCATCTTCTGCGACGAGGGCGGAAGGGTCCTCTGGGGGGACCAGACGGGCTGCCTCCTCTCCGACCACATCATGGAGAGGCACCCAGGCGCGACCGTCGTCACCTCGGTGGGCTCGACCCAAGGAATAGACATCGTCGCGAAGAAGCACAAAGCGAAGGTGATCAGGACCCGCGTAGGCGCGGTGGACGTTGCAAGGACGATGCTCGAGAGAGGGGCCATCTTCGGGTTCGAGGAAAACGGAGGCTGCATCTACCTCCCCCACATCGCAGTCAGGGACGGAGGCATGGCCACGGCCCTGATGCTCGAGTGTCTCGCATCACGCGGCCTCGCCTTCTCAAGGGCCGTCTCCTACTCGGTCCCCAAGTTCCACCAGGCCAAGACCAAGGTCGAGGTGGACCGAAGCAACGTCGACAAGGTCATGAAGGCCGTAGAGCGGAACGCAAAGGGCGAGGTCGACAGGACGGACGGCATCAAGCTCTGGCTCGACGATCGCTCATGGGTCCTGGTGAGGCCGAGCGGGACCGAGCCCATAGTCAGGGTCTTTGCGGAGGCCGAGACCCAGGAGCGCGCTGACCTCCTTCTGAAGCGATACGTCAAGGTAGTCAAGGCTTCCTCAGCCTAAGTGAGTCCAGCCGACGTCGGGGATCCGCCGCGGCCCTGCCCCGGACTTCAGGAAGACCCCTCTTGAACGCGTAACCTTCCCGATGACCACTAACTTCCCTCCGGCCCTACCTACCGACCTGACCGCTGCCCGGAGATGGCTCTGCGGGACGGTTCCCACCACGCAATACTCCTCTCCGCCCGCCAGGACCAAGTCCCTCCAATCCAGCCCGTTCTCCGACGCGAAGCCCTTGACGCCCGGCCCCACGGGGAGCGTTATGATCTCCAGACCCACACGGCTCGCCTTTGCCAGCTCGTGCAGGCTCCTTGCGAGGCCGTCGCTGGAGTCAATCCCTGAAGAGAGGCTCCTTGCCAGCGCTACCCCCACAGCTAGGCCTGGTGTGGGCCTAAGCACAGAGGAGACGGCCCTCTCACGAAGTCTTCCTTTCGATTTGGCCCCGGCCGTCAGTATCTTCAGACCGGCCGGCGGGTATCCAAAGAACCCCGACACCACCACCGCATCTCCGGGCTTGGCCCCAGACCTCCCGACTATCTTTCGCGCGAAACCGAACATGGCACAATCGATCACCAGTTCCTTGGCTTCGTTCGTGTCCCCGCCTACCATCCTTGCCCCCCACTCGCGCTCTGCGTCCCTGAACCCGGATGCCACCTCCCTGACCTTTGCCATGGAGGTCCCCCTCCTGACCCCTATCGAGCACATGAACGAGGAGGGCCTCACACCCTTCGCCGCAAAGTCGCTGATGCACGCGGCCACCGCCTTCCGGGCCGCCTGTCTGTAGGTCATCCCTTTCGGGACGTCGGTCCCCTCCACGAGCATGTCTACCTTCACCACCAGCTTCCCCTTCCCTGCGGGCTCCCAAGCGACGTCGTCCCCGACTTCGGAGAACCCGCGAGGCCTCTTCCCTCCGCCACCGAGCATCGCGTCGATGATCTCCTTCTCGTCGGGCGTGCTACCTGCTCAGCTCCCTCAGCTTGGAGGCAAAGGACTTTGCAATCTTTGCAGCCCCTTCTGCGGTCTCTGCCTCGGCCGAGACCCTAACCCTGTCCTCTGTTCCCGAACGGCGGACGAGGACCCAGGACCTCTTGGAGACAAAAACCTTCACACCGTCAGTCAGGTCATGTTCTCCGCTCTGATTGGCGAGCTTCGCTATCGCCTTCTGAGCCCTAGCCTTCGGAATCTCCAGCGCGATCCTCTCCTGATGGTACTCGGGGACCGAAGAGTAGGCCTTCGTCCCCTTTCCGCGTATGACCCTCATGATCACGAGGGCTGCGAGGAGCGAGTCCCTGCAATAGTTGAAGCCCCCATCTATCAGGCCCCCACTGCTTCCCTCGCCCCCGAACCTCGAGCCCGTGCGCGCCATCAATCCGACTACGTTCGCCTCCCCCACCTTCGACCTGAAGACCTCCCCGCCAGCCCTCACGACCACGTCGTCAACAGCCTGTGTAGTGTCTACAGAGACCGCCACCTTCCTCTCCTTGCTTTCGCCGACCAGCGCCGAGAGCGCGAGGGTGAGCATGAAGTCCCCCGTCCTCTTCCGCCCCGTATTGTCCACTACCGCGAGCCTGTCCCCGTCGCAGTCGAAGCCCAAGCCGATGTCGCACCCTCTCTCCTTGACGAGCCTGCACAGCAGCGAAAGGTCGTCGGCCATAGGGTCTACCCTGCGGTTGAAGACTCCGGGCGAGTCGTTGATCGATAAGACACGACACCCAAGCCTCCTGAAGAGCTCGACAGCATGGGCGACTGCCGCGCCTCCTCCGAGGTCCAAGGCCACGGTTGCGCCCTCGAGGCTCCCTGTCCCGAACCTGTCCACAAGGTCCCCGACATATGAAGACCGCGGCAACGACCTGACCGAGCCAGGGGCCCTGCCCCAGGGGGCGCCGGCCTGACCGATTACCGACTCGAACTTCTCCTGCCCGATCCCCGATCCTCCCACTATGAACTTCAGCCCGTTGAACTGCGGCTCGTTGTGCGAGGCGCTTACCATCACGGCCGGAAGCCTCCTTTTCCTGCTCTCCCTGAAGAGCGCCGGAGTGGAAACGACCCCCAGGTCAAGGACCCTGCATCCGCGTGCCGCCAGCGCGCCGGCGACCGCCTTTCGGATGGCGGGCCCCGTGCTCCTCGTGTCCCTGGCAAGGAGCACTTCGCTGTCCCCGTACCCTCCCCCGAAGTTTCCCGCGTACCGGGCAAAGTCTGCGAGGGTCAGGTCCTCGTTGAGTGTCCCCCGGATTCCGCTCAAAGACGCGATCAAGGTCCCAATTCTCTATTGTGAGGCAAAGGGCAACATAGAGTTAAGAATTATTGAGCTTCGGTCTTTTGACAACCGAGAGCGATCTTCAGACAGAATTGCGAGTCAAGGCCTTTCGCGTCCGCAGAAGCGCTACCATCGGCGAGTACAAGCTCTCAGAGATCTTCACCGGGCTAGATTCTTCGTCATCCCTCCTCAAGGTCTTCGGGAGCAAGGTGCAGATGGCGAAGATCCTGAAGCACCTCAAGCTCCGTGTCGAGCTGCACGACTCGGGCCTCTGGCTCGACAGGGACACAGGCACAATCTGCATCGGCTCCAAGCACCTAACCTCTGCGAAGAACGACTTCCTCTACCTCGACGTCATCCACGTCCTCGTCCACGTCCGCCAGTTCCTGGAGGGCAAGGAGCTCTACGACCAGGCATTCGAGTATGTCGAGAGGCCAACAGAGCTCGAAGCTTACAGGTACACGGTCGCCGAGGCCCGGCGAGTCGGGATGGACGAGGACGAGATCCTGAAGTACCTCCGGATGGACGCTGCGGACGACTCGGAGCTGGGGAAGCTCATCGAGCGGATCGGAGTCCGGTCGCGCCGCTGAATACCTGCGTTTCCCTCTGAAAACTAGCCCGACAGCTTCTTGGAAGGGATGCCCGGCCTGACAAGAGACCTCAGGTCGAGCATGGCGTCAATCTCGACTTTGGTGTAGCCAAGGGAACCGAGGGCCTTCCTGATGGGGACCCCTTTCGCAAGGCGCTTTCCAAGTACAGCTGCCTTGTCGTACCCTATCTTGGGCGATATGACTGTGATGAGCGCCGGGCTGCTCTCCGCGTACTTCCTCGCCTTCGCTTTCATGGGGACTACATGGTCCACGACGAGGGACGCGACCTTTCGCAGGGCCTCCGAGAGCAGCTTCGCCTGCAGCACGATGTTGTATCCCATCAGCGGGACGCCCATGGAGAGTTCGAACTCCCCGAGGGAGGCTGCCATCGTGTTCGCCCCGTCAAGGCCCACCACCTCCGCACAGGCCAGCAGCGCGCTCTCGAGAGTGACAGGGTTGGTCTTTCCCGGCATTATGCTGCTCCCCGCCACCTCCTCCTGCGTGGTGATGTCTATCTCGCCCAGCCCGGTGAGCGGACCCGAGAACATGAGCCTCATGTCCTGGCAGAGCCTGTAGAGGTCGATGCTCACCGTCCTCATCGCACCGCTCACGGAGAGCACATCAGTGAGGAGCCTGGTCGGCCTGAACTTGTTCTTCGCGCTCTTGAATCTGAGCCCCGACTCGGTCGAGAGCTCCTTGGCCACCATCCCCCCGAACCTCGGGTCGGCGTTGAGTCCAGTCCCCACCGCAGTCCCGCCGATCGGCAGCTCGAGGACAAAGCCCAGCGCCTTCTTCGACAGGTCGGCGTCGAGCTCGAACTCCTCTGCGTAGGCCCCGAACTCCTGCCCCATTGTGACTGGCAACGCGTCCCTCAGGTGAGTCCTCCCGGACTTGTACACCGAGCCGGTCTTCCTCGACAGCGCCCGGAGACTCCTGGCCATCATCACTATCGCAGGCAGGAGGTCCCGAGTAACCACCACCGCAGCGGCGACCCTGGCCGCCGTCGGCCCGACGTCGTTGGACGACTGGCTCATGTTGACCTGGTCGTTCGGATGGACTTTCTTCCCCAGCTCCGCGGAGGCGAGCTCGGCGACCAGCTCGTTCGCGTTCATGTTCAACCCGGTCCCAGACCCTGTCTGATAGACGTCCACGGACATCATGGCATCGTGCTTTCCCTTCATTACCTCCCGGGCCTTGGCTTGGATCGCCTTGCCAGTCGGTGCGTCGAGAAGGCCGAGCTGGACGTTGGCCTTGGCCGCCGAGAGCTTAACGGCCCCGACAGCCCAGATGACCTCCCTTGGAAATCGCGTACCAGTATTCAGGAAGACTCTCTTGGAGCCCTCCACGTACTTCATAGAACGAAGCGAACGCTGTTCGTTCTTAAGCCTGCCCCTGTGACTCGAAGGAATCGCTCGAGCCTATCTGAGTTCGCTCTTCCAGGACTCCGGCACCCTCGTCGTAAAGTCGACCTTGCTCGCGCCGAGGGACTCTGCCAGAGAGTCCACAGCCCCACGGACCCGGGCGGCTGTCTTGCGGTCCCTCGGCGCTCCCTCTTCTGCGTGGACGGCCTTGACGATGAGCCTGCCCGCCTCCCTGTCGAAGTATGGGTCGACCCTTCCGATCAGGCGGTCGCCGTCGAGGATGGGGAGGACGTAGTAGCCATGCTTCCGCTGCGACGCCGGAGTGTAGATCTCGACTCTGTACTCGAACCCGAACAGGGAGCTCGTCCTCGCTCTGTCGCAGATCAGGTTGTCGAACGGTGAGAGGAGAGTCGTCTTAGGCCTCCACTTCCCTGCCTCGATGTCGTCCAGCCTCTTCAGGTCATCAGCGTGGACATAGTAAGAGCCTTCTTCCGAGCCTGAGCCCTCCAGGAGAACTCTCCTGATCTTGTACTCTGACTCCAGCTTTCGCAGGGTCGCATCGACGTCGCGATACCTTCGACGAAGGAAGTGCAACTTGATGTGCGCCTTCGTGGCTACTCCCAGCGCCTTGACCGCACGCTGGACTGCCCTGAGCTGGACCTCCTCTTCTGACAGGTCTTCCCTGGAGACCCACTTCGGAAGGAACTCGCTCGCGAGTCCCCAGACCTTCTGCCCACCTTCCCGACCCACGACCATCACCTCTCCCCTGAACTGCAAGAAGTGCAGCATCCGAGAGACATCGCTGCCCGAGCTCCACGCTGTGGCCGCATGCCTTGGTCCGGCGTTCTCGAACCGCCTCGAGAGGCGGGGGCCCTTCGCTCTGAGCTCACCCAGGACGTAGCTCCTCAACTTTGCATTCCTGGAGACCCAAGCTCTGACCCTCGAGCGATACGACTGTGGGAACGGTGCCGATTCCAGGAACCCCTCCATCATCGAATGGTACAGGGGGTAGTCCTCAGTGAGGACGATCGACGCTTCGTGGGCCCAGTACTCGAAGAGCTTCCTCTCCTTCCACAGTAGGTCGTCAAGCTCGGGCAGGGGGAACCTTCCCAGCCTGCTCCAGAGTACGATCTGATGGCTGGGCGCGACCACCTTGATGGGGTCTATCTGCAGGCAGCCAAGGTCACGGACAACGTCGAGGATTTTCTTGGAGTCGACCTGGGCCGCAGCCTCGTCGGAGAGGTGCTGCTTCGCAACGGCAAGCCTCCTCGCCGTAGTAGTGGAGATTCTTCTTTCCGCGCCCCTGGGCAAGGGCATCCGCGTCCCTGAGAGACTGAGTTAACGCTGCCGCTGGAAGGTTAGTGTCCGCCGCAGCCGCATGCTTCTGCGTGGACATTCGGGTTCTCGATCTTGAACCCTGTCCTCTGCAGGGTTTCGATGAAGTCGATCTTCGACCCTCTGATCATGTCCGCATCCGCCTTGCCAGCCATGACCCTCAGGCCCCCGACCTCCTCGACCACGTCGGACTGTCCAGGCTTTTGCTCAAGGCTCAGCGCATATCTGAAGCCTCCGCTACAGGCGCACCCTCCGCCCTGGTAGACCTCGATCTTGAGGTATGATTCGGTCGCGTTCTCCGCGGCCAAAACCTCTCCGAGCTTTTGCCTGGCGGTAGGCGTGAACAGTACCAACGGTTGCAATTCTTGCATTTCTAAGTAGACAGGCGGCGCCGTTTGTATTTAATTCTTGCTCCGTCAAGTTTCGTACAAGGACTTTCCACCGTGTCTCTCTCCCGAGGCCCTCATGGGTCTCGCCCCTTCGAAGCCCTGATGCCCCAAAGAAACAACAGGACCACCATGACCCCTCCAACCACCACGGACACGAGGGAGGTTGCAGCTCCCTGCGGGCCAGAACCGAACACGAAGGGGAAGGGTCCAATGAAAATCACTCCTCCCGTTGAGACATCGCCTCCCCAGAGGCCAGCTATGACCAGAATCAGACCGACGAAGATAGCAATGATCCCAGCCCGGAACAGCCTGTCCAAAGTCACACCGCGTATGACAGCAGACTTACGACGATCAAGACAAGCGCCAGAAGGATCGCGATGCTCACCCACGTGGCATCCGTCCCGAAGACTATCGGAATCGGGCCTATCATGATCAGTCCAGCCCCCTTGACGTCCGTCTTCCTCCCTGACCTGAACATTGAAGCGAGAACAAGCGCAAACCCCGCGACCATCGCCAAAACTCCCAACGAGACAAGGTCCAATCGCTCGATCAAATCGTTTTCTCGATAAATCCTTTTGGCGAGGCCTCAGTTCCCGTCGGACGATTTGTCCGACTACAGGTGGTGCGAGAGGTGCATGATGAGGACGGAACACGAGGCGATAGTGGACACTCGCGACTACAATCCCAGAGGTAGGGGGACGTACAAGTGCAAGAGGTGTGGACGGGTCAAGTCGATGCGCCACCTGCGCCCCAGTTCTGAGATTGGGTACTAGGTTTCACAATACCACGGTTATTACCACATCCGTGCTAATGCACCGTTAAATATCCTGGAAAATTTGCACACTCATTGGACGATTCTAAGCAGGCCCAGCCTATGCCCGCCAAGGTCTTCGTGAGGGAGAGCACAGGTCTGGTCAAGAACGTCGGATTCTTCGACAGCATCGCGATGAACATGAGCAACATGTCCGTCGGCGCCCTCCTCGGCGTCATCGGCATAGCGGGACTCTTCCCCATGCTCATCTCAGGCCAGAGCATGGTCGGCCTCAACCTCGTCGTCCTTTCCGTGATTGCTTTCGCCCTCTCCATCCCTCAGATCATAGTCTACACGATCATGTCGCAGCGATACCCGCGCAGCGGCGGCGACTACGTCTACGTCTCGAGGGTCTTCGGAGGCCCAATTGGGAGCGTCCTCTCCTTCATGGGCTACACCATGGAGACGACCGCGTACCTGGCGCTGATAGTCCTCTCGACAGTATTCGCGATAGGCTCGGTCGCCTTGTTCTTCGTCTTCGACCCGCTCTACCTCGGACTGGCCGTCCCTCAGGGCGCGGGACCTTCGAACTCGACCAACCAGTTCCTCGTCGGCGCAATCGTCTTCGGGCTCCTGATTCTGGTCAACATAGTGAGGCCAAAGGCAGGCTTCAAGCTGGTTTCAGCGCTCACGATCTTCGGATTCGTTGCTCTTTTCGTGGCGATGGCAGTTCTTCTCGCCGCGGGCAACGCCGGCGTCGTCAGCTATGTCAACGGCCTCCAGCTCGGGAATGGTCTTGACTATGCTCACATCCAGGCTTCCGGCTCAAACGTGTTCTTCAACTGGGGTCCGAACATCTTCCTTCTCCCACTCATGGCCGCCTTCGTATACCCATGGCTCAACGCCTCGCCAGCAGTCGCCGGTGAGATCAAGGGCAGGCGCGCCTTGAAGTGGAACGTCCCAATCTCCTCTCTGCTCGTCTTCGTCTTCCTGACCAGCAGTTTGGGAGTGATGTACTACGTGGCCGGGCAGGCGTTCACGAACGCGGCGTATTCTACTCCCGCCCTGATCTTCGACCACTCTTTCAACTTCTGGACCCTTGCGATGGGCGTCTCCGGGAATCAATTCGTCGCAGCGATAATCGGCCTCGGCTGGATCCTCTCGAACCTCAGCGTCCTGGCATACGGAATAATCGTCATCTCCAGATACCTCCTCGCCCAGTCCTTCGACAGGTTCCTCCCTTCGAGGATCTCGAACGTGAGCTCCAGGTTCGGCTCGCCGATTACGGCCCACCTGGTCGACCTAATACTGACCATCGGGCTGGTCGGAATGGCGGCCTTCTACTACATCGGGGGCGCAGACGCCCTCTTCGGTGCGATACTAGCGTCAATGATCTACTTCATCTTCGTGGGCATCGCCGCCGCGGTCCACGGATCCCGCAAAGAGGTGGGCCTGACCAAGTGGCTCCTCATGCTTGCCGGAGTCGCGAATGTCTTCATCTTCGGGTTCCTTGCATGGGAGTTCCTGGCATATCCCGACGTCTGGGCGCTGCACGACCTGACCTACTACTTCATCATCGCCTCGGTGGTCGCTGGCGCGGTGATCTACGGGCTCTCCTGGTGGTACAACAAGAAGCGCGGAATCGACATATCCCTGGCGTACAAGGAACTGCCGCCAGAGTAGCGATGAGCCGGCAAGAGCACACCACAGACCCAATCCTCTACAACGACTGGCACATCATCGCGCGCTCCTCCGAGCTCCCGGAGTCTTACATCCGCCCCTCGAGGCTCCTCGGAGAAGACCTGATCGCTTGGAGATTCGGAGGCGAAGCGAGGGTCTGGCAGGACCTGTGCGCTCACAGAGGCACGCGGCTTTCTTTGGGGAAGCTTCGGGAAGGGACACTCACTTGCGCGTACCACGGATGGACCTACGACAGCGATGGCCAGTGCATCAAGTTCCCCTCGCATCCGGAGCAGAAGCCGCCCCCGACGGCCCACGTCAGGACCTACCAGACCACCGAGAAGTACGACAGTGTCTGGGCGTCCCTCGGCGAACCGATCAGGGAGGTACCCGAGTTTGAAGAGTGGGACGACCCCTCCTTCCGCAAAGTCCTCTGCGGGCCCTACAGGTACGCTGCAAGCGCCGCCCGGGCCGTGGAGAACTTCCTCGACGTGGCCCACTTCCCCTTCGTCCACCGTGGCCTCCTCGGCGACGAGGCCCACGCAGAGATCAACGACTACGAAGTGGAGACCGACGAAGCCGGCATCGAGGCCAGGAACGTAGTGGTATGGCAGCCAGACCCAGACGGGACCGGGAAGGGGAAGACTGTCAACTACACGTACCGGGTCCAAAGGCCATTCACCGCCTACTTCATGAAGACGACAGACGAAGGAAGGTTCGCGATCCAGCTCAACGTCACGCCGATGGACGAGTCCAACTGCGTAGGGTGGATGTGCCTCGCCCTGGACTACTCCCCAGAGACCCCCGACTCGGAGCTAAGGGCCTATCAGGACAAGATCACCGGCCAGGACGTACCAATCGTCGAGTCGCAGCGCCCCGAGCGCCTTCCCCTCGACCTCCAGTCGGAGCTCCACCTCCGCTCTGACCGTATCGCAGTCGCATACCGCAAGTGGCTCTCGGACCTCGGGCTCTCCTACGGGACGCTAGGCTGAAGCGGCCTGACGACGACGCACCCCTCGGAGAAGACCTTCCCAAGGCTCCTGGAAATCAGATACGGCGTCCCCGCGAGGACCGGAAGACTCAGCGCGATGAAGAACCCCTGATAGTAGGTGAGCGCAGCAGCGAAGGCTACGGCGCCCGAGCCCCAGACGAAGTTCGCGAAGAAGAGGCCTGCGCAAGTAGGGCATCCGGTGAAGAGAGCCACGGCCGCACCGAGCCCTCCAACCCAGCCCCTCCCCGCGCTCCTCGCCCTGTTGTCAAAGGCGAAGGAAGCCATCGCGAAGTTCAGGCCGACCAGGGCCGAGACTCCCACCAGCAACAGGACCGTCAGGGGGACCAGGAGCAGTCCCAGATGGTTGACGATGTAAACCGTAACGACCGGCATCAGCAGGGGCGCGCCGCAACAGGACGCGATTTGAACCGATGGGATTGCCGCGCCGTAATAGCTCGCAAAGTCAATCCCAGGCTGGTAGACCACCACGCTCGTCACCACGGCATAGAAGACTCCGTACGCGAGGGCCGAGGCCAGGAACCCAATCTTGTACCTCCTCAGTGAGAAGACGTAGGGGATGAGCCACCCAGGAGACAGGGGGACCGTCCCCTCCCTCGTGGCGACGGCGACCCTCGACCTGAGTACCCTCCTCACGTCCAGCAGAAAGACCGCCACCGCGGCAGCCAGCACTAAGAGGTAGGCCTCGCCGAAAAAGGCAAGCTGTTGTGAACGCTCCTGGGTGAGGATCTGCGCAGTGGCCTCCTCAGCGCCATACACAACCGTCGCGAAGAGGACTGCAGCCAAGGCTCCCATCGAGCGGAAGAAGCTCGCAGGAAACTGGACCTCATCTCTCAAAAGAATCCTTGGCGAACGTCGTCCGTTCTTCGTTAAAGGTTTCTGGGAAACCCTATCTAATCACAACGAGGCCCCGGTCCTCCTTGGAGTTCGAAGAGGCCGTCAGGAAGAGGAGGATGGTCAGGCACTTTGCAAAGAGAGAAGTCTCTCTGAGAGTCATCCAAAGAATCCTCGACTTGGCCCAGCACGCCCCCAGCGCGGGGTTCAGCCAAGGAAGTGCGTACGTGTTGGTGCAAGATCCAGCCGCCAAGAGGAAGCTGGCTCGCATCCAAGGAGAACAGAACTACACGTCCGGAGGCTTCCACCCGTGGATCTCCGAAGCTCCCGTGGACATAGTGGCGTGCGTCAGCGAGAAGCTCTATCACGACAGATACCAGGAGCCGGACAAGCTCCAGGACGGCAAGGAGATCGAATGGCCGACCCCCTACTGGTTCTTCGACATCGGCGCAGGATGCATGATCATCCTCCTTGCCGCCGTCGACTCTGGCCTCTCTGCCGCTTTCTCCGGAGCTGTCTATCCATCCAAGGTGAAGCGCCTTCTCGGAATCCCGAGCCACTTCCACCCGGTCGGGGTGATCTCGATCGGATACCCGGCCAAGGACAAGAGGTCGCCCTCACTGTTGAGGGGAAGGCGGGACAAGACCGAGGTGATTCATTACGAGAAGTGGGCAGTCTCCTCTTCAAAGGCATTGAATTAGAAGCCAGCGCCGCGATTTGGACGCGGGACCCCTTGCTTACGAGGCAATCGAGCCCGATTGGAGTGCTCTACCAGGCTGAGCTACGCTGGCCTAATCTCGCCCAATCTGGCTGGGCGTTAAAGCGTTATGACCACAAAGGGTTTTTAGAATTCACGCGGGCGGCTCGAAACAAGTGCGGGGGTCGCCCAGCCTGGTCAACGGCGTGGGACTGAGGCTCCCATCCCTTAGGGGTTCGAGGGTTCGAATCCCTCCCCCCGCACCACCAATTCCATTGATTGGATCAGCCTAGCACCGTATCTCGCGATGACATCTTGGCCAGGTCCCTGTACGAGGAGACGATGTCTTGGCCTAGAGCTGTGGTCCGCCTATCCCGTAGGGCGAGGAGCCACCGACGATGTTCCCCGAGCACCTGACGTGGAGATACCTGTTGTTGGTCCCCCCGCTGAGCGTCCCCGCAGTGTCATCGAAGTATCCGAAGCCCCCGTTGTTCCTCGACACGTCCCTCCCAAGGGAGTTGCCCCCTGAGGAAGAGATGTAGAACCCGCTCCCTTTGTTCGCGAGAGCGGTGTTCCTCGTGAGGGCGTTGCCGAACGATCCGTCGACGACCTGGAAACCTGAAGCGCTGTTGTTGCTGGCGAGGTTCCCGTGAAGCCTGTTGCTCCAAGCGTAGTCCAGGAGGAACCCGTTGAGGTTGTTGGTTGCAGTGTTGCCCTTCAGTTTGTTGTTGGTGGAGGAGTAAGCCAGCCGATACCCGTCCCCGGCGTTGCCACTCGCCAAATTCCCCGTCATTACGCTCCAGGAGGAGGTGTAGAGAGCGAATCCCACCCCGTTCCCGCTCGCCGTGTTCCCGGCGATCGTGCTCTCCAGGGAGTCGTAGACCCCATAGCCCGCATCGATATTGGAGCTGGCCGTGTTGGAGGTGATCTTGTTGTTGTCCGAGCTGTAGACGTCGAACCCCTCTTGGTTGCCAGTCGCCTCGTCGGATGCAATCACATTCCCCGGCGAGCCAGAAAGGTAGAAGCCATACCCCAGATTGTACTTCGCCTTGTCCGAAACGACCCTGTTCCCGGTCGACTGATACAGGCCGAACCCGTCGTTGGCATTCCCGATCGCCTTGTCCTTGGTCAGGGAATTCCCAGACGCTCCATAGAGCGCGAACCCGTCTCCCACGCTGAATCTGACGGTGTTGTTTGTCAATGCGCCGCCTGTGGTCAGATGGAAATAGATCCCCTGTCCGAATCCGTTGACATAGCAATTCTGGATTGTGACCTTGCCGAACTTACCCACGCTGACCCCGTACCCAGACCCGGAGCCGCTGATGGTGTGCTGGTTACAGTCCAGAACGACGTTGCCGGCCCCGATCACCAGGCCGTCCCCAGGGCACGGGCCCAGGTTCCCGCTCAGGAAGGTCGACTCGGTGATCACGTCCCCGCACAACGGGTCCGCGGCCGCGCGCATGGGGACAACGAGCAGGAGTGAACCCGCAACCAGCAACATGAGAACGAGCGCACCCTTCGACCTCCGGGCACCTCCGAGGCTCAATGAGATTGCGCCCAGCCCTGTTCCGGTTTATTTAGCCTTGCAAGCACTTTGGGGTCCCGGCTGTCACTCGCGAAGATGAGAGCCTAGAAGATGTCTTCGTCCCGCAGAACGTTACAGTACCCGCTGACGAACTTGCTCACCTCTCCCGTCTCCGGGTCGTAGCTGTGCCTCTTGGTGGGCCCGATGTCCCTTCCGTAGACATGGATGCTGTAGGCGTGGCCCGGGAACGGATTGTCCACCCTGTGTATTCCGGCCTCGCCCAGGACGGTCACGTTCCCCTTCTCGTTGTCCTTCTCGCTGACCAGCTCGAGGCTCGCCCTGCCAGGCACCTTCCCGTCGTCCATCCGCCTGAAGAGCGCCTCCCTCTCCTTTCCTTCGTACACCCCCACCATCGCCCATGTCAGATGGTCGTGAATCGGCGTCGTCTGGCCAGGCGTCCAGACACCTCCTATGATAGAGAAGGACTTGTCCTGCGGCAGGTGGAGGAGGTTCATTGCGAACCTGTCCTTCCTAGGAAGGAAAGCAGCCGCGGGTATCGAGCCTTCACCCTGGACCAGCCTTTGCAGCAGCGGCTTCAGGCGCCCAAGGGCCCCTGCGCCGCCGGCCAGCTCCCTCTCGGCGTCAGCGGCGAAGTCCTTCAAGCCATAGGGGGGAGCCACTCTAGTCTTCCCCCACCCCACGCCTGACCGACTTCAGGATTCCGCCGCCGCCCCTGCCCATCGCGGTCATCCTCCTCTTGACCCTCGGCGAGCCGAAGTAGAGCAGGATCAGGAAGAACGGCAGTTCAGTGTAGGAAACGAAGAAGTCGTTCGACAAGACGAAGACCGAGAACAAGAGGTAAAGGCCCGAGTAGAGGGCAACGCGTGTGCTCCCCCTTGCCTTGTAGAGAAAGACCGGGAGGATCGAGCCGACGAGCGCGAGCCTCGCATAGAGCGGGAGGGAGAAGTTCAGCGACGAAAGCAGGAACGCATTGAGCGCCAGGTTGACGTAGTATCCCAGCGGCCCGAAGTAGCTCACCACCGCGACCGTCGGTCGGACGAACTGGAACATCAGCGTGTCAAACACGAAAGCGGATGGGTTTGCAAAGAAGTACGGGGCAATTATCGCAGCCGCGACCCCCACGATGACGAGGGGCTCCTTCCAGCGCCCCTCTCTAAGGTAGTACAGCGCCACGAACGGGAAGATGAACCAGCTGAACTGGATTGAGGCCAGCGCAACCCCGAAGAAAGACGCTCCCACGAGGCCCTTGCCCCTCCTCTCCATCGCGAAGAAGAGAGCAATGAAGAGCATGGCTACGACCGTGTTGTTCAGAAACACCGTCGAGAGCAGGATCGTGAACGGGAAGAGCAGGTACGCAGACGAAGCAAGAAGCGAGCGCTTGTACCCCGACCAGACCAGGCACGCGCCGATGACCGTATCCGCCAGTATGAGGCCGAGCCTCACATCGCCCGCGAGATAGAACGGGACGAAGAAGATCGCGGTGAACGGGAGGTAGGTGAAGACATTCGACGCCCCCGGGGTGGAGAGGATCCCGAGCGGCAGGCCCCCGTAGAAGTGCCCGTAGGGACTGACCCCCTGCACTATCGCCCTCGCGGCCTCCGTGTCATAATAGTAGACGTCGGTGAGGGGCCTGACTAGCAGCAACACCATCGACCTGAGCGCGGCGCCAACCGAGAGCAGGCCTATCGCGACCCTGTTCCTCCGCGCGAACTCAGAGATGCGAGACAAGGCCCGAGCTGGGTTCCTCATGCCACCGGAAGACAGCCCGTGTTATTTTAATCGGTGCCGGGCGCGCCTGATGGCCGTCTCTTCACGAACTTCAGAGATGAGGCTATCTCCCTGAACGTCTCGATGCCCGCCTGCATCCTAGGAGTAAGGAAGTACATCGCGCCGTACTTCTCCCCCTGCGCCTCGACCAAGGAATTCGCCTTGAGGACGCCGACGTGGTGCATTATCGTCCTGTAGTCGACCCCGAGCCTCTCTGAGAGCTGGTTCATGTTGAGCGGCCTCTGGCTGAGCTCATCGAGGATCCTCGCCCTGTTCTCTCCTCCCCTGGCTCCTCCCAGGACGAACCACAGCACGCGGCGAAGCTCCTGGTCCTCTGGCAAGGCAATCCCTCCTTCCACCTCGGATTATTAGGTCGAGGCCCGATTGTGAGAACATTCTGAAATACGCTTATAGCGAATCAGAGTCATATTCAGTGCCTTGACGATGCTCCTGTCCCTCGCGATACTCCTCTACGCCGTCAACGCAGCCCTCTTCGCCGCCCTCGCCTATGTCTACGGGAGGACAGCCTTCTCGACGAAGGCCCGGTACTCTGTCGGACTCTTCATCTTCTCCCTCCTGCTCCTCATCCACAGCGCCGGGACAGCCGCTGCGTACTTCTTCCTCTCACAGTACTTCCTCGAAGAGGCGGTCCCGTACATGTCAGTCATGGGCTCCATCGAACTCGTCGGAGTGCTCGCGCTACTGAGGATCACCCTATGACTTCGGGGCACGCCGGCGGCCCCATCACTGACTTCTCAATCGGAATCTGCGCGACCGGCACTGCGCCCAACACCCCGACACTGGTCACCGCCTATCTCTCCGAATCCGACCGTGAGGGACTTCCCCTCCGGAGGCTAGTCGTCGCTCTGAGCGAATGTCCTCCTTCGCTCCTCCACGCAGTAAAGGCAATCCAGAAACGAGACGGGCGCGTCGAGATAATCCAAGAGTCCAGACGGTCCGGAAAGGCTGTCGCGATCAACCGCATAATGGACATCGCAGAAGGCCACCTCCTCGTCCTCTCCAACTCCGACGCTCATCCCGGCCCTGGTTCCCTGACGAAGCTTGTCACCGAAGCGGCTTCCGACAGTTCGATCGGGACCCTCGCGGCCGTTCCCAGGGTCCTCGGAGGCAGGGGCGTCGCGTCTTCTCTTGCAGGTCTGATGTGGGCGGCGCACAACGTCAGCTCGAGCGCACTCAACCACATGAGCATCTCCAACCACACCTGCGACGAGCTCTTCGTCGTGCGCCTGGCGAGCGTTGATGCCCTCCCGCCCGATACGGTCAACGACGGGGCCTTCCTGGCGGCCACAGCTAGGAGGAAAGGCTACTCGGTCAAGGTCCTCGAAACGGCTACGGTCGGCGTGGAAGTCCCTCGGCGGGTGACCGACCTGATCGCACAGCGGAGGCGGATCCTCTTCGGGCACGCCCAGGTCTGGAAGTCTTCGGGCCGAGCTCCGTTGACGGTCGAGTCGTTGATGCTGGTCCGCCTGCGCCTAGGGCTCAGCCTCCTCGTCCGTACCTTGGCGAGGAATCCCAGATTCCTGCTCGTCCTCCCAGTGGCGGTCGTCACCGAGCTGCTGGCCCTCGTGCTCTCGATATCGGACTCCGGCGCCAACTCCAAGCACGCGGTCTGGAAGAGAACGCAATGAAGCTCTCCGACTCGACCGCCGAGCGGATCTCCCTGATCTGTGAAGCTGCCGTCAGGCAGGGCTCTCTTGTGCCGGTCCGCGAGGTCCTCGAGCTCCTCCCAGAGGAAGCGACTGCGGACGAACTTGCGCAAGCGATCAGCGCTTCACCTCTCAGTTCGCTGATGGAGCTCAAGGAGGGATACCTCGCCCCCCTCTCGTGGTCCGACTCGAGGACGCTTGACGAAGCCGGAAACAGAAGGGCCGCGCTCGAAAATCTAAGGCACGCCCGTCGCTTCGAGCGATCCCTCCACAACACGCCATTCAGAGTGGTCGCGGTAAGCGGCTCGACCTCCTACGGGTCAGCCTCGCGGTCCAAGGACCTCGACCTCTTCTGCATCGCGAAGTCGGGGAGGATGTGGTCTACCCTTGCCAAGGGGCTCCTCATCGCGAGGGCCTACCGCCTCCTGCACCGCGACTCGCCCAGCCTGTGCTTCAGCTGCGTCATGGACGAGTCATACGCCGACTCCGTCTTCTCGCTACGGGAGGATCCCCTATTCGCAAGAGATGCCCTGCGTGCAGAGGTGCTTCGCGGAGCCACGGAGTACGAGGGCCTCCTTGGGAAGGCACGCTGGATCGCAGAATTCTATCCCCTTGCCTATGCCAAACGCATGAAGGCCGGGCCAACCCCTCCAGGCGGGGTTCGTTCAAGCGGCGGCCCCCCGCTTGTCGAGGCTGTGGCGCGCCTGTTCCTCTCAAGGTTCATCTTCACGAAGTCCAAGTTCCTCAACCGGAGGATCTCGCGGGAGGGCAGAGAGGGTGACGGGTTCGGCGTCAAGAGCGGCTCCGGGCACCTAATCTATGAGTCAGACCGATACAGGGAGCTCAGGGGAGAGTACATCGCCGCCATTGCCCCCGCAAGAGCTCCTGCTCAATAGCGAGGAGATTAGACGCTGACCGAGTCACTCATCCAGACGATGCCTATGATACTCCTGGGCGCTTCGCTCGCCCTCAGCGTCGCCTTCTTCGTCTACGGCCTCAACACGCTCCACCTTACCTTCAGAGCGGGCCGCTACCGGCCGGCCCACCCAGCCAGACTCTCGACAAAGCCCGATGTCGCGATCCATCTCCCGGTCTACAACGAGCTGTACGTGGTCCAGAGGCTTCTGACCGCCTGCGCGGGAGTCGCCGCCAGCTACGGACCGGACAAGGTCAAGGTGTACGTCATTGACGACTCGACAGACGAGACGAGCGCCAAGATCGACGAGGTCGTGAGGGATCACTCGTCGAAAGGCATCTCGTTCGAGGTGATCAGGCGAGGGAGTCGCGAGGGCTTCAAGGCAGGAGCGCTGGAGGCAGCCCTCAAGATCACAGAGGAGAAGTACGTGGCAGTCTTCGACGCCGACTTCGTCCCGCCTCCCGACTTCCTCGAAGAGCCGGTCGCGGTCCTCGAGGGCGACCCAGCGGTCGGCTTTGTCCAAGCGAGATGGGGACACCTGGACAGGAACTTCAACTCCGTGACCGAGTCGATCGCGATCGGAGTCGATGCCCACTTCCTCCTCGAACAGCAGGGAAGGAACGCGAGCGGGTACCTGATGAACTTCAACGGGAGCGCCGGTGTGATAAGGTCGGAGGCCATCCGCATGTGCGGCGGGTGGAGCCCCGACACCCTCGCCGAGGACCTTGACCTGAGCTACAGGATGCAGCTTGCCGGCTACAGGGGGGTCTACCTCAGAGACCTCGAGGTGCCGGCAGAGCTCCCTCCGACGATAGCGAGCCTGAAGAGGCAGCAGGGCAGGTGGGCGAGGGGATCTCTGCAGACGGCGACCAAGCTCCTGGGGCCCATCCGGAGGTCCGAGAAGCTCACCCGGACGCAAAAATTCCAGGCCGGCGTCCACCTGACCTATTACCTGGTCCACCCGCTGATGGTCGCCTCTTTCCTTCTGGCCGTCGCAGCCGTCTTCCTGAACATCAACGTGATCAGCTATGCCGTCAGCATCTCAATACCCAACATCTCGGGCGGCTCAGGGTCCGTCGGAACCGCACTGATGACCATCAGCGTCATCCCCTGGGTCGTCTTCTCAGTGCTCGTGGGCGCCTCCACCCTGGCCGTTCTCTTCTACTGCGTCCAGGCGGTCCGCTACCAGAGGCTCGGGCTCTTGGGCAAGGTCCGGAGGGTCGCCCTTCTCGTGGTCTTGGGGTACGGGATCAGCATCAGCAATTCAGTCTACGCACTGAAGGGGATATTCTCACGGAAGAGGGGAACCTTCCTCAGGACGCCGAAGTATGCGGTGGTCCACGCCGGAGAAGAGTGGCGGGGAAAGAAGTATCAGATTCCGGTGAATTCGGCGGCCCTATTGGAGGCAGGAGCGGTAGGAATCGCCCTGGCCTCGTTGGCCTCGGCTCTGAGGAATGGAAACCTTGGCATCCTCCCCATCCTCCTCGTGTACCTGACCGGGTATTCGTTTGTCCTGTACCTCAGCCTTCGCCAGACCCCCGGAGCCAGGGCCCGCCTCGACCGCTGAGCTGCTGGCCTTCTCCCCCTGTAACTCCTTGTAGACGACTCTCAGGTACATCAGACAGCAGAAGGTGAACGCCACTGCAGATGCGACCATCACCCCGTATCGAAGATATCCAAGTGCGCCCGCCCCGAGGGCTCTGTCAAGGCCTTCGGCGCCGCTCCACACCGGGGCCAGGAACCGTACAAGGTACGTGTTGTCTGAGAACAAAAAGACCGTCGCTGAAATCCACATCCCCCTGAAGGCGCTCCTCCCTACCCCAAGGACGCGTCCGCTCAAGAGCCCGAAGGCTATGAGGTAGACCACATACTCCTCGGGGAGGCTGAGCCGCGTGAGGAAGAAGACCAGGGTCACGAGCTCCAGTGTCAGGACGGCACGTCTGGGGGTCAACCCCCGCGAGGATGCGCCCCGAAGCGCGGCGTAGTATGCGAGCACGACCGCAGGAATCCAGAGGTAACCGAAGGCTCCCAAGAGAGGGAACGCGGACGCGGGTATGCCGTAGTACGAGTTGAGGACGAAGAGGACGACCGCGTAATTGACGCTGTTTGAGACCCTGTTCAGGGTGAAGGACTCGACCTTGAACAGCGAAAAGAAGGACCAGTTGGTGTAGTAGAGGTACGGGAGCACGGCAATGGCCGCGGCGGCCCCTCCGGCAAACATGAGATACCCGACCCTTGTCCGAGCCGAACCCTCGCCCCAGGCCAGCGCTGGCAGGAATATCACCGGGACCAGCTTCAAGACAATAGCGACTCCTTGGCTGAGCGGCCCGAGGAGCCTCCGGCCAGAGATCAGGATGGCGAACAGTACAAACATCAGCACGAGCTGGTCGAACATCCCCCAGAGGGCGGAGATCACAATAACGAAGGGCGAGACCATCCAAAACGCAAACGCCCCTTCCCCTTCCGCGGCCCTCCCCCATTGCCTGAGGAGCCTCATGAGCAGGTATCCTGCCCCGATGTCGGGAAGGATCGTCTCCTGCTTGAGGAGGAAGTAGTAAAGAAACCTGCTGTCAACCGCGGTGGCCCTGTAGAGCTCGTAGACCGCCCCCTGCATCAGGGCCCAGACCGGAGGATACGCGATCGTCGGGAGGACCCCAAACCCATAGGTGCTCAGGTCCGGCACGGGGAGCGTGCTCCCGTAGGGGTCAAGCCCCTGCGCAACGTAGTACCCCAGCCTCACCCAGAGCTCAAAGTCGAGGTGCCCCGTCCAGAACGAGAGCCCCTCCCTTATCGACAGGCCAACAAGCAGCGCAGTGGTCACTCTCATCGGAAGGATCTGTGTTTGCGCTCACGTGGAGTTAAGCCCGCCGTCGCGCCCGTCAACCCTTAATTTCTGGGCAGGAAGTCGGCGCGAATCGCGTTGTCCGACCCTGGGAGTCTCCTCCGCCTCCAGACCGTCGGCCGTAAGAGCGGAAGGCCCCACAGTGTCCTCCTGAGGTATGTCACCTACGACGGAAGAATCGTCGTCTTCCCCCAGAAGGGCTCGTCTCAGGATTGGGTGAAGAACCTGTCAGAGGGACCGGCAGTGGTCGTCCACGCCAACGGGAAAGCCATAGAGGGGGTTGCTTCTGTAAAGGAGTCTAGGGGTCTGGACGATCCGAGGTACTCGGTCTTCACCCGCAAGTATGGGACAAAGGTGGTGCGTGACAGGTACTGGGGCCAGACCACGTACATCGAGATTGAGCCGAGGTCTGAGAGCCCAGTCGACCTCGACGAGCTCGTCTACGGGGACCTCGAGGCGGCCTTCGACGGAGTCGCGGAGAACTACGACCACCACATCCTCGACAACCCGATGAATCTGTGGCTCAGGAACCGTTCAGTCGATGTCATGACGCGGGTCTTCAGGCCCGGTGAGACCATCCTCGAAATCGGATGCGGAACTGGCACTGAAACCCTCGTCCTCGCCCGCAAGGGAATCAAAGTCATAGCCTCAGACATCTCGTCCAAGATGCTCGAGGTCCTCGCCAGGAAAGCAAGCGCAGCGGGCCTCGGCGGCTCGATAGTCCCCGTACACTCCCGACCCTACGAGCTGAATGAGAAGCTGGCTCTGCTAGGCTACCATCAGGTCGACGGTGTCTACTCAACGTACGGGGCAGTCAACACGGAGCCGAGACTCGCCGAAATGTTCTCGACCGTCCAGAAGCTGCTGCGCCCCGGAGGAAAACTCGTGCTCGGCGTCTGGAACCGATACTGCCTGTACGAAATCCTCGGATACTCACTCAAGCTGCGCCCGTCGATGGCCATCGCTAGGTTCAGGAATCCCGTCCCTGTCGGGAAGTCGAGGTTCTGCATCGCTTCGAACGCCTATTCGGTCTCGGGTGTGTCCGACGTGCTCGGGGCTTACGAACTGGAGGAGGTCATCGGAGTGGGGATACTCCTCCCTCCCTCGAACCTCCTCAGGTACTTGCCGCCGGGCAGGCTCCTCGGCCTCTTCAAGAGGGCCGACGCGGCCCTCCAGGCCTACTTCCCTTGGAACAGGCTGGGCGACCACTTTATCGGAGTGTACTCGCTGCGTGCGTGACCTCACAATTTTCGTGTGCACTTACAACTCAGCCTTGACCCTTGAGAAGTGTCTGACGAGCGTAACCAATTGCGAACCCGACTCCAAGGTTGTTGTGATTGACCACGATAGCACCGACTCTACGACCGTCATAGCCGAGAGGTTCGGGGCCGAGGTCCATCGGGAGAATGTGGGCCTCGGATACGCCAGGCAGCTGGCCCTCGAATTGGCGGAGTCACGTTACTTTGCGTTCGTCGACGGCGATGAAGAAGTGACGAACCCGCTCTTCTTCAGGTGCGCTGCAAAGAGGCTCGAAGCCTCAGTAGTAGGAGCTGTGGTCGGGATGGCCGAGGGCCACAGATTCACCTACGGACTTCCCATGGGAATGACCGTCTTCAGGTCCGAAGACTTCCGGGGTAAGGTCATACCTCCAGGGATTGACGCGAGGGAGGAGTACTTCGTCCAGCGGAGGCTTAGGAGCCTCGGACTTCGAACAGTATTCCTCTCGGACGCTAAGGTCCACCGGTCCCAGTACAGGAAGTTCAAGCCCGAGTGGGAAGGGGCAAACACCCGCCTCGCCTGCGGGCTCAGTCTGCGCCAGCTCCTCTTCGCCCTGAAGGTCACCCTCCTCCTGAGCCTCAACAGCAGGAGCTTCAGGAACATGGCCTACGTCCCTGTCTTCTACCTGAGGTTCCTCAGGGGGTTCGCCAAGCCCCAGCCGTGGAGGAGGCTGAGGCTCGCACTTTGAAGCTCATCCAGGAACGGACCGCGCTGAAGTTGCTCGTTGAGAGGAACGGAGTGCTCCTGTCCGTTACCACCCAGAGACGCGCGTACTTCTTCTTCCTCTCCGCCGCTTTCGTCGGGGTTAAGGTCGCTCCGACCACTGACCCTGACCTTGGGATTGTGGAGCTCTCCGACTACGACATCCTACTAATTCTCAGGAACTGGAAGAGGCTCTCGAGGGTCAAGGTCCGACGTGAGGCGACTCGAGGAAAGTACCGAGCCCAAGTCGCAGATGACTAGGGGCAGAACCTGCGGACGGCCTCTTCTTGAGACCCTTCGATGAACTCGGGCTTGATCTTTCTTAACTCTCTGATCGCCTCGTCCGCGCCGACCTTGCCGGCGTCAACCAGGTAGGCAGCCAGGGCGCACCCGGTCCGCCCCTGCCCAGCCAGGCAGTGCACGAGAATCATCTTCCCCGACCCGAGTCCGCTTTCGATGCTCTTCGCCGCTTGCTCCAAGCTCTCTTCGCTTGGAGGTTCATGGTCCTTCATCGGCACGTGCTCAAACGAGATACCAAACCCCTCTTTCAGCTCGTCAGGCAGCGGTTTCTCGGTGAGGGTGAGGATGACGCCGACCCCTTTTTTTCGGAGCCATTCAATCTGACTTCTGGAGGCGGGGTAACCAGAGGCCGCGAGCCTTCCCTTCTCGATCCAGACAAACCCAGTCGGCTCTTCGGAGACCTTCGCCCTGAGTCTTCTGAGGAAGAGTCCACCTGTACCCATGGAGTTGCACCTGGCCGGAGGATGAGGAAATCTTAGGTCTTTCAGGCTTCTATAACGTCTAGTTTTCCGTACTTGCCCACATTCAGACGCAACTCTCCCCTGAAGCTGTTCGTGTAGCCGTTGGTCACCTTCACCTTCGACCCCTGCTTGACCATGTCAATCTGATCGTCCCACAACGAGAGCTTGATCTGGCCGCTCTCGTCTTTGAGCATGCAGTCCATCACCCTCGCCTCTCCCCCAGTCCTCAGGTTGACTGTGCGCGGCTCAGCCATCTCGGCAATCTCGCCTTCGGCATCTACCCTTCGCATCCCATCGCGTAAGTCTCGGACGTTCATGCGAGTCGCTGGTCGACCGAAGGCTGTATTTAACATTGAAGCGCTTCGAGCGAGGTCAGAAACCGTTTAATCAGAAAGTGCTGGCTCGGCCCCCGCTTGGTTCCGAGCTTGGCTGATGATGGGCTCCTCGTCATAGTCCTTGTGGTCCCGCTCTTCGCCGTTCTGTTCCTCATGCCCTCGTACCTGAGGGCCCTGGCGCGCAGAGGCAGGGTTGTCGACGACGTCCACAAGTCGCGCCCGACGAAGGTTCCCAACCCGGTAGGGCCTCTCCTCTTCATCGGCGCCGTCGGCGGCGAGGCCGCGGCCTACGTGGCCTTCGGGTCCCTCGTGCCGGTCGCGGTTCTCGGGTGTGCCGCCATCGCCTTCGCCGTGGGCTTCGCCGACGACCTGTACGTCCTCGGGGCCAGGACCAAACCGCTCCTCCTGCTACTCGCATCGCTCCCCCTGGTGGCGCTCGTGATGCTCCAGCCGGACCTCTACCAGTCGAGCCTCAGCTTCCCGGTCATCGGCGCGACCAGCGAGCACTTCACGATCTACACAGCCCTCGTGGTGCTCTCCTTCCCGGTGGTCGCGAACGCGTTCAACATGATGGACTCTTTCAACGGCCAGGTCTCTGGATTCACCCTAATCGTCTCGGTCGCCCTCGCTTTCGGGGTGGCCCTGAAGACCGCAGTCACCCCGGAATTCTCCATCGTCCACCTCGCGGCGGCCCTCCCTCTGGTCGCGGTGTCGGGGGCTTTCCTGGTCTTCAACCGATACCCCTCGAGAGGGTTCGACGGAGACAGCGGAAGCCTCATGTTCGGGGCGATGTTCGCTGCCCTCGCGGTGACTGGAGGGGTCGAGATCGCTGCAATCGTAGCCATAATGCCAGCTATTCTGAACTCATTCTACATCCTCTCAAGCGTCCGCGGCCTTGTGGAGCGGCGGAAGATGCCCTCCAGGCCCACCTACATCGGCGGAGACGGGCGCCTCTACGCGTCGATGGAGCCCAATGCCCCGACGACCCTCGTCCGCATGCTGCTCTTCGACGGCCCCATGACCGAACGAGAGCTGGTGGGCGCCATACTCACGCTGACCGTTGTCGCATGCTTATTGGCAGGCCTCACTTCTTTGATGACGTGGGTCTTCTGAGATGAGGCTGGCACCTCTGGTGGGGATCATGTCGATCGCCTGGCTCCTCATGATCGGGGAGGTCTACGTCTTCTTCTACGTGATCCTGGAGTTCGCGCCGCCCATCCACGAGACTGGGAGCCTGACCCTCCTCGCGCTCTTGAAGGTCGCCGCGACACTGGCCCTTGGAGGGCTGTGGTTCGTCGTCATGTCCGCTGTTTCGAGGTTCTACGCTTCGTCCCGGGTCAGGGCCCGGACTCCCACGCCTTCATCTTAGAGTCGAACTCCTTCCTCGTGTATCGCACCCTCGCAGGGACGCCCATCACGACCTTCCCAGGGGGAACGTCTTTGGTGACCACTGCGCCCATCGCGACCACTGCCCTCTTGCCGACCGTCACGCCTGCCTTGATGACCGCCCTCGCCCCAATCACCGCCCCATCCTCAATCGTCACGCCGATCATCCTCTTGCTGGGCGGATACGGGTCGTTGGTAAGGACGGCCGCCGGCCCGATGAAGACGTTCCTGCCTATCCTGCTCATCGGTGGGATGTACACCATCCCCTCGATCCTGCATCCGCTGCCTATCCACACGTCGTAGTCCACGTGCGCTAGCGAGCCGATCCTGACGTCGTCTCCGATGCGCGTCTTGGATCCAACGTAGGCGTAATTCCAGATCCTGACGTTCTTCCCTATCTTCGCGTCCGGGGCTACGAAGTTGACTGGCTTCATATCAGCTCAGGTAGATTGGCGCCCCGGATGAACTTGACGCAAGAACCGCCTCGGCAATCCTGGTCGTCTTCAGCCCGTCCTGAGGAGTCACCAGGGGCTGCCTCTTCTCCGAAAGAGCTGCCACGAACTCCTTCATCTCCAGCATCAGAGGCTCCTGGAAGGGCCTGGTCGGCACGGTCGTCGAGGTCCCTTCATGGATCTCGGTCTTCTGGGTGACAAAGTCCACGTCGATGACCCCGCCCGAGAAGACGGCGGTAAGCGTCCTGACCCGGTTGGGCGTGATCCAGTTGGTGACGAGGAACGCCGTCTTCTGGCCCGAGAACCCCAGCAGCACCGTGGCGAAGTCCTCGTGCTCGAGAGGAGCGTACAGGACACCCACCCTGGCGTAAACCGTCTTCGGGTCTTCGCCGAAGAGCCAGCACGCTGTGTCGATGTCGTGCACCGACGCATCCTTGACTATCCCGACGTCGCCGATGTTCTCTCCCCTCCTATTCTCCCTGTGGAACTCCAGGAGGATGAGTTCCCCCAGCTTCTCGCCTGAAATGGTCTTCTTGAGCTCGGTGATTGGAGGGTTGAACCTCTCGATGAAGCCGACCGTGACAGTCCTCTTGGCGCTCTTCGCCAGGTCGATCAGCTTCTCGCCGTCCTGAGCCGTCGTGGTCATCGGCTTCTCCACGAAGGTGTTCAGCCCGGCCTGGAGGGCCTTGGACGCGATCGCAAAGTGCGTCGAGGCCGGAGTGCAGATGGTGACCGCGTCGAGCTTCTCTTTCTTGAACATCTCGTCGACTGAAGTGTACGCCGGGACCCTGAACGTCTTCGCGAAGTGGTCCGCCCTCGCCTGGTCGAGGTCGCAGATTGCCCCCAGGCACCCCAGCTCGTTGAAGACCCTGACGTGGTTTTTCCCCCACCCTCCGGTCCCTATGACCCCCACCCTGGGCATCGGATGGCGTGGCGACATCGTAGCCAATATAGGGTTATGCGCCTTATTCTCTGCCCAGGCCGGCGGTGGCTGAGACCACCGTCACTTCCGTATTCCTCTGGCCCTTCCTCGAATGCTTGACCGCCTCTTGATCCTCCTTCGAGCAGACTATCAGCACGTTGTGCTTCAGAGGGTCCAGGACGTCTGACCCCGCCTTGAACTTCGCAGCCGAGACGATCTCCACGTCGGTGACATAGTCCCTCAGTCTCTGCTGAATCCCATCCGCGACCTGCAGCCTCTCGCCCCTCATCTCGTAGGTGTCCAGAGACCACAGCAAGGTGATCTTCGTCCTGCTCGCCTTCAGCTGTTTCTCCTTGAGGACCTCCCTGGCCTCGTCTACCACATACCTGACATAGTTGTCGAAGCTCTTGAGGGCGGCGCCGGCCAGGTACGAAATGGACTCGCCCGTATCCTCGCTCGCCTGTATCGCCTTCAGCTCGTAGAGATACTTTGAGAACTCATCGATGTACAACTCGGAACCCTTACTGATCGAGACCCTCGCCTCCCTGGCCCTCCTGGCCAGCTCTATCTCGGTCACGGACCCCACTGCTTTGGCAAGCACCGTGGCAGAATACTCCAGCTCCGCGGAAAAGATGTTCTGCGAAGTCCCCACGAACCCCAGAGCGTGCAGGAGGCCCTTCTCTCCCGTCCCAGCTTGAGCCACTACCGCGGGCTCAGCCTCCCTCGGCCCGAGGGGCATGTACGCGTAGGTGAGAGTCCCCCCGACCCGGAGCCCAGTCTGCTTCTCGACCATCATGATGTTCTCGGAGTTGCCTCCCGGGCCGGTCGGGAGGCAGTTGACCAGCGTGACGCCCTCGGAGAGATATCGCGAGAGGTCCCTCAGCTTCGTCCCGCCCTCGATGAGGCTCTCCTCGGCCGGCCTCCTCAGTTTGGGCACGAAGAAGACAACTTGGGCCTCTTCGAGGACCCGCCCGAGGGGCTTCAGGTCAAGGAACCGCTCCTCGCCCATCAGGTCCATGAGGACTGGATTCTTCTTCAGGAACTGAGCGTCCAGGTCTGAAGCCATCTGCAGTGACTCGTCGATGATGGTGACCTGGGCCTTGTCGGCCACCTCGGCCGCGAGCTTGTATCCTTCGCTTGTCAGTCCGTAGATCGCGACCTTGGTCCTTGACAAAGAGTGAGAGACGGCCCCGGAGTCCACGTAATTACGTTTTGGGCTCTTGAGAAATCGGCGGCTATCATCAATCGAGATTGGTTAAATAATTCCGAGCGCGCCGGAAGCAGCGCCCCGGTCTCTCATTGCCAACAGCACGCATATGGTTCGACATCCTGACGCCGAAGCAGATTCTCTTCTTCGGCCCTCTGGTGAAATCGCTCAGGAAAGAAGAATGCGACGTCCTCGTCACCTCCCGGGCCTACAGAGAGCTCGAACCCCTAGCGGAGATGGCAGGACTGAAGTTGACCTTCGTAGGCGAGAGAGGAGGAAAGGGCAAGGAGGCCCAGCTGGTCGCCTCGACTGAAAGGCAGAGCCTGATTATCCCGATCGCCAGGGACTTCGACCCTCAGGTCGCTGTGTCTGTCGCGTCCGGGGTCTGCGCCAGGGTCGCCTTCGGGCTCGGGGCAAAGCACATCGCAGTGAACGACTCGCCGCACTCAGAAATCGCTGGCAGGCTCTCGCTCCCGCTTAGCCATCACCTGCTTTGCCCCTGGGTCATCCCCAAGTCGGCTTGGGGGATCTACGGCCTCGCTCCGCGCCAAGTCTCGACTTACAGAGCGCTCGACCCCGCAGCATGGCTGAAGAGGCCCGCCCTAGGTGGGCCAGTCCCAAAGCTGAAATCGGGGAAGAAGACGATCACCATCAGGGCTCCAGAATCGGATGCACCATACTTGGCGAAGGCAGACTCTAGCTTCATGCGCAAGGTCTTGGGGGCAATCGCGAAAGGTTTCGCGGCTCACAACCTCGTCGTCCTCGGACGGTATGACCAACAGGTCCTGCAGCTTCAGAAGGAGTTTGGCGAGACTTTCATCGTGCCAGACGGGCCCATCGATGGAGCCTCCCTGTTGAAAAAGTCAGACGCCTTCGTCGGCATGGGCGGCACTATGAACGCGGAGGCTGCCCTTCTCGGAGTTCCTACCGTGTCTGCGTTCCAGGGCTCGCTGTACACAGACAGGTATCTGTTGTCGGAAGGCATTCTGAGTAGGGCCGGCACTCCTGCCTCTATCGTCAAGACCCTCGGAAGAATCCTCCGGGACGACTTCAAGGCCGCGCAGGAGAGGAAGGCGATGAAAATCCTGGATTGGATGGAGGACCCTGTTGCTGTCCTGCAGAGTTTCATCCTCAAAGCCGCCATGCAAGCCTAAATTACCATCGGCAAGGCAACTCGAAGCAGAGCCCGGTGGTGTAGCGGCCAAGCATACTGGCCTTTGGAGCCGGTGACCCTGGTTCGAATCCAGGCCGGGCTACCACCCCTGCGCATTGATTTCCGAGCCCGACTCCAGCGTTGATTCCCGCATCATATTATATGGCGTGGTCAAGGCGGGAAGGAAGAGGTTCTATGATGACATGGACGAAATCGAGTCCCACCAGACGGTCAAGGTCTGGCTCGCTGGAATCAAGGAGGGTCCCAGCAGGAGGGCGGCCCGATACACCTCCGCCAGGTACCACCGATGGAGGGTCTCCAGAGGGCTGCAATCGAACCCTGACGACCTGATAGAAGAGTGCCATAACGGCAACAATCGGACTCTAGTGTCCGAGGTTCGGGTTTGGAGACATTGCGATTCACGCTTAATACGGCGATGAACTCGAGCAGCGCAACTTGGGCTTCTGTCCAAGCTGTGGCAAGGAGAAATCACTGCAGGCCATGTACTGTACCAATTGCGGGCACCACTTTGAGCAACCGCAGCCTCTCGCGGCTGTCCAACCGAGTTTGAAGAAGTCGCATCGGAAGAGGAATGCCCTGCTTGGAGTCATCTTCACAGTGGCATTTCTGATTTCCATTGCGACTGCCATCAACTCGCCCATTTCGAATGCAAACTCCACCTCGTCCGCCACGCAACCAAAGGCTCCCATCAGCCCTTGCGTGTTCTCAAGCAAGTCGTTTGGGGTCTCAACTGATGGGAGCCACAGCCTTCAGGGCTGTTTGACTTCAGGGAGTCACGGAAGCTGGGGATTCGCTCTGACTTGCAGCTCATGCTTCCCCACGCTTAGAGGAACAGTCAGTTCGTCAAACCCTGTCGAAGTAGAGATACTTGCAGGAGGAGCTCTTGGCGGCATCCTCTACAGCAAGAACGACACCACTTCTGCCAGTTTTGCGGACATAGCACTGTATCCATCAACAGGATATGCCGTATACATCAAGAACCTGAGCGGAGAGAACAATTCAATATCAATTTCCCTTCAGATAAGTGGCTCCTAGTGGAAGATTGAGGTCCTCGCTGTGGGTCGTTTAGATAGCGAGGAGTGGTGGGAAAGTAGCTGCTCGACTCGGAAGTCAAAGAAGCCCAGATACATCCAGGACGTTCAGCTTGGACTCATGAAGCACCTAAGGTACAATGCCAGGCGACCGCTTCGGGGCGTGTCTTACCCGCCTTGCGTGGAAATCAATCCGACGCATATTTACCCAGGCCGGGCTACTAAATCTCCTTTGCTCCATCCTAAACGAATCTCACTCCCAGGACTGGCATTACGGCTATCCCGACATAGAGGAGTGCCAAGCATCCTAGGAGAGTCTTCTCAATCCTCGCCCCCGTCGCGACGCTTACACCAGCCCCAAGTATCCCAAGGCTCAGGGCCTGGAAGGCGACAAGGACAAGGGTAATGGACCTAGATTCAACCAACAGTGCAGGCCACGCCCTCTGAAAGAGCCAGTAGATGACGGAAAACCCTGCCAGAGGAACAAGAGCTGCGGAGATTGATACGACTAGGGGCGAGACCCTGGCCCTACACTTGAAGACAATCGACCCAAAGTACAACGAGGCAAAGAGCACCGCGACAGTCACCAGAAACCACTCGATGGAGTCCGCCGAATCTTGTGCAATTGAGACAGAGAGGATTGTGATCTTCGTGCCTGTCAATGCCACTCCAACTGCGACGGCGAGAGAGAAAATCAGCGAGCCGAAGATTGAACGCACCAGGGTCGAAGAAGCACTTTCAATCGCCGCCCTCGGCAGGAGAATCCCTGCCACGACCTCCCTGAGCCTGCTCCCTTTCGACCCTGAGAAGGACCTGGGTTCATTGACCGGCCAGGAATACACCTCCTTACCCAAACCCGTAAGCGAGTATCTGCGTTCGTTGTCGCGAACAACCAGGCCTTCCAACACGTCGAGATGATGGTACAGTGCTCCCGTGCTGGTCCCTATCGCAGAGGAGAGCTCCTTCCATGTAAGCGGGCCCGAGGCGCCAAGGGTCTGAATGATCTTCCTTCGGAGAGGATGCTCGAGGACTCTGCTTACCTCCTTAGCTCTGTCTCCCCGCCCCATAGGCGTTCCCCGAACCCTGGAGTTAAAAACACGAGATTGGAATTGGGACACTAGCTGCGACTCGGCGACTCGGGGCGGTCGGCAGCTTGAGAGAAGTCCGGTGATTTCGGGGCACTTCGAGCCACAGGATTGAAAGTTCCACAGTATTCCAATTCCTGGAAGCCAACGGCTAAAGCCTCTCTAGTCTACGCATACCCAGGAAACAGTTGAAAACGCAATCCGAAAGCAAGAAAATCGCAGCGATTTCGATTCTGCTAATCCTAATGTTCGGTGCAGCCACAGCCGTCTTCGCAAAGTCAAGCCAAGCGCAGGGGAAAGGAGCAATCTCGATCCAAGGAGCAGGTGCGACCCTTCTTTCAGTCGCCACTGGGACCTCAGATACGAACTCAACCGGGGATCATCAAGGACAGGACCAAAACGAGACTCAGCCCTCCGACTCCGCTGGGGACAACGAGACTGACGTCGGTTCAGGAGTAGAGAACGACACCTCGGGCCTTCAGGACGACCAGAACCTCAACGGGACCAACGAACTTCACTTCGCCCTAGTCCCTGTCAACTCGAGCGTGTCTGGGCACGGAGACTCAGGTCTGGAGTTCGAAGGGCTTGACCTCAGCGCCGACGCAGAAGTCGAGGGTGCACGGACGAACGCCACCTACACCTTCGTCTTGACAATCAACGGGACCACCCACTCGCTGGGGACTCTCGTCACCAACCAACAGGGCGAAGGGGAGATAGAGGCGGAGCTGGGACTACCCTCTCCTGGAGTGTACTCTTTCTCAGTCTCTCTGAAACTCGGCTCTCTCCCTGACCTGACGGGCTCCCCCTCGGTCCAGACCGCTACCTTGGGCAATTCGTCATCTTCGGAAGACCACCAAGGGGATCAGGGCGGAGACAACCAGCAAGGCGACAGCGTCGCAGCCATACAGTTGGGCCAATTTGGCCAAGGCCAGCTCAGCCAGGCACAGGCCTCGAACCAGATTCCAGGGTACATCACCTTCGACGGTTCGTCCGCGCAGGTCACTGTCAACGACCCGCGGTTCAGCCTGTCCGCAGGCACCTACCAAGGAAGCGGAATCTCGATAAGCATCAGCGGCTCGAACGTCGTCGGGTCGAGGGTGCTCCTCGTCGGCCTTCCTAGCAGCCTGGGAGGTTCGTCCCAACGCCTTCTAGTCACGTTCGACGGAACCCGGGTCACCAAGGCGTCATCTCTCTCAGAAGTGCTAGAGTCTACCTCCTCTGACCAGCCGACGTACCTAGTCGCGAACACCGCCGCTGGACTCGCCCTTCTGATCTCGATACCTCACTTCTCCACCCACACCATCAGCATTCTTCCCATTACAGCAGCCTTGGGAGGCATCCTGACCCTGAACGGGCTCACGATGTTCCTCTCAATGTCCGCCATCGGCGTCGCAATATTCGCTGCCTATACACGGAGGAGAGTCTATTCGCCTCTGGCGTAGAACTCTCCTCGCCTCCCATTTTTTCTTGTTTCCAAGGCTCTGAGAGCATGCCGAGCCAGACTCAACTGCCAGACGATCTTCGCAGTGGCCGTTGCAACTCGCCCCCAAGTCGGGGAGACGAATGAAGGGTCTCTCACCTGCCGTCGCAGCTCTGGCTCTAATCTCGATGATGCTCACCCCCTCGATTGGGGTGGTTGCCACCTCCTCCCCCACCTGCGGCTCGACAATCTCTGGATCTGTCACCCTTAGCGCGGACATCGGCCCTTGCTCTGGTGACGGCCTGTTGGTCGGGGCAGACGGGAGTTCTCTCAATTGCGCGGGCCACGCAATACGCGGGACGGGAGTAAACACGGGGATCAGTGTCGCCGGGAGGGACTCCGTCGCAGTCACGAAGTGCAAGGTCATCGGTTTCGCTGTCGGCTACCTGGTCTCGGCATCGTCGAACGTCCTCGTCGCAAAGAGCGGGGCAACGGGGAACGGACGTGACGGATTCGTGTTCGACTCATCATCCAATCTGAAGGTCACATCAGATCAAGCACTCCTTAACGGCTGGTCGGGATTCCACTTCAGCTCTTCTTCGCTGGCGACCCTGAAGGGCGACTCGGCCAAGAACAACTCCGCGTCCGGCTTCAATCTCCAGTCTACTTCTTCGAGCAAGCTCCTTTCCAACACGGCTAAGTTCAACAAGGACTCCGGGTTCTGGCTTCGGCTCTCGACCTCCAACACACTTAGGTCCGACCAGGCCCTTGCGAACGGCTACGCGGGCTTCCGATTCGAGAACTCTTCTTCGAGCCTCCTGAAAGGGAGCAAGTCGATGCAGAACGCACTTCAGGGGTTCTACTTCTACGCCTCGACGGGCAATAGTGTGCTCGGCAACACTGCCCTTAGAAACGGAGGCGGGGGGTTCTACGAGACCACGGGGTCGAACTCCAATACGCTCGTGGGGAACAGCGCAGTGCACGACGGGTCCATCGGATTCTTCGTGGACTCCTCTGCTTCGAATACTCTGCGGAGCAACACTGCCAACTTCAACACCTTCTACGGATTCGCACTCCACGGCGTCAAGAACACCGTCGTCTCGGCAAACAAGGCGACGAGCAATGCCCACGATGGGTTCTTCCTCGATGGGGGGTCATCGAATCAGCTGACCTCCAATAAGGCTATCACGAACGGTTATGCCGGATTCCTGCTGCACGACTCCTCGAGCAACACACTCAGCACAAACAGCGCGTCGAAGAACTCTCTCGTTGGCTACTACCTGACCGGTTCTTCGAATCTGAACGCGCTAAATGTCAATCTCGCACTTTCCAACGGCGACGTGGGCTTCTTCATCAGCTCTGCCTCTAACAACCTAACTGGAAACAGGGCCAATCTGAACGAGGACGATGGTTTTGTGGTGTGGAGTACGACGTCGAACTTCCTCAAAGGAAACACAGCCGGCTACAACAAGCATGACGGATACGTGGTCCACAGCTCTACGCTAATCACGCTTGCGTCCAACGTCGCCCTCCGGAACTCTGACACCGGCTTTTTCCTCGACAGCTCCAGCGCGAACACCATCAGCTCAAACGCCTCTGACCTGAACCACTTCTGGGGTTACTTTGACAACAGCGCCGGCCAGGGCACCGCGGGGACGGCAAACACCTATTCTCAGAACGAGGGCAGTGGCAACGGAGTCGCAGGATCGGCTCCTCACGGTCTTTGCTCGCCGCAGTCATAGACTGTCGCGGGTATCTTCTGACCATTTTAGAGCATGAATGGATATATACGGTAAGAGTCCCCGAACGACCTGCGAGAAGCTTGACCGAAGTTGGTACACGGGGCGCCGCGTATTCCTGGCCTCTGTACGGCTATAGTTGGTAGAACCAACTCCAGCATTCTCGCGATTCTGGAGGGATTTCATGCTTGAACAAGACTGACTTGCAGGACACGGTCGTCGTGAAGTTCGGGGGCTCCGTCCTCGAGGACGAGCGCTCGATAGGCCAAGCGGCCGCCCTGATCAGGGACGCTATGTCCCAGGGCAAGGGCGTGGTTGTAGTGGTCTCAGCGATGAAGGGTGTCACCGACAACCTCCTCAGCCTCTCCAAGGGCGTCAACCCCAACATGGATCCCTCCCTCCTCGACGAGCTGCTCTCCTCCGGCGAGAAGACCAGCGCACGCCTGGTCGCAGCAGCCCTCTCCTCCCACGGCCTGAAGCCGGTCGTCGTTGACCCCGACAGCCCCCTGTGGCCGGTAATTACTGACGACCGGCACCAGGACGCCAACCCTCTCCTAGAAGCGACCAGGGAGAACGTCCGCACGGGCCTCCTTCCCTCGATTCTGAAAGGCGAGGTCCCTGTAGTGTGCGGCTTCCTCGGAAGGACGCAGAAGGGGAAGATCACGACGCTCGGACGCGGAGGGAGCGACACCACTGCGGTCCTCATCGGGAACTGCCTCGGCTCCAAAGAAGTGATACTCATCAAAGACGTAGAGGGTGTCTACACGAGCGACCCGGCCCGCGTGAAGAATCCGCACCTCATCGAGAGCCTGAACGGCGAGGAGGCCGAGATGCTCGCGGCGGGCGGAGCGAAGTTCCTCCATCTGAAGGCTCTGCGCTATCAGCCTCCGGGGCTGAAGATCCGCGTCACCAGCCTGGGTCGGCCAGAGTCGGGCACCGTGATCGAGGGCGACATCCCGGACATCGGGGTCGAGGTCTCGAGAACAGGAGTCTCGATGGTCACGATCGTGGGGATCGACACGGCGAGCCTTGACTCCCTCACGGCGATCGCCAGGGCCATCCGCAACGGAGAGACTTCCATCCACGCGCTTTCGCTCGAGTCTTCTTCGGCAATCTTCTACGTATCAGGCGACCAGGGAGTCCTAGACAGAGTGCACCAGGTGCTAATAGACGGCCGCCTGGGGAAAGCGGTCTCGTCCTTTGACGGCCTCGCGATGGTCTCCATCAGGGGCAAGGCTCTCGAGACCCAACCCGGCGTCATCCAAAGGATCACCCAGCCTCTTGCCAGGGCGAGCATGAACCTCTACGGCATAGTGACCATACAGTCTTCGATCAGGGTCTTCGTCTCCGCGGACCAGGCCCACAAGGCGGCCCGACTGATCAAGGAAGCGATGCTGGTGGACGAGCAATGAGGGAACTGAAGGCCGCCCTTCTGGGCGCGACGGGGGCGGTGGGCCAGAGGTACGTCTCGATGCTCGGCGACCATCCCTACATCAAACTCGAGCGGCTGATGGGCGGGGAGTCGGCGGGCAAGCGATACTCCGACGCCACGCGCTGGCTCCTCCCCACTGACCTGCCGGCCGAGTTCGCTTCAAAGAGAGTTCTCCCAGCGAGCCCGAAGAACGCCTCTGGTTGCGAACTGGTCTTCTCGGCTCTGCCTTCCGAGGCGGCTTCAGCCATCGAGCCTGCCTTCGCAAAGGCTGGGTTCCAAGTTGTCAGCGAAGCCTCGGCGCACCGGATGGACGCCGATGTTCCCCTCATAGTCCCCGAGGTCAATCCCGACCACTTGTCCCTGGTCGAAACCCAGAGGCGACGGCGGCGCTGGCCCGGGTCGCTCGCGACGACTCCCAACTGCACCGTCACCGGGCTCGCAATGGTCCTCAAGCCTCTCGGAGACCGCTTCACGCTCAGGAAAGCCATAGTCACTTCTATGCAGGCGATCTCAGGAGCCGGCTTCCCCGGAGTGCCGTCTCTCCTGATTACGGAGAACGTCATACCTTACATCAAGGACGAAGAGGACAAAGTCGAGGCTGAGTCGCGCAAGATCCTGGGGGCGGCGAGCAAAGGGTCCATCAGCCCGTCCGGCCTGGAGATGGCGATTTCGTGCAACCGGGTCCCGGTCGTCGACGGCCATCTCGAGACGCTCTACGCTGAGTTCGAGGAGCCGGTCAGCCCCTCCGAGGCGACGAAGGCCCTGAGCTCCTTCAAGGGGGTCCCGCAGGAGCTCCGCCTCCCCACCGCCCCCGACCGCCCGATAATCGTAAGGCAGGAGCACGACCGTCCCCAACCGAGGCTCGACAGGCTAGCCGGAAGCGTCCCGGGGATGAGCGTGGTCGTAGGGCGTATCCGGAAGGGGATAGGAAGGAACTCCATCCAGCTGACCCTGCTTTCGCACAACACAATCCGGGGTGCGGCCGGAACGGCCATCCTCACATCGGAGCTGATGGCATCCAAGGGGTACCTGGGCCGATAGCCATGGTCACCGGAAAGGCGCTCAGGCTCTCTAGGACGACCAGCAACGGCAGGATGCTGTGCATACCGATGGACCACTCACTCACGAACGGCCCGATACCAGGCCTGGAGTACCCGGACGAAGTAGTCAAAGCCGTGGCCCACGGCGGGGCGACCTCTGTCCTGGCCCACAAGGGCTTCCTCCGCTCGCTGAAAGAGCCTCCCCTGATAGGCACGATACTACACCTTTCCGCCAGTACGGGCATGGGCCCCACCCCGAATCGCAAGGTGATCGTCTCGTCAGTCCAGGAGGGGGTCAGGCTTGGTGCCGACGCGATATCCCTCCACATCAACATCGGCAACGCCCATGAGCCAGAGATGCTCTCTCAGCTGGGCTCTGTCGCGGACGAGTGCGACTCGATGCAATTCCCCCTCATCGCCATGATGTACCCGAGAGGGGAGGCAGTCAAGGACCCCTCAGACCCCGAGGTGGTCGCTCACGTCGCAAGAGTAGGCGCCGAGGCTGGGGCTGACATCGTGAAGACAGTTTACACCGGCAGCGCGGAGTCCTTCAGGGAGGTGGTGAGAAAATGCCCCGTGCCGGTAGTGCTCGCAGGAGGCTCGAAGGTCGACTCGGACCAGGGCCTCCTCGAAATGGCTCAGGCTGCAATGACTGCCGGTGCCATGGGCGTCACCTTCGGGCGCAACGTCTTCCAACACAAGGACCCGGCAGGGATCGTCCGCGCGCTCCGACGTGTAGTCATCGACCGTAGCTCAGTCGCAGAGGGGTTGGAGTCGCTGAAGCATGCCTGAGCCCCACAAAGAAGTCGTCCTGAGGGTCGGTCCCGAAGGCCTTAGTGCCGAAACAGCAAGGCTCGCCCGTGAAGTCGGGGTGACACGTGTCATCTCGGAGCCCGGGGGGGCCGACTCGGATCGCCTCGGCGGCCTTGAGCTGGTAACCATCTCGGAAGAGCCGGGCCCGGAGAATTCCAGTTGGATCGTAATTCGAGGCGCAGCAGACGTGGCCCGCGCGGTCGACGCCAGCGCGAGGCGACAGCCATTCGTGGTCGTCGAATGCGCCGACTGGACAGTGATTCCGCTCGAGAACCTGGTGGCCGAGTTCAGGAGGAGGGGCAAGAAGATCCTCGCGTACGCAGCCACAGCGCAGGACGTCGAGACCGCTTTCGGCGTCCTTGAGAAGGGAGTAGACGGTGTCGTGGTCCCCCCCGCGTTGCTAGGCTCCGCGAGGTCTCTCTCACGCGGCAGAAGCGGCGAAGTGGCGGTGGTGGCGGCCAAGGTGACTAGGGTCGTCGACGCAGGGCTCGGGGACCGCGCGTGCATCGACACGACCTCCGAGCTGGAGAACGGTCAGGGGTTGCTCGTGGGGAGCAGGGCGAACTTCTTCTTCCTTGTGCACGGAGAGACTATTCCCTCGCAATACATCCCCGCCCGGCCCTTCAGGGTCAACGCCGGAGCCCTTCACTCCTACGTACTCTCCCCCGACGGGAATACAAGGTACCTCTCCGAACTCGAGCCGCCGGACAGGGTTAGGATCGTAGACTCCCGAGGAGGCTGGCGAGAAGCCACCGTGGGCCGAGTCAAGATTGAGCGGAGGCCCTTGGTCCTCGTCGAGGCCGAGTCCGGCGGGGCGTCAGGAACGGTGATACTCCAGAAAGCAGAGACCATCCGACTGGTCCGGCCCGACGGGACTGCGGTCTCGGTGACCGACCTCAAGCCTGGCGAGTCCGTGCTCGCGCACACGGAGGCATCCGCGGGACGCCACTTCGGCGGTGAAGTTGACGAGCGCATCGTCGAGAAGTAACTCGGGGGGTCGCCGGACGATGCTCTGCACCTCGATCTCGGGACAGTCGATCGACGACCTGTCAAGTGGAGCGGGAGAAGCGCTTTCCATCGGTTCGGACCTCGTAGAGTTCAGGCTCGACACCCTTCGAGACCCTAGACCCGGGAGCCTCGGCCAGCTGGCAACCTTCCTCGACCGCGCCGTCTTAACAGTCCGCCGCCCCGGAGAGGGAGGACGCTTCCCTGGCACGGAGTCAGAGAGGCTGACCCTCATTCGCGCGGCAATCGATCAGAAGCCTGCCTACCTGGACATCGAGCTCGAGACCCTCGAGTCTTACCCGGACCTCCTCTCCTCCCTTTCGTCAACAAGACTGATCGCCTCCTGGCACGACCTGGGCAGGACCCCTCCAGCCGGGGACCTGACGCGGGTTCTTCAGCGCGCGAGGAATTATCGAGGAGTGCCCAAGATAGTCACGACAGCTACTTCTCCGGCCGACAACCTCTCGGTCCTGTCTCTGTACAAGGGCTCGGGGGAGCCTCCTGCCGCTTTCTGCATGGGAGAACTGGGGATCTTCTCCCGGGTTATGGCGATGAAGTACGGCTCGCCGATCTCGTATGTCTCCCTCCCGGGAAGGTCAGTCGCGCCCGGACAGCTGGACTTGAAGACGGCTCTTGAGCTGAGGAGGCGACTGTCCAACGCCTGACCGCTTTCTCCTCCTAGGGTCCGATGTCTCAGCCTCACCGAGCCCAGCGATGATGAACGCGGCCTTCTCTGCGCTGAAGGCCGACTCGACCTACGAAGCGATGAACGTGGCTCATGACAAACTAGCCCCGACATTCGATCGCCTCAGGAGGGAGGGAGTGCGCGGACTGAACATCACGATGCCCTTCAAGACTGCAGTCCGCGACCTGCTGGACTCCTCCGACCCACGAGCCGAGCGAATCCGGGCAGTGAACACGGTCTCTAGAGAGGGCGGTGTCTACCGGGGGTACAATACAGACGTCGACGGCATCCTGGGCCCTCTCCGTGCCAGGGGGGTCTCGCGCATCCAGAGCGCGGCAGTCATAGGGGCTGGCGGGGCGGCCCGCGCTTTCTGCGCCGCCATGCAAGAGCTCAGATGCAACCGCCTGCTCGTCATAGCACGCGACCCGGTGCGAGCAGAGTCGCTCTCCCTCGAAATGACCCAGAGCTTTCCCTCGATGTCGATCTCCCCTGCCCGAATCGGAGGGAGGGTCGCTTCTGACTTCCAACTCCTGTTCAATGCGTCGCCTGAAGGTTCGGAGGGAGTCCCGACGCCACAGGAGGTCCTCGACCTCGTCGGGCCAGACAAGATCGTCTTTGACGCCGTCTATTCGCCGTCGAGGACTGCGCTGATCGAGGCAGCCGAAGCCTCTGGCGCCACCGCGATCAGAGGAGAGGAGATGCTCCTGGACCAGGCAATACAGGCCCTTCGCATATGGACCGGGCTCGAGCCTCCCCGCGAGGTCATGAGGCTGACCCTCTCGCGATTCCTGGAGGAGCCCCCTGCATGATCGGCTCGGCCACCTCCATGGGCGCCATCAGCGTGGTCAACGCGCTCGCCTCCGGCAAGGGCGCGACCGTTGCCGTCTCCCTCCCCACCTGGGTCAAGGTCGACATCAGACCCACCCCTGGCCCTTGGAGCGTCTCGGTAAATGGGAAGCCTGTCAACCCTGGCCTCGCCGAGGAGACCATCAGCAGGACACTCCTCTCGGAAGGAAAGGACTCGACAAAGCACTCAGGTAAAGTCGAAACCATCTCTCCCGTCCCTCGCGGCGTGGGCCTCAAGACGTCCTCTTCCTCCTCGGTCGCGATAGCCCTCGCCACGCTTTCAGCGCTTGGACACAAGGAATTCGACCCGGAGGTGGTCCTGGGCCTAAGCGTGGAGTCGTCTCTGGCCGCCGCTGTGAGTGTCACCGGTGCCCTCGACGACGCCGCCTCCTGCCTCCTCGGAGGGACCAACTTCGCTGACAACGCTAGAAGGAAGCTGACCGGGGCGAAGAAGCTCGGGGCCCGCCACCCGGTCCTCATCCACGTCCCTCCCATCAGGACTCGCAGGGGGAGTGTGAACCTGGACCAGGTCAGAGTCTTCTCTGAGGCCGCGGACGAAATCCTCACGCTGGCGCAGAACGGTCAGCACTGGAACGCACTCACGCTCAACGGACTTCTCTACTCCTCAGTCTACCAGTACGACCCCGGGCCAGCGCTGTCAGCGATCGAGGCCGGAGCCCTCGGCGCGGGCCTATCCGGCACGGGCCCTGCAACAGCTGCGGTCTTCGAGCCGGACGCCGAGCTCGAGAGAGCGAAGAGGGCCTGGGACGCTGCTGGCGGATTCATCTTGGAGACGACCACCACGGACGAGGGAGCCAAGATTGGAGTCTAGCGTCCGCGTCTCCGCGGATGGGCACCTGGAAGGCACTGTGGCCGTCCCCCCGAGCAAGAGCTACACTCACCGCGCCGTGGTGATGGCGAGCCTTGCCGAAGGCCAGAGCAGGATCGCCGGGCCCCTCCTCTCCCGAGACACCAGGGCGACCATCGGCGCCTGCGCAGCGATGGGAGCAAGAATTCTCGACGAGGACAGCCTCCTAGAAATCACCGGGACGGCTCCCCGCTCACCCAAGGAGGTGGTCGACGTCGAGAACTCCGGCTCTACGTTGAGGTTCATGACCTCGGTTTTCTCCCTAGCCCCGGAAGGCTCGTCCACCCTGACTGGCGACGCCAGCATAAGGACCAGGCCCATGCAGCCCCTCCTCGATGCCCTTGGCGAGCTGGGCGTCGACGCCAGGTCCACCAGAGGGAACGGATGCGCCCCAATAGTCGTCCGAGGCGGCGGGATGAGAGGCGGCAGGGCCAACATGAGGGGCGACGTCTCCTCGCAGTTCGTCTCTTCGATCCTGATCTCGAGCCCGCTGGCCCGCAGCGACACGACCATCGAGGTCTCGAACGCTGTCTCGAAGCCCTATCTCGAGGCGACCCTGCGCCTCTCGAGGCTATTCGGCGCCTCGATCGACAGGGACGGCTACTCCCGCTTCGCGATATCCGGAGGCCAGGCCTACAGACCGACGGACTTCCGCGTTCCAGGAGACTACTCTTCTGCGTCCTTCATCATGGCAGCCGTCGCAATCGCCGGGGGCAGGGTGGTCTTCACCGGCCTGGACGACTCGCTTCCCCAAGGCGACTCTGCGTTCGCGGGGATCCTGACCAGCCTAGGGGTTCGGGTGGCAAGGTCGAACGGCTCGGTGACCGTCGAGGCGGACGGCAAGGCGATTGCCGGGGGGACCTTCGACCTCAGCAACACGCCCGACCTCCTCCCAGCGGTGTCTGTGTTGGCCCTAAGGGCGAGCTCTCCGATCGAAGTCACAGGGGTGGCGCACGCCCGGTTCAAGGAGACCGACCGAATCAGGGTCCTCTCGACCGAGCTCCGAAAGTCTGGGGTCAGGGTAGAGGAGAGGGACGACGGCGTGAAGATCGAGCCTTCTACATCGCTCAACAAGTGCGTCCTCGACGCCCACGACGACCACCGGATGTTCATGGCCTTCGCCCTGGCCTCTCTAGCCTCCGGAGGGCGTGTGGCGGTCCTCGGGGAGGATTCGCTCGACGTCTCCTACCCTCAGTTTTTGAACGACATGGAACGGATAGGCGCCGCGGTGGCACGGGAATGAGCGGCAACCTCGTCGGCGAGAGATTCATCCTCATGACCTTTGGCGAGAGTCACGGCAAGGTCGTGGGCGCCGTCTTGGACGGCTGCCCTGCCGGCCTGGCCCTGTCAGAGTCGGACATCCAAGCCGAGCTCGACCTCCGCAAGCCAGGCCAGTCGATAGTCACGACGACCCGCAGAGAGGAGGACAGGGTCGAGATAATGTCGGGAGTCTTCAACGGTATGACAACCGGCGCACCGATAATGATGATGATCAGGAACGAGGACAAGGACCCGAGGGCCTACGAGGCGATTAAAGCCACGCCGCGCCCCGGCCACGCAGACTTCGTCGCGAGCAGAAAGTACGGAGGCTTCAACGACTACCGGGGAGGGGGCCGCTTCTCAGGAAGGATCACCGCCTCCTTCGTGATGGGCGGAGCAATCGCCAAGAAGCTTCTCAGGGAGGCCCTCGGAGTCGAAATCGTGGCGTACTCCCTCGAGATCGGCGGGGTGGTCGCGGAAGGGTTCGACTTCGAGCAGGCAAAGGCGAACCGGTACTCCAACGAGGTCAGGGCCCCCACGGCCAGCGCCGCTGAAGAGATGAAGCGGAAGATCATAGAAGTCAGAGGCAAGGGCAACAGCCTCGGAGGCGTCGTCGAGTGCGTCGCCACGAACCTCCCCGTGGGCCTCGGCGAGCCCGTCTTTGCATCACTCGACTCTGACCTTGCGAGGATAGTCCTCTCCATCCCTGCCGTCAAGGGAGTGGAGTTCGGGTCCGGCTTCTCATCTGCCCGCTCCACGGGCCTGGAAAACAATGACGAGTTCGCCTTCGAGGGTCAGAAGGTGGTCACAAGGTCCAACAACGCGGGCGGGATACTCGGGGGGCTCTCCAACGGGATGCCCCTTCTTTATCGCGTGGCCTTCAAGCCGGCGTCCTCGATCGCATCTAAACAGAGCACGGTCGACCTGACCTCCGGGAAGGAAGCAGAGCTCGTCGTCCCGGGGAGGCACGACCCGACCGTCGTCCCGAGGGCAGTCCCGGTCGTCGAAAGCGTGACAGCCCTGACCCTCGCGGACCACGCGATGAGGGCCGGGCTAATCCCCCCTGTAATCGGACGGAGCGGCTGAGCGTTGGAGTCGCAGGGATCCATCTCCGAGCTCAGGACCCAGATCGCGGAGACCACGCGAGAGATCATCAAGCTGGCAGGACAGCGCAACAAGCTCGCCCGTAGGGTCGGGGCCCTAAAGTCAAGTCAGTCCCTTCCCGCGGAGGACGAGAGAGTGGAGGACGCGCTGCTCAAGCAAGTCCTCTCCGAGTGCGACCACTCCGGCCTGGAGAGGTCGGCGGGGCTCAGGATCTTCCGCGTCCTCCTCGAAGAGTCAAAGAAGACCCAGGGCCTCTCAGACCTTCCCTCTCCGATGCTCAGGGCAGCCAAAGCGATGGCCCTCCAGAGCAAGGGCGTGAGGGTGATCAGGCTCGACGTAGGGGAGCCGGACTTCCGCCCTCCAAAGCGAGTCCTAGAAGCCTGCACCGAGGCCCTCTTGGGGTTCAAGACCCACTACACTGGTCCCCGCGGAATACCAGAACTCCTGACGGCAATCAGAGAATACGTCAAGAGAAAGCAGGGCACCCAGGTCGACCCCGACCAGGTGATGGCGACCCCGAGCGGGAGGTTCGCAGTTTACGCCGCCCTCGCCAGCACAGTCCACGAGGGGGAGAGCGCCATCGTTCTCGAGCCAAACTGGCCAGCCTACAGGGAAATCCTCAATCACCTCCACGCAAAGCCGATCACGATCCGCACTACGCTGGAGGGGAAGTGGGCCCCTTCCTTGGAGGAGATAGAAAGCGCGGTCCGTCCCAATACCAGGGCCCTCATCCTGAGCTTCCCCAACAACCCCACGGGGAAGATAATCGACCCGCGCCTCTACAAATCCATTATGCGGCTCGCCGACGAGAAGGACCTCACGGTCATCAGCGACGAGATCTACAACGAGTACTCTTATCGCAAGTGTCCCAGTGTCCTTGACTCTCCCCCGAGGAAGTTCGTCCTCACCGCATCCTTCTCCAAGACCTGGGCGATGACCGGGTTCCGAGTCGGATACGCAGTCTCCTCCAAGGAGACCATCTCCTCGATGGCCAAGGTCGCCTCCCTGACTGTGACCTCTGTGCCGGAGTTCATCCAGTACGGGGCAATCGAGGCGCTCAAGGCTGACCTTGAGGTCCGCAGGAACGTGAAGACAATTCGCTCAAGGATCGAGGCTGTCTCCGAAGCCCTCGCGGAGATCCCCTCCCTCGAGTTCACCAAGCCCGAAGGGGCGATGTACTTCTTCCCTCGTCTGAAGAGGTACAGAGGCGGCGGGGAGAGGTTCTGTGACGACCTGCTCGAGAAGGGCGTCAGCGTGACTCCGGGCACCTCGTTCGGCGACTACCACGACTTCTTCAGAATCTCCCTGGGGCAGCCGGAAGAGACAGTTCTCGAAGGCGTCTCTCGAATCGGGGGGCTCCTCGCTTGAAGGTCGCTGTCCTCGGCTCATCGGGCGCGATGGGCAGGTTCTTCGCATCGTACTTCGTCGCAAGGGGGGACGAAGTCGTAGGGTACGACCTGTCACCTCCCGACCATCCGGTCAAGGGTCTCACCCTGGCCCGCTCGACCAAGGAAGCGGCAGAGAGGGCCGACATCGTCCTCGTCGCCGTCCCGATGCCTAAGACGTTGGCCGTAGTCCGGCGCGTTTCGAGGCATCTTCGGAAGGGCTCTACGCTGATCGAGATCAGTTCGGTCAAAGGGAATTCCCTCAGGCCCCTGAGGCTCGCAGTATCCCTGACAGGCGCCCGCCTCCTCTCCATTCATCCTCTATTCGGCCCCGCAGCGCGGCGCGTCGGGATGAAGTTCTGCGTCATTGGCGGGCGGAGCGACATAGCTTCCGCGCGTAGGCTCTTCCCCCGGTCGGTGCTGATACCCATGAGCCAGCAGGGACACGACAGGGCGATGGCCTACGTCCTTTCGCTGGTCCAGCTGACCAACCTCGCCTTCCTCTCCACTATCGCAAAGGGGATGGGGCTCGAGCAATTCGGCCGCGCAGCCTCGCCCATCGCATCGGCCCAGCTGTCAGTCGCCAGAGCGACCCTCTCCCAGGATCCCTCGCTCTTCTCTTCCATCCAGACACTGAATCCCTACGCCCGCGAAACCCTCTCTTCGATGGTGGGAGAACTGACTAGGCTGCAGGGTCTCCTCGCCAAGAACGACTCGAAGGGCCTCCAGCGGAGCTACGAAGGCACTTCAAAGAGGCAGAGCCGTTCCGAGCTCCAAGGTTCGCTGCGGGCCGTCTATTCGCTGGTCTAGGCAGATGACATGGCTGCGTTCTTCATCGACCGGACGTAGGCTTGCACAGACCGCATCTCTCCATTCGAAGCCGCGATCCTATCCACTATGGCACTCCCTACAATAGCTGCGTCCGCCCCCGCCCCTATGACTGCTTTGACGTGTCCGGGCTTCGAGATCCCGAACCCCACAGCAAGCGGCACCCTGCCTTCCGTCGTCTTCTTGGCGAGCCTGACCAGGTCCGAAGTCCGAGCCCCCAGCTCCTCTCTTGCTCCGGTCACCCCAAGGAGGGAGACGAGGTACAGAAATCCAGAGGTGTTGCGAACGATCTCCTTCATCCTCACCCCCGAAGTCGTCGGGGTCGCAAGGAGTATCGAGTCGATCCCTCTCCTGCGCGCGCTCCGCCCGAAGGCGCCCGCCTCCTCAAGTGGCAGGTCAGGCACGATGAGCCCGTCCACTCCGCTCTCTTTCGCCTCCTCGAGGAACCTGGTCGGACCCTTGGACAGGATCGGGTTGAAGTAGGACATCAAGGCGATCGGCGAGTCGAATCTCTTCCTGACCCGGGCGACCAGCTCGAGCACGTCCCCTGGGGTCGTCCTGGCTCCGAGCGCCCTGACCGACGCAGCCTGGATGGACTTACCGTCTGCGATCGGGTCGGAGAACGGGACCCCCACCTCCAAGACGTCGGCACCGCCTCGAAGCACGGCCTCGATGGCTCGTTCGCTCCTTCCGAGGCCCGGGTCCCCGCCCATCACGTACGCGACGAGGCCTCCGGCCGAGCCCATGATTGCCTCTGAAATCCTGCTCAAGCCGCCGTCCTCCCCCTGCTCCTGACCACCTCGACGTCTTTGTCGCCCCTCCCAGACAGGGTCACCACTAAGCTCCTCTCGCTGCCCATGGTCTTCGCGAGCTTCAGCGCGAAAGCTACCGCGTGGGCCGACTCCAGGGCGGGAAGGATCCCCTCGTCCCTCGAGAGTTGATGGAACGCGCGGACTGCCTCCTCGTCAGAAGCATGCACGTACTCCACCAGGCCCGCATCCTTCAGATACGAGTGTTCGGGACCGACCCCGGGATAGTCGAGACCGGCAGCGACGCTGTGGGTCTCACCGATCTGTCCTTCGGGGTCCTGCAGAACGTACGTCATCATCCCATGGACGACCCCCGGCCTTCCATACGCGAGGGTGGCCGCGTTGTCCTTCGGTCCGGTCCCCCCTGCCTCCACCCCGTACAACTTCACCTCCTTCCTGCCCGCAAGGGGGTAGAAGGTCCCCATCGCATTGCTCCCTCCCCCCACGCATGCGACCGCCGCGTTGGGGAGCCCGCCCAGGGCGCTTTTCGACTGGGTCACGATCTCCTTTCCAATCACGCTCTGGAAGTCTCTGACCATCATCGGGTAGGGATGAGGGCCGACGACTGACCCGATGAGATAGTACGTGTCCTGGATGTTTGCCACCCAGTCCCTCAGCGCCTCGTTTATCGCGTCCTTGAGGGTCTTCGTGCCTGCCTCCACGCTGTGGACCTCAGCGCCCAGGAGGTCCATCCTGACGACGTTGAGCTTCTGCCTACGGATGTCCTCAGCCCCCATGTAGACCTCGCACTTCAGCCCGAGGGCTGCGCAGGCCATCGCCGTCGCCACGCCATGCTGGCCGGCTCCGGTCTCAGCTATGACCCTCTTCTTGCCCATCTTCTTGGCGAGCAGGCCTTGACCGATGGTGTTGTTGATCTTGTGCGCTCCGCCGTGAAGCAGGTCCTCCCTCTTCAGGAAGATCCGGGCTCCCCTGCCTCTCTTCGTAAGGTTGGAGGCAAAGTAGAGCGGGGTCGGCCTCCCGGCATAGTCCCTCAGAAGAGCCCTGAGCTCGGACTTGAACCCCTTCTCCTTGCTCAGTCTCCTGTAGGCCTCCTCCAGCTCGATGACTGCCGGTACCAAAGTCTCCGGGATGTACTGTCCTCCGAACTTCCCGAACCTCCCCCTGGTCATGCCCCAGCCCACCTCGCCGCCGCCTCCACGAACGCCTCGATCTTCGCCACGTCCTTGATGCCTGGCGACGACTCCACGCCAGATGACGCATCGACCGCGAAGGGCGCGACAGATGCGATTGCGTCGGCAACGTTCATCGGGTTGAGGCCTCCAGATAGGATGAACGGCATCGGCGCTAAGGTTTCTCTCAGCCTTCTGCAGGCAGCCCAGTCAGACGTCTTTCCTGTCCCCCCTTGCTTGCCGTCTACGAAGGTGTCGGAGAGGACCGCATCAAACTTGTCCAGCTCTTTCAAGCCGTTTTGGGGCCCTCCAATCAGATAGGGCCTGATCATCATCGCGTCGACCTGTCTCCTCAACTCACGGAAGTCGGGATGCTGTCCATAGAGCTGAATTGCGTCCAATCCCATCATGCGGATGGCGTCAATGTCCTGGACGACCGCCTCGACAGTCGTGACCAGGACCCTGTCCACGAACGGCGGTACCCGGCGCATCAACCTCCCGGCTGAGGCGAAGGTGACGTTTCGAGGGGACTTGGGAAAGCCACTGATGAACCCGACCGCATCTGCTCCTGCGCGGACCGCCGCCGACACGTCCTCCTCCCTAGTGAGCCCGCAGATCTTGACCCTGACCACTCTACAACACCGACAGCGTCCTCAGGGCCTCCTCCGGGTCTTGAGACCGCATCAGCGCAGACCCTACGAGGAAACCGTCTGCGCCGAGCCGCCTCAGCATGTCGACCTCGGCCCTCGTCCGGATCCCACTCTCGCAGATGACCGGCTTTCCGCTCAGTCCGAGGGACAAGAGCCGCCTCGAGACCTCCAGCGAGACCCGGAGCGTGTCCAGGTCCCTGTTGTTTATCCCGACTGCGTCCGCCTCTGTCTCGAAGGCTGCCCGGTATTCGTCCTCACCGTGCGCCTCCACGACGACCTCCAGTCCATTATCATGTCCCGCGGACACGAGCTCCCGAAGCCTTTCCTTGCCCTGTGGGCCGGGGAACGCGGACGAAATGAGCAGAATCGCGTCCGCACCCAGCCTCTGTGCGGCCTGGACCTGGACCTCGTCCAGGACGACGTCCTTCATCATCACGGGGATGCCTACTGCGGCCGCGGACTCCTCAAGATAATCGAGGCGCCCGTCGAAGTGGTCGGGCTCGGTCAGGACCGAGATGCCGGCAGCCCCTCCGCGCTCGTAGGCCTTCGCGATCGACCCCACCTCCACAGGCTTTCGCAGGACCCCCTCAGCCGGAGAAGTGAACTTCACCTCCGCCACCAGCGGCACCCTGCCCTCCTTCCTCAGGGCCGTCACGAGGCTCCTGCGGTCTCGCGTGCGCGTGCCCTCTACCGAGTAGTAGCCGCTCCTGACTCTCGCCAGGGCCGATTGGACAAGCTCCTCCAAGAATGTGCTAGGAGCTGGCTGCATAGACCTCGACCCTTGAGCTGTCCCCTCCGCTGGCTTCAACTAGCTGCCTCAACTTCTTGAGGGCCTCACCGCCCTCTAGTGAGGCCCGCGCAAGATCCATGGCGTCGCCCACGTCATCCGCAAGCCCTCCGACCACCAGCGCCGCCGCTGAGTTGACCAGGACCATCTTCTCAGTCGGCGAACCGCGCATTCCGCCTCCCAGCACTTCGATCGCCACCCTCGCCCCGTCCTCGACGCTCTGGACCTCTCCGACCGGAACCTTGGTCTTCTGAATGCCAAAGTCTTGAGGAGACAAGGAGCCGACCTTGACCTCGCCGCCCCTGAGCCTCGCCACCGCCGTCTCGCCTTCGATTGAAATCTCGTCCATCCCCTCCAGCCCGTGCACCACCATGGCTTCCTGGACCCCTGACCTTCCAAGAGCCTCTGCCACCTTCGCTACGAGCCCCGGGTCGTAGACCCCGACTACCTGGGCACTCGCGCCGGCGGGATTCAGCAAGGGCCCCATCAGGTTGAAGATAGTCCTGACCCCCAGCTCCCTCCTCACGGGCCCCACTGCCTTCATCGCGGGGTGGAATGTGGGGGCAAACATGAAACCGAGACCAATCTCCTCGATGCTCGCCTTGACCGCCTCCGGCTTCATGTCCAGGTTGAATCCCAAACGCTCCAGGAGGTCAGCGCTACCGCACTTGCTAGTCACGGACCTGTTGCCGTGTTTCGCAACGCTCGCCCCGGCCCCGGCTGCGACCACTGCGGAGAGCGTGCTCACGTTGAAGGTCTTGACCCTGTCCCCCCCCGTCCCGCAGGTGTCGACCAGCCTCCCACGCACCCTCGGCGAGATCCGGACGCTGTACTCCCTCAGAGTAGAAGCAAAGGCCGCGAGCTCCGCCGGAGTCTCTCCCTTCTGCCTCAGTGCCGCCAGGAAGGCCCCGACCTGTGCGGGCGTCGCCCTGGAGTCCGCAATCTCCCTCACGGTTTCCCCGACCTCTTCTGGCGAGAGGTCCCTTCCCTCGACGAGCTCTTCGATCGCCTGCTGGATCAAGCCTCCACCCCCTTCTCCAGGAAGTTCCTCACGATCTTCATCCCCTCCGGCGTCATCACCGATTCCGGATGGAACTGAAGGCCCTCTATCGGATACTTCGCATGCCTGATCCCCATTATCTCCGCGTCCTCCAACGAGAACGCCGTAATCTTCAGCTCGGACGGAAGCTCTTCCTTGCTGACGACCAGCGAATGGTATCTCGTCGCCTGCACCGGGTTGCCGACACCGGCCAGGACCCCCTTGCCGTCGTGCACAATCCTGCTGGTCTTGCCGTGCGTTACCCTGGTCGCTCGTCCTATCTTGGCCCCGAACGCGTAGCCGATCCCCTGGTGTCCCAGACAGACGCCCAGGGTCGGCACTTCCCTGCTTATCCCCCTGAGTATCTCGGTGCAGACTCCGAAGCTCCTCCCGTCCCCCGGGTGGCCGGGCCCCGGCGAGACGATGATCCTGTCCGGCCCCATCTCTTCGACCTCAGCCGCGGTCACTTTGTCGTTCCTCACTACGACAGGCTCGGCTCCGAGCGCTCCCACGTACTGGGCGAGGTTGTAGACGAAGGAGTCGTAGTTGTCCAGGATCAGGACCTTCAAGCAGACCTCTCCTCCGCGAGCTTCATCGCAGAAAGCAGGCCGCGGGCCTTCGCCTCAGACTCCCTCCACTCCGTGGCCGGCACCGAGTCAGCCACTATCCCCGCGCCTGCCTGGACCGAGGCCTTCGAGCCGTCCGCCACCAGCGTCCTGATCGTGATCGCAAAGTCCGCGTTCCCGTTGAACGAGAAGTATCCTACGGCCCCCGCGTATGGGCCCCTTCGCCTCCCCTCGAGCTCCTCGACGATCTCCATGGCTCGCACCTTGGGGGCGCCTGACACTGTCCCCGCAGGGAAGACCGCCCTCAGGGCGTCGTACGAGTCACAGCCGCTGCGGAGCTCCCCGACGACGTGGGTGACCATGTGCTGGACGTGGCTGTACTGCTCCACAGACATCAGCTCGGGGACCTTGACAGAACCGTACCTCGAGACCCTCCCAATGTCGTTCCTCGCGAGGTCGACGAGCATCACGTGCTCCGCGACCTCCTTCGGGTCCTCCGCGAGCTCCTTCCTTAGCCGCGCGTTCTCGGCCTCGTCTTCGACCCTCGGCCTTGTACCGGCTATCGGATAAGTCTCTATCCGGCCGTCCTCCACCCTCACGAGCATCTCGGGGCTTGACCCGACGATCCTCCTGTCCCCGAACTTCAGGAAGTACATGTATGGAGACGGATTGACCTCGCTCAGCGCCTCGTAGAACCCCGTAAGGTCGCCCTCTACTTCCATGTCATGGCGCTTGGAGAGCACAACCTGGAAGATGTCCCCCGCCTCGATGTGCTCCTTCGCCTTTAGCACGTTCTCCTCGAAGCGCTCCTGAGGGACGTTTGCCTTCGGCTCCGAGGCCCTCGTAGGCGACCTGTTGTCCATGCCTTTGGCAGCGTCCAGGACCTCCTCCAACCTGCTCTTGCCCAGAGTGTAGTAGTACGCCTCTCTCCGCGCGTGGTCAAAGACCACCCCGTCCGTGTAGATGCCGAACTGCATGTCGGGGAGTCCCAGGTCGTCGACCGAACTGCGTGGAATCTCTTCCCAGTACCTGACAGAATCGTACGACGCATATCCCACCGCTCCCCCGATGAACCTGAAGAGCCCGCTGACCGAGTTCGGGCGCACCATCCTCTTCAACTCCTCGAGGGGGTCATCAACCTCGACCCTGTCCTTCGAGTTACCGCCCGGCCCCTCGAGCTCCATCCTCCCGTCCTTTGCCGTAGCAACGAAGTCTGGCTCGAACCCCAGGAAGGAGTACTCCGCGAGCCTGGACTTGCCCTTGGCCGATTCGAGGAGGTAGCAGTCCCTGTAGGTCGATTGAAGCCTTACGAAGAGTTCCTTTGGGGAGAGCGCCAGTTCGAGGCGCTTAGCCGAGAGGTTCAGGGGGGCGGATGCCAGCAGCGGCCCAAAAGCGATCACCCATGGCTCTCGAAGAATCTGACTGTCGTCGGGTTAATAGACATTCGTAGCCAAAAATGTACACTGTCATCTTGTGAGGGTGTCGCATTGTGGTGTCGCATTGGGGTGGCGATTACCCCGCTTACCTCGAATGAAGTGGTTGGAGCCTATTGCGTTTCGAAGTTGTAGATGACCCAGCCGACGACTATGAGAAGGACCGAGTACAAGGCAATGAGTATCGTAACTTGCCATGCCTCGAACCCTATCGCAAGAGCAGTCTGTGCTATTCCAAAAGTACCTGCAAGGTAGATTACGGTAGCGACTCCGAGCAGGAGCTTCCTCGCAACACTGAGATTCCCCAGGATTTCCAATCTAAATCACCTCTTGAGTACTTCGGTCCACTCTTGGATGAGTTGGGCAAGAGCAGGCTTGGGCCTGCATAAGGGCATAGCGTCATCTGGCTCTGTAAAGTCTGCGGTTGACTGACCGAGTTCAGGGTATTGTAAAAAGTCGGTTGACAGGCTAATCCAGTTTCTCTACTCGCATCTGGAAGTCGCATTTTGCGGAATACCAGCAAGTGATAGTATACGTTCCATCCTGATTCTCGTGAACATGAAAAAGGGTCGAAGGCTTCCCAGTTGTGTGATTCTTTACTCTGTTGCACTTGAATCTCGTCATGGCTGGAAGCCAGGAGTTAGGTGATAAATGCGTTGTGTGATTGGGTTCTGAAAGTTCCGTGCCATGAGTTATTCCTAAGAAAATTGGGACGGGTTAACCCTTCAGTCCAGAGACTTTTTCGTGCTTGGTCCAGTCACTGGTGGGTCAACCCTCATGAGAATCTCCTTGAATTTCTCGTAGGGCAATGACGGAGCCATTGTTGCCGTCAACACTATGATGTCTTTGATATTTAAGATGCGCTCAGCCTTTCAGGGCGATTATGAGCGCTGTTAAGGCTGAAACTGTCATTGGGAGGACCATTGCGAACTTCATCCTATGCGTCAAGGGATTTGTCACGAGGCCTATGAAACCGATACAGACTGCAAAGATGGAAGCATCCAAGACTGTGAAAGCGTTTGCCACTTCCTTTGTCACTGATGCGGGGGAAATTTCGAGAGCGAGAGCTGACAGGCCAACCGACAGAAAATACAAGCCGTAGAAGAAGAACCTAAGCAGGTCCCTTTCGGCTCTTTCAGGAATGATTGAATAACTTGTTTCGAAGTCAACGGTGTTCTGTCTGATAGGAAGTGCAAATTCGAGAAGTTCGACCCCAACGGTTTCGTGATACCTATGAGAGTCCCCCAGAGGAATCTTTTGTCCATCGGGCATCATCTCGACAACGCTCCGCTTTCCAACAGAGATTTCGAATCCTTCGGGGGGTATGATGGTGAAATGCGACATGTAGGTATCTGAAGGCGAAACTGTTTTTGCGACCTTGAAAATTGGGAGACTGAAGATGGTCCTCGTTATTCGTGAGAAAGCTTGCTTGCCGTCGGCATAACTAAAACGGATTATCCGCGTCTCCCCCACTCCTATGGCCCTGTCCTTCGGGAGGATTATCCACTGCACGTATTTCGAGTGGGTTTCAATGCTGTTCACAAGCTCACTGGCGAGAGAATCATCTTGCTTCCTCAGATATTCCTTTACAAGGTCGTTGGTGTAGAGCGCAAGCTCTCCTGCATTGCTGTCGTAGATGTGTAGGTTCGCCTTGTAAGCGTAGGCCTCGACAATGACATGGGTCTGTTCTTGGTCTCCGTCATTCAGCAGGGTGTATTCATCGACGATTTCCCTTCTTGTGGGGCTCTTGTGTGTGATTATCTGTCTTAGGCGAATTACCTTCAAGTTGTGTTCTCGCGGGAGACCTTCAAAGACCCATTATTTGTCTCATTGGTAGCGTTCTGAATCAAGGTCTTCCACTTGTTCTCGCCCTCAATCTTGATTCCGCACTTCTCGGCAGGGGTTGCTCCGTTTAGAGCGTCGTGAGGTCTGACGTAGTTGTGGAACAGTTGGTATCCAGTCAGAATAGGCGTGTCTGTCCTCTTAAGCCCCCCTCATCACTTTCTCTCTGTCTCGTAGCTCGCCGTTGAGCCTCTCCATCTTGTTGTTGTGAACTGAGCCGTCAAACCTGATGTCTCTAACATGCTTAGTTCGGCTCTGTAAAGTCTGTGGTTGACGCTTGAGATTCAGGGTGGTGTAAAAAAGTCGGTTGATTTCATAAGGATTAGAAGATGTAGACGAAGACTGAGTCTTCGTTTCCTCCACCCAGGTCACCCTTCATTCCCATTTTCTTGAAGAAAGCTTCCACTTCCTGCGCTACGACCTTGCTATCTGCCTGCCATTGTCTCCACCTCCTGACATTGTCACCCTCGCTCTGATGTTCCCCGCTTCGGCGTTCTGGGTCATTGGTAATTCCTATTGTCCAATCAGCATATCCCCTGACAGAAACAGCGACCCAATATCTTATTTCGTCGGCTATCTGTCGTCCGTTCACGTTCTGTTCAGACCTATCATCCCCATGACTTTAGGAACTTGACAAGTTCCACGAGATTCGGGTTGCTGTCGGCCTTGGCCAGCTTGACAACAAATTCCCGTCCTCCCATGGTTACTTTCTTTTCCTCTTGGAAACTTGTTTCTGTGAAGAGAACCAGTGCATAGTGAACTATGCCTTTGAGATTCTCTTCCACGGTTTCGGGCGTTGCCCCGAAGGGGACGATAACGAAAGCGACCCCGTCTATCCAGCTGACAGCGGGGACGCCACTTTGCTTTTGGGCTTCGACTTGGGCGATTACCCCTTGAAAGAACCCTGGGACGTCCACTTTCTTGACTTCGTGAACGACAATCTTTTGATACGGGCGATACTCTATTTCGACCAATCTCTTCTACCCCGTTAGAGTTCAGTCTCGGCGAAGGCGATTATGGGCTTGTCTGGAATGAATTGAGTCCAACCGAGCTTCTTGGACCTCAAAAGCCTCTCCCGAAGGGCGACGTCAATGCGCGTTGGAGCTTCCCTGATGACCTTCAGTTCGATATTCCTCACAAGCACTTCGTGCATCCGTCTAAACTCGTTCCACCTCATCGCCTGTTCCGCCTTCGGAATCGTGAGGAACACCTTGCATATCGGGCAGTAGCAGGGAAGTAGATAGGTCGGTCTCATCTTTCGGTGAAGTTCTTCGAAAGTGTCATATGTCATATCCTCCGTGTTGTAGTAGACCCCATTCTTGGGGGGCGCTTCTTCACTTCTGCGCCCGAAGAAGTAGGGGTCCGTAGAAATGGGGAGTGAGACAGCCGAAACCCCATAACACCATCCGATGTAACTTAGATGGTCCATGTTCATGATATGAATCGGATTCCTGGCGCCTGAAGACTTCATGGCCCTATACATCTCAGAGAAGAAGTTGAAGACATTGTTGACCTGGCTTTCGTTAGAATCATCCATGTTTACAAGTCTGATACCTATTTGGTCAGGGGTCATCGAAACCGCCGTCGCGATTAGCTTGTTGTAATCCTGAGGCTTGATGACAGATGCGCTAATCGTGAGGCAGTTCATTACGTCAATCTTGCCGTAAACGCCAGTGAACACGTTCCTGAGGATGGCATTAGAATCGCGAATTGCGTCACCGCACTTCTCTATCTGGTCCGCGAACTTGGTGGTCGAAGTTATTGGGACACCAGAGATTATCACAACCGAGGCATCCTTGTCCAGTTGATACCTAATCATGTTCGCGTAGGTCTTGGAGTCGATGAGTGGGTATACGTCTCTCACGACCTTGCCCAATCGCTTGACAGGAGTATCCTCAGTCTTTGCGACTTTCAGCGCTCTGATTATCTTCTCGTCCAGGATTCCAGTCTTGAAGTAGAGGTCCCTGTCCTTCTCGGCCCCTCGGAATGCGAAGTCAAGCTCAGGGTGAACCAGAAATGCCTTGCTTAGAAGAGAGCGACCACTGAGACTTTCTTGCCGTAATTGCATTCCCTCTGTGACGTTCTCGTGGTCCTTTGCGTAAATGAGGAACCCTTCAATCTGTTCCAGGCCCGTCTCACCTGGATGGGACGGAAATCTGTCGTTGACGGAACGCAGGATTCTACCGTCGGTCTTTGTTTCTGGCGTGAGGAATACGGCTGGCGCATGGAAAAGGCCCCTGCCCTTCTTCAGATGTATTGGTCTGAGATTCAACTCATTTCCTCTTCAACATCTCATTGAGGCAGTCTTTGAGGTATTCGACGAAGTCTGGGAACTTGTCCGCAGGAATCATGATGCCGGTGTCAACGTCCTCGGTGTATCCCTTTCTCTTCTTCCTTTGCACATACACGAAGTCGCCAAGCCTGTTCCTCAGCTGATAAGTCATGAACTCGGTGTCAGCGTCAATCTCCAATTTCCTCTCCAACACCGCATGCAACGCCCTGGTGTTTGGGAAGTAGACGGTGGTTCTATCGTAGTTGAATGTGTAGATTTCGCCCGTCTTGACCATGATGCTGAGATGCTTGTCGAGGATACGCGGGTCAATCTCAAGCGCATTCTTGATTTGTTTGGTTGTGATTCCGTTTGGGTAGTTGGCTTCGACAGTTCGCTTGATGAGGTTCTTCAGGTAGTGCTCCTTCTCGTAATCTGGAAGCTTGACGTATTCCTCCTTACTCAGACGGTCTTCTGGAACTTGAATCCCAACTGCTGTCAAATCTGACTCTTGCCTACGTGAAACGGTTAATATACCTTTGGACAGGAAGTATGGACACGATGCTGTCCATGCGTGGGGCTAATAAAGCAATACTCAGCCACTCAGGCGAAATCTGTGGACACGAACATTGCGGGGCCTCGCCCTATCTGAAGGTTGGACAACGACATGTTTGCCCTTTAACTGGAAGGAATCAAGATTGAGCGGGCTAAAGAACAACCGTTCGAGACGAACCCTTTGAGACTTGCCTTTTGTACTCATCGAACTTTGGGTGCTCATTGGCCCATCGCCTTAAGAAGTCGCTACTGAGTGACGCGGTCAGGAAGAACCCAGTAAGATAGTATCTAGGAACGGACTTCCTCTTTCTCCCAGTTCGTTTGGAGTAGAATTCCCAGGCCACATCCCTATACGTCTCCGACTGAACGCGGATTTTCTCCCAGAGCTCCTCTTTGATTGTGAGGGCCACCTCTTGGTTGCTGGAGAGCCAGTCGAGAAATGACAGCGCTTCTTCCACTTCTGGCGTCGGAGTGAACGTTCCTTGGGGACTCGATGACAGGAATCCAATGGCCCTCTGGGTAGTGACGGGTATTGCCTGACTCTCGGCAAAGGCCCTTAGGACCTGAAGGTGACCACCTCCAATCATCATACCAGCCGAGCCGACTTGGGGCATTCCCTAGTTCGCCCCGATACCTATGTTCGTTGATGGAAGTGTCGGAGCCTTCGCTTTCCTCTCGACTCGACCAGAGGCAGCCAAGCTCCATGAGAATCGTCGCGCCCTTTCACGAATCTCCTGGAAAAGAGGATGAGTCCCAATGAGGACCCCCAGAACCTGCATGTCATTCAACTCCAATTCGCCGTTCGCGCTCCTCACGAAGACCATCTCAAGAAACGCCCCCTCATATGTCACCTTGACTCGGGTTGCCATACCCCCACCTACCCCATTGGGGTATTATATGGATTGCGGTATAGTGGGGTATGAGGGCGGTAGGCCCTTACTGGGTAACCAGGCTGGCTCGGCGATACAGCTTGGCACGACCAACTGGCCTGACGCTCACCATCCCCTGTTCGCGGAGCGTTTCCAAGTAAGCCGCCACAGTCTGCCTCCTTACTCCAGACAGTTTGCTCGCTTCTGCAATCGTAAGGCCCTCGGGATTGTCGCTTAGAACCGCAACCACCTTAGGCCATAGATTCTTGTCAGGGTAAGGCCTTCCCTTCGGCCTTGCTGGTGATGGAATCTTCGGTTGCTGAAGTGGAATCTCTTGCCTAGGAAATTCGGGCCTAATCCGTCGCCCATACTTCGACTTCATCGCAGCCGACTCTTCCTTTTGCATCGTCTATACGACATAATGATGGCGCACATCATCGTACGGTAAGTCTTAAATAGTATTTATCGAACATTGTGGTGCGGAAAATGGTCGACTTTCAGCCTGCGTCCTTCAGCCTCTGCAAAGCGAACTCTATGGCATGCGTCCTGTTACTGAACCTCTTGGTCTTGATTTGTGCGTCTATCCAGGCGAGCAAGTCCCTGTCCAATGAAACGCTTGTCTTGAGCTTCTTGGCCACGGCGGTCAGTCATACCCCATCGTACCGCAAAGTATTTAGGGGTTCATACCTTAGGGGGGTATATTGGGGTATTCGGAGAAGTGAGAGACCTGCGCGCAATCAAGGGGATGACGATGGCAAGTTGGCCTGGGACTGTGACGCCGACACAATCAGGGTCTTACGAGGTCCGTTCGGAGAATCATCGAGGACTCTACGTGGTGGCCCGCAATTCCGAGGAGGAGTGGGAATGCTCCTGCGAAGACTACCAATACAGGAGGATGCCCTGTAAGCATTGCTGGGCCGTAATCTACGCACTGAGGTTGGCCAGCGAAAACTTGGGGAATACCTGATGAATGGAGGCCAAGTCGACTCCCGTAAGGCTAGCGACAAGAGCGTAGTGGCACTGGAGGCAGCGGTAGCTCCAGATTCCGCGGCACCTGAGTTGCCCCTGCGGAGACGGTTGAAGGAAGATGTAATCTCGAAGGGATGGAAAATTTTCCAAGCTGGGGGTATCAAAGGGAATCCAAATGGTAGCTTCGAGGTTCCTTCGCTTACCAGTCAGGGTCAGTCGTACAAGGTAATCTTGTTCCGAAACGAATGGAGATGTTCATGCCCCAGCTTTCAGAAGACGGAAGTCGTGATGTGCAAGCACTGCTACGCGGTCAGGTTCTGGTTGACAGTGAACTTCTATGAGTCAATGAGTACCAACAAGCCAAAGGTCCTTGGGGAAAATGTGAATTCATGTTACATCTGCGGTTCTGTTAACACAATCAGGTACGGCAAGCCGCGTGGGAAACAGTGGTACTATTGCAAGGACTGCAACCGCAAGTTCACAGAGTACTCTCTTCTCAAGAAAGCTAGGTACAAGACTGAAATCAAACTAACGACCTTGGAGCTGTACTTCGACGGGCTCTCCCTCCGAAAGATTTCTGCCTTCTGGGGGCGCTACGACCTCTCTATTCCCTTTCAAACTATTGCGAAGTGGATAAGGAAGGTAATCGATATACTGAACCAGTACACCTCTACTCTAGTTCCGCAACTTGGAAGAAGGTGGAACGAGGACGAGATGAAGGTCAAGAAGAAAGGAGGTGAGGTCGAGGAGGATGGGAGTCAATATGGCTGGCTGTGGAATGTGCTTGACAAGAGCACCCGATTCCTTCTCGCATGCGAGATGAGCATGACCAGGAATGAAGTGGACGCGATGAAGGCCTTCCTGAAGGCTAAGGCTACCGCTAAGGTGAACCCTTCCGAGATAGTCACAGACAAGCTGGCCTCCTTACCCCGTGGGATTGAGCGAGCCTTCATCAACGATGCAGTAATGCCCAAACACACCGTCATCAAGTCTGGAGCTGGGACCCCGAATGCCAACGAGTGGGCAGAGAGATTCAATAACACGGTTCGGGAACGCACCAAGACTCAACGCGGCTGGAAGTCAGACGACGCCCTTATCCGTCTAGGGATGCTCCTTTGGTTCAATTTCCTTCGCCCTAATCAAGGACTCAAAGGGCTGACTCCCGCCGAAATGGCAGGTCTCTACCAGGCTTCGGGACCCAATCGCATTGCTGAACTACTGAGGAATGCGACGGCTCAGGCCTTGGATGCAACGATTAGAGGGATTCATCAGGCAAGCCGAAGTCTACCCACCACGAGCATCTCAAATGCTATGTCGGAAGCCTTCTCAACGAGAGGAACCAAGTGAGTCCGATAACCTCTCCCCTATACTCAATCTGTATTTCCTCCTCGATTTCATGATTGGGTCTACGAGATGTCGAACCTCTTTTGTGACTTCACGCTCGACTCGGGCATCTCGGCCATGCGAGAGGGCTTCGATGCGTATCCTCTGCTTCATGAGGTTGTCCCATTCATGGTATTGGCTTCTTGAAAGAAACTCCTGAGGATAGTTGAGAATGTCCATGTGGACCATTGGGAACTGTTGCCTTAATGCCTTCATCCTTGCCATATTCTCGTTTGACACTTCGAGGTCGGGCGACAGCGTGCGGACGAAGGCTTGAGTAACATCGGTCGGAGTTCTGTTCGCCTTCCTGCGGTCCTGCCATCGGGAGAAACTTGCGATGGACGCCAAAGTCGTGAGGATAGAAGCGGCCAGGGAGATTGCCGAGAGCCAGTCGAGGGTGGGTATCAAGCCGAATCCCCCGAAGGGGACCGAGGTGACTACCGACCACAGGTACGACAGTAACGGGTCTATTATCCTCCAGAGTACGATGGTCGCGAGAAGTTCGACGAACCATTGGAGTTTCTTATCCAATGCGTCTCATAGCCAGCGAATAATCTGAATAAAGCTGTATCACGAAGAGAGTTATCAGAAACACCAACGAGTCCAGCTTAATATGACAGATTCTTCGTGGAACTGTTCAAGATAGCGGCTCACCGACTTCTCCGTCAAGCGTCGGCTCATGAGGGCTTAGGTGTCGAACTTCAGCCGTCTACCGCCTGACATTCGCGCTTCTTCATCCACCGAGAACTCGTTCTCCATTTCGCGGCGGTCAAAAGAGACGACCGAATTGCCGACGATGATGAGAGCACTCTGTTTGAAACTGAATCGTCTGATGGCGGCTTCAGGTTCTACGACTGAAATCGACGACTCGCCCATAGCAACAAAGGCTCTGCCGTTCACCACATCCTTAAGCTCCAGTTCGCCCGAGGAAGTAATCTCATCCCAGCTTCCTTCAAGGCTGAGTTCTATGAACGAGAGGAATACGTCGTGTCCCACATCATAAGGGCCTCCTCTCGATTCTCTTAACTTGTCGGCAGACGCCAAAGGCGTTAGCCGTCGGCAGTTAGGGGTCGAAACTAAGGAAGATGTTCCAGAGTCTTTGCACTTGTTCCCGCACACCTATTCTGGGGATGACCTCCGCGCCAAGGGAAGACATGAATCGACCGATTTCTTCAGAGCCTTTGGCCGACTCTGAAGGCAGATACGTGAGCTTGACGCTGACTCCCTCCCCTCGTAGTTTCTTAATCGGCTCAGTGATGCAGAGCTTGTTCAGTTCTCCCTTCCTGTTCCTCTGAATCCTGAAGGCCGTGATTAGCAATGAGCAACCCCCTTTCTCGGCGAACCTCATCTTTCTATCCATGCATCTGTTCACGGCCTCGAAGTCGCAGAACGGACAATCTCTTTGTTCTTGACAGGAACCGTGGAAGATACAAACTCCCTTCCCTTCGTGAGAGAATAGGTATCTGCCTGAAACAGGTCTCAGGCTCGCCTTCAGGCCGCTATGCGCATTCTTTCCGATAGTCGTTGATTTGCCCACCCTCGCAACCCCCGCGACAATCAGCACTTTCTTCGGACGTGGCATGAGTGAGTGATGGCGAGTCAAACGAGTTAAGGCTTCTTTCCTCATCGTAATTTCTCTTTGTCTACCATCTCGTCAATCTTCACGGGCGGAGGCATCCACCCAGACCTCGCACAACTGATTTGGACGGTGTGCTCGCCGATGTCTTTGGCCTTGAAACCGGTAGAACCGCAATTGGGACATTCGTGCAAATTGTGACCGTGAGAGACGGCAAAAGTCTATATTGGTTTTCTGCCGACCCATGCCTCCGTGGCGTCTGCCCGACCCGTGGCCCAGAGCGGCGATACAAAACGCGTCGCGGAATGGTTCGGGATACCAGAATCTGATGCCCAAGACTGGCTGATTGGGAACAAGACGCTTGAGAATGTCCTCAATCTCTCCCCGTCCGAGGACGCCACGATAACGCACTTCATCGTCCCGTTCCTCCGCCGCGCCCTCGGGTATTCGGTCAAAGACATCGACATCAAACCACATCTCACGAGGAACGCTGGGAGGGCCGTCAAGCAGATGGGCGGCCAAAGCGACGTGGTGGTCAGGAAGCATGATGACCCTGTCTTTGTGATTGAGGCAAAGAGCTACGGCCACGCGCTGAAGTCAGCGACGGAAGATGCCGAAGGACAGGCTTACGATTACTCGCAGGCCAATGAACTCAAACCGAAGCCACGGTTCTACCTCGATACAAATGTCGTCGAGACCCACATCTACGAGACCAATTCGAGGAAAGAACTTCCATTCTCTCCTGTCATGGAGAACGAGCTGGTCTCAAAGTTCGTGGAGATGCAGAAGTGGCTCTCAAAGAAGCGGATAGTTGCTCTCGGAAGGCGACTGAGCTACGCCCCTGTCGTTAGGGCGCCCGTGTCCGATGACAAAGAGTTCGGCCATCTGCTCCTCAACTGCCAGAACGAAATGCGGAATGCGAGCAAGTCCAAGACAGGGAAGGATGCCTTCACCGAAATGAACAAGCTCCTCTTCATCAAACTTTACGAGGACAGAAGAGAAAGGGAGGGCAAGGAGAACCGTTTCACTCTTCAGAAGGTCGAAGCGGAAGGGGAGAACTACATAGGGGGCACGCTCTTCGAAGACCTCAAGACCCATTACCGCCTGAAGAATGTCCCGATATTCAGGAGTGAAGACAAGCTCGAACTCGACGACGTGATAGTTAACGGGATAGTAGAGACCCTTCAGAAGAAGTTCCTCGTCGACGAGGAGGGGAAGGTGTATCCCCCTGTCGCCCACGTTTACGAGAACTTCGTTAGCACCATATTCCGAGGGGAGAACGGTCAATACTTCACGCCGAGGAGAATCGTCGACTTCATGGTCGACATGGTGGGCCCGTCTTGGGGGTCAGAAGGTCTGCGTTGCGTCGACCCTGCCTGCGGAAGCGGCGGATTCCTTCTGTCCGTATTCACGATTCTTGACAACGAACTCAGACAGCGGTTCATGGAGAAGACCGCCGAAGGAAACTGGCTCCCCTTCAACGAGGCGAGTGGGGAGGAATACGATAGGGTCAAGAAAAGTCTCTGCGAGGAGATGCTCGTAGGGTTCGACAACGAAGATACAATAGCGAAGACTGCGGCCATGAACCTTAGCGTCCACGGTGACGGCTCGACTGGCATTCACTATGGAGATTCACTTAGGAGGATAGCATTTGAGAACGAGTTGAAGGAGGGTTCGTTCAAACTCGCGCTGACAAACCCTCCGTTCAGTTCCAACGCAGACCTCGGAACAGTGTATGACTTGGACGGGACGGACGCTCTTGGAGGTTTCGAACTCGCTTACATTCATCGATACGACGAAGAGAAGCACGATTTCGAATGGACGAAGAGTGAAGAGAACCTGAGAGGGAGGGACAAGAAGATTCTCTTCATCGAGCGTGGATACCAGCTCCTGGAGGAAGGTGGGACGCTCGGGATAATCGTAGATGATGGGGTCTTAGACAATCCCACCGAAGCATATGTCAGGGACTTCATCAAGAAGAAGTTCAACATCAAAGCAATCGTTTCGCTCCCGTGGGGGGCGTTCCACGAACAGGGTGCCGAGAACTTTACGAGCATACTCTTGCTCCAGAAGAAGGGGACAGGAATCACTCAGGGCCCAGAAGTCTTCATGGCAATGGCGGAGAACTTGGGCGAGAGCTACGGGAAGAGCACGAAACGGCTACCCAACGACCTTAAGGATATCCTCGACGATTACAGGAAGTTCAAGAGTGGTAGGTCGTGGCTCTCAAAGTTCTCGTTCATCTGCAAAGTTTCGGACCTTTTGAACTCATACGACCCAGTCACCAAACAGGTCAACAATAGGCTCGACCCGAAGTTCTATTCTCCCAGACGCCTCGCAATCCTCAAAGCGATAGAGGAAACGGGGAGGGCAAGACCAATCAGCGAAGTCGTCGACTTTGACCGTGAGGAGGTGACGGGGGATGCCAACGACTACGGGAGTAAGTTCATCGACCGTATTACCAAAGGAGGCGAGATACAATACGAAGTTATCGGTGGAAGCTCAGACCCGAAGCTGAAGAAGACCCAGATTTTCCGCAAAGGAGATTTGGTTGTATCGAGAATCCAGCTCAAGAACGCCATCGTCGGAGTCGTCCCTGACGACATTGACGAAATTCTTGCGACTGACGAGTATTACAAGCTCGTCCCCAAGAAAGAAGAAGGCGAGGATGTTGTTCTCAGGAAGTATCTCAGAATCGTCCTCACCTCTGAGCCGTTCAACTTCCTCGTCAACGCGACCTTCACTGGACAATACGGGAGAACGGCAGAGGAAGAGCTTGGACGGCTGAAGATTCCAGTCTACGACCTGCCCACCCAACGGGCGATAGTGGGGAAGTATGACGAGAGCATGGCGAGAGTTAAGTCGCTCGTCGAGGAGTCTGCCTCTACTGAGGACCAACTGATGACGGATATTTCGACCGATGTGTTCAAGAAGCCGCTTTAGCCGCTTTTCCCGCCTTCATCTCAACTCTCTTCCCCTTCACGACGTTTACCCAAATTGATTAGGCTGAAACGTTCGCAGAAGTCGACTTATTCCTAGGCTGACACCGCCCCAAAGCGACACCCCAACACGACACCCTCACAAGATGACAGTGTACAAAAATGTACATCAGCTTCATGGGGCCGCGCTCGCGAAGACGGGGATGTCCTTCAGCCTACAGCCAGGTAGGCGAAGAAGTAGTACACGGCTATGCCTACGAAGACGTTCAGGACCCAGAGGCTCCACGTCGTGATCATGACCGGCCTGAAGTTCTGGACCGCGAGCCTCTGCGGGAAGCGGCTCCACCTCATCCTGAGGACCAGGTAGACCCCAAGGACGGAGGTGAGCACACCGAGGGTGACCATCACCGGGATCAAGTACCAGTGCTCGTTGTAGGCCCCGAACAACGTGAGGTAGCTCTGGTATCCCCCGGTCCCGTACTCGGGGAATGAAGTCCCGTAGTTCCAGCCCAGCAGGAAGTTGGGAATCATCCAGAAGAGCGCCCCGATTCCTGACACCACCACTGCCGAAGTCATCAGGTTCTTGTGGACCCACTCGTACCTCGACCCTTTCTTGGTCTCGTCATCGTTCCCGGACGCGTATGCCCTGTGCGTCTTGATCGCGTACCTTACTCCCGCCAGTATGAGCGCGAAAGCGACCAGCTGCAGCCCCAGGTTCACCTGAGCGGCTATCGGCCCGTACATGCACCTACTCACCAGACTCCTTCGAATAAAAGCCTTGACCAAAACAGTGGGGTAGGCGAGGTGCTTCCTCGCCTAGTCTGTCTGTATTCAACTGCTGAATGGGTTGTTGTTGTTAACAGCGAACCAGAGGAACAGGTTCGTGTTAGTCGAAGAGCTGTCCGAGACCACGCTGACGCCCGGGATGGCGACCTGGGTAGGCACTCCTCCGAGAGTCGTGTAGATCGGGTTGCTCTGTGTTTGGTTGGCGTTCGCAGTGGCCGTAGTCTTCGTTGTCAGCGCCCTGGAGATGGCGTCGAACGAGGTCAGGCAGTTACCCGTGGCGCTCGAAAGATTCGAGCTTACCCACTGGTGGCACTGGCCCGTCTGACCATCAGGCATGACGTTGGGGTCGAAGACGAGGACTGTCACAACGTACCACGGAATGCTGGCGCCGCCGACGTAGTTGACCACGTGGCTGTGCGCTGGCACCGGCAGAACTCCCTCAGGGAGCTGTGCTGGAGTGTATCCGTTGTTGAGTCCCAGGTGCTTCTCCACCGCTGTGAAGTATGGCGAGTAGATCAGTGTCGGGTGGTCGGCGCACGCTGAGGTACTCCCTCCTGCCCCGCACTGGGTGAAGACGACGTTGTTGTTGTAGACCGGGTATCCCTGGCTTGTCGCTCCGAGAGCCGTGACTCCGAAGATCGACAGGCCGGCATAGGCCGGTACTAGGATGAAGACTGGGGCCGCGTTGTTCAGGGCGGTCTTGTCACCGCCTGCGACTTCACAGCTTGTCTTGGCTGCGGCCGCATTGGCCTCTGTCTGATTGGTAGCGTAGTTGGAGAGCGCAGGAAGGCACTGATACTGCTGGGAGTAGACGAAGCTGACTATGTCTCCCTTGTAGAAACCAGCGCTTGTCGTCCCGGTGAGTATCTCGTTGGTTGGGACTGAGGTGCCAGTCCTGAATGTTGTGGTGCTCGTTGTAGTGTTCGTTGTAGTGTTGTTTCCGCCTAGTTGGTAGCCGCTGTAGTAGATGTAGGCGCCGGCGCCGATGATCACTACGACCACGACGACGACTGCCCATACTGTCTTTGCAATTGCTTTTCTTCGTTGGGAAATATCTTCCACGAAAAAGGCGCATCTTGGACCGTATTTAAGGGCCGGCCGAGTTCAGGCCCAAATCTGCCCCAACTCACCGACCCTTGCACAAAGGCCCCGATTTGGGCCTGACTTGGAAAATCATTCATAAACGGACCGCGTGACCTCCTACCCTGTTTGCAGGCTAACCCCATCTGGCCGGTTACAAAGAGGCGGGCGGCACTAGAGAAGGACCTTCGCTGCGACGTGCTCGTGGTCGGAGGGGGGATGGCCGGGATCTCCTCCGCAAGGGCTCTGAAAAAGGAGGGGCGCGACGTGGCGCTCATCGAGAGGGATGAAGTGGGAGGGCCAGCTACCGGTGCCAGTTCTGGGGTGCTATACTACGGGAGCGGGACCAACTTCGTCCCGGGGGTCGAGGTCTTCGGCCAGGAGACCACAGAGAAGCTCTGGCTTGAAACCTCCAAAGTAATCTCAGAAATCAAGAGCCTGGCGCCGAAGGCCGACTGCGGGTTCCGGTCTTGCGGCGCGGTGATGATCGCCCAGAACGACGAAGATCTAGCGTCGGTGCAAGAGGAGCACGAGGCCCTCAGGACCCTGGGCCTTCCCACAACCCTCCTGAGTACAGACCAGCTGTCCGAGATCTACCCACTGGTCCTGTTCAAGGGCGGTATCTCATTCGACGCGGTCGGGCAGGTCCATCCCGCGAGGCTCGCCTCGGCCCTCGCAGAAATGGAAGGCCTGACCATCTTCGAAGGGACTCCCATGGTCTCATGGAATGAGGACGGCGACAAGGTGACCGTCAAGACAGACAGGGCCCAGATAGAGTGCTCGCAGCTCGTGCTCGCCACGAACTTAGAGCCAGTCCCCGGGATAGGCGATGGCGTCGAGACCGAGGGGTCAGTGATCATCGCGAGCACACCGACGAACAGGGTCCCGGACGTCTTCCCGGAGGAGAAGATCTACTGGACGATGGAGGAGAAGTACGACCTCTTCTATCCGAGGGGCGACAGGCTCATCCTCGAGCTCTACCAGCTCGGGGAAGAGGAGGAGAAGATGAAACGTTACTTCCCCGGCGTCGAGTTCTCGACCGACCAGATCTGGGGCGAGAACTGGTCCAAGCCAAGGGACTGGAGGCCACTCCTCGGAATGCTTACCATGAGGACGGCTCTGGCCGCAGGAATGGGCGACCAGGGGATAATCATGAGCTGGCTGAGCGGCTCGAAGGTTCCGGGGCTTCTCAAAGGAGAGCAAGACTGGTTCACCGACCTGACTTCGCCTCGAAGGTTCTCCATCGGAGGCGCGCAGGCATGATGGAAGATTTCGAGAAGGTCGCCGAGACCTCCGAGCTTCCTCCGGGAAAGGTCAAGATAGTGAAGTCGGGGAACGCGGAGGTCTGGGTCGCGAACATCGAGGGCTCGTACTTCGCTCACCCCAACAAGTGCACCCACGCAGGCGGGCCCGTCGGCAGGGGCAGGCTCAACGGGTACGTGGTCCAATGCCCGAATCACGGTTCGAGGTTCGACGTGAGAACAGGGGCCGTCGTAGGGGGCCCTGCTTCGGTGCCGCTTCCTTCGATAGAGGTCAAGGTCGAGGGCACCTCGGTCTGGGTCCGCAAGGCCTGAGCAGGCACGGCTCAACCTTTACTACTCACAGCACCTCGGGGCCCGTCGATTGCACGCGCTCGTGCGCTTTCGGCCCATGAGGGCGACGCCGCAGATGGGGCCAGCCCAAGGAGGCGAACAGGGGGCCGCCCAGGTCGACCCGGCCTTCAAGCGGGTGATGACCTACATCTTCCTAGGGACCAGGGGCGGATACAACAGGGTCCGGATAGTGGAGTTGATTAGAGAGGCGCCGCTCAACCCCAATCAGATCTCAGAGAAGCTCTCCCTGGATTACAAAACCGTCCAGCACCACATCAGACTGCTGGAGGAGAACGGGGTGATAGTGCCCAACGCGAAGGGGGCGTACGGGGCGATGTACTTCCTGACTCCCTATGCCGAGAAGCACTTCGATGCGATTAGAGGGATGTGGGCGCGATTTGGGCAAAGTTAGAAATATGATTGACGGGTGCATGAACTAGGATGGAGTTCGGGATATTCTGGATGAACGTGGCGGCCGTCTTCGCGCTGCTGAACGTGGCGTTCCTCTTAGTCCTGGGGGCGCTCTACTTCAAGAGCTGGCAGAGGCTGAAGTCGGGGGCGACGATGAGCCTCCTTGCAGTGGCACTCTTCTTCCTCCTGCAGAACCTGGTCATAGTGGTCTTCTGGTTCATACTCTACGGCCTCGTGCCTTCGGCCCAGGCCATAGTGGAAGCGGCGGCGCCTTACCTCGTCCTGATCAACCTCCTCGAGACGGCCGCGCTTGGAAACCTCGTACGTCTGACCTGGAAGTAGCCCGCTGACAGGCAGCCCTAGGCGCCACCCAAGGCCACGACGAGGTCAGTCAGAAACCCGGTGCAGAGACCGAAGAAAATGCCTCCCATCATCAGGTTGCTGCTGTACTGCCTCCTTCCCGTGTTGAACATCGTCATTGTCACGTAGACCAGCGCGCCTCCGGCGATCGAAAGAAAGAGGATGTAGGCCTCGGGGCTCGAGAACTGGCTCCCGATGATGGTGCCGAAGAAGGTTGGAGCCCCACCGATGAAGAGCACTTTGGCGAGGAAGGACTTCTTAGGCTTGGGGCTGATCCCGACCAGGGGCGCGGTGATCCCGAACCCCTCCGTGGAGTTGTGCACCCCGAACCCGACGATGAGGACAACGGCGAGACCCAGCTCGCTGGACGCGTAAGACTGTCCTATCGCCAGACCTTCGCTCAAATTGTGAGCTCCGATGCCCAGAGCTATCATCGTGGACAGCTTGTGGGCCATCGAGCCTTCGTTCCCGACCGCCATGTACCTCCTCTCGTAGAAGACGAGCCCCAGTAGCCCGAGCGCAAGGCCTCCAAACATGAGCCCGAGGTCGAGCAAGGCGGTCGAGGCCGGCAGGCCTCCATGCGAGGCGGAGAGCGCAGCGCCTGATGCCTGGTCCCACGCGTGGCTGAATACGTCAACGATGAGGAAGAGGAGGATCCCGATGGCGAAGGCGTTGAGGAACCCCCTGACCCTCTCGCTTATTCCCACAAGCACCACGGGAAGGCCGAGGAAGATCGTGAAGCCAGCTATCGCGCCAAGGAGGATGAGCTGAGTGAAGTCGACCATTGTCGGACAGCAAAGTCGCCGCGTCATAACATACGTAATATACGTTTGCTCTCATCAACCAGAATTCGGTCTGATGCCTCGCAAACCCTTAATGGCCTGAGGCCTCCGAAGTAATCGCATGTCCGCCCGGGCCCCTCTGACTGTTCCGATGGGCAAGGAGGCCGAGCTCTTCCGCCCCCTCCCAAGCGGTAGGATTCAGTGCACCGCCTGCGCCCGCAACTGCCAGATTGGTGAGGGTCAGGTCGGGTTCTGTGGAGTAAGAGGAGTGGTCGGCGGCAGTCTCTACCTTCTGGTCTACGGGAAGGTCATGGCCGGGCACATCGACCCGATTGAGAAGAAGCCGGTGGTCCACTATCGGCCCGGGTCAAAGATCTTCTCGATCGCCACAAGCGGATGTTCATGGGCGTGCCATCCGGCTGGGTCTCAGGTCTTACTTTCGGACGGCACGACGAAGGCGGTTGAAAGCGTGCTTCCTGGCGACATGCTTTGGTCTTACGACATCAATGCGGGGATGCGCATCGAACCCAACGTCGTTACCCATGCGCAGATGTTGACTGGAAGACTTTGGGAGGTGACATACGGCGATAACGACCAAAGACCAATCCTTCTGACAGAAGAGCACCCCGTCCTCACCAAGGAGGGCTGGAAGGTGGTCAGCCAATTGGGTGCAGGAGACGAGATTCTTCGGGTTTGGCAGGCACAAACAGAGAGCTGGAACAAGAAACACGCTGCCCGCGGCAGAACAGGGTTTTTCACCTGCCACAAGTGCGGAGAGAAGCTCATAGGATATGACGACTGGAACCGCCACCGGGGGCGGTGTTATACTCTGGGCATGAAGCACTCGGATGAATCGCTCCTCCGAAGCCGCGAGCGGATGAAGGCCAACAACCCGATGAAAGACCCTGATGTGGCCCGGCGTGCGCTCCAGTCCAGCAAGGAGCGTTTCCTCAGAGATGACACGCATGGATGGCACAGAAACGTCGAGCGACTGCGGACCTGGCTTCATCAGCATCCGTCGAAGTCTCAGCTCAAACTCTATCCATTGCTGGACTCCTTGGAAATGCCGTACGAGAAGGAGTACCGAGTCAAGTTAGAGAAGCGGCTCGAACACTCGAAGTCGTACTACATTGCAGACGCAGCTTTCGTGGAAGAAAAGTTAGATGTCGAGGTCGACGGATGGTGGCACTATCACGACCCTGAAGTCCAAGCCAGTGATCGCATTAGGGACGAGACCCTCCGAGCAAACGGTTGGGACGTGCTCAGAATCTCTGGCTCCTATTTGTTCAACCACTCCGAAGAGTCGAAAGCACTCGTGGTAGCTCGTCTGTCGAAGCCCCAGATGGCAAACATGAGGCTCTGGGTTGATGTAAAGTCGTCCCGACCCACTGACAGACAAGAGGCAGTTTACAGTTTCGAAACTATCACCGACCACAATTATGTTGCGGATGGGATTCTTGTCCATAATTGTTCATACTGTCAAAATAGCGACATCAGCCAGCTGCGCAAGATCGAAGGGGTCGATGCGAGGCCCGATGAAATCGTCTCCAACGCGGTCTCCTACGGCTGCGAGGGGATCGCCTATACTTACAACCAGCCGACAATCTTCATGGAGTACGCCCGGGACGTCGGTCGCCTGGCCCGCTCCAAGGGCCTCTTCAACATCTTCGTCTCCAACGGCTACGACACCCCTGAAGCCGTCTCGATGATGAACGAATTCCTAGATTGCGTCACAGTAGACTTCAAGGGGAGCGGGGAGACCGGCTTCGTCCGAAAGTACATCTCGATCCCAAACGCCGACCCCATCTTCCAGAGCCTCCTCGAGGTCAAGGAGAAGACCAAGGTGCACGTCGAGATAACCGATCTCATCGTCCCCGAGGTCGGCGAGTCCCTCGAGGCCGCCGAGAAGCTCTGCCGCTGGGTCTACGACAAAATGGGCCCGGAGACTCCGGTCCACTTCCTGCGCTTCCATCCCGACTACAAGATGATGGACCTTCCCCTTACCCCTGTCAAGACGCTTGAAAGGCACTACGACATCGCGAAGAAAGCCGGGCTCAACTACGTCTACATCGGGAACGTCCCTGGCCACCCCGCCGAGAGCACGTACTGCCCGGGCTGCGGGGGCGTCCTCATCAAGCGGAACGGGTACGAGATACTGGGCTACAACCTCGACTCGCAGAACCGGTGCACCACCTGCGGGACAAAGACGCCGATCGTCGGCCCGCTCAGCAAGTCTTACGCTGACGACCGCTTCCTGCCCGTGATTAACTGACAGCTTTCACTTCGAGCTTCTGCTTCACGAACTTCTCGGCGTCCAACAGGGCCTTGCAACCGTCCGCGGCCGCGGTGACCGCCTGCCTGTACCGAAAGTCGTGCACGTCCCCGGCGACGAAGACCCCCGGGACGCTGCTCTCAGTGTGGTTCTTGACCGCCACGTAACCCTTCTCGTCCAGCTCGACCTGCCCCCTGAAGATCTCGGTGTTGGGGTCGTACCCGATTGCCACGAAGACCCCGTCGAGCTCCAGCGTGCTTTCGCCTCCGGTCTTGAGGTTCTTCGTCTTGATCCCGTGCACCTTTCCGTCCCCGAGCACCTCGGTCACGGCCGTGTCCCACAGGAAGCTGATCTTGGGGTTCTCTCGGGCCTCCTTCTGCAGGGCTGCGCTCGCCCTCAACTCGTCCCTCCTGTGGATGACCTGGACCGAAGACGCGAACTTTGTCAGGAAGGTCGCCTCCTCCATGGCGGTGTCTCCCCCTCCTACGACAGCGACCTTCTTCCCCCTGAAGAAGAAACCGTCGCAGACCGCGCAGTTCGATACGCCCCTGCCCATCAGCTTCATCTCCGACGAGAGGTTCAGGCGCCTCGGGTTGGCTCCTGTCGCTATGATCACGCTCAAAGTCCTGGTGACGCCCGACTCGGTGTAGACTTCGAACGGATGCCTCCGGAAGTCCACCTTGACCACGTCATCCTGGACAAGCCTGGCGCCCAGCCTCTCGGCCTGGGCTCTCATCTTCATAATCAGGTCGGGGCCGAGCACGGGGTCAGGGAAGCCCGGAAAGTTCTCCACGTCGCTGGTAAGCATTAGCTGCCCTCCGTACTTCGTTCCCATGTAGACCAGGGGGTTGAGGTCGGCCCTGCAGCCATAGATCGCGGCCGTCAGCCCGGCCGGACCAGAACCGATGATCACCAGCTTCTCTACCGAGTCGCTACTCATCGAGAATGCGCGCCTTTGCCCGCCTCATAAATTTGCCCCTGGGGAGTAGAGGTGGAGCGGGCCTAGAGGAGCTTCGCTTCCTTCTGGACCACGTGGAGCTCATCCGAAAGCTGGTTGAGCGCCCGTTCGAGCCTCTTGGTGTACTGCGGGAGGAGCCTGTCGTAGACCTCCTTCCTCATCCTCCTCATGTAGTACTGTTCGTACAGGTTCAGCTTGTCCTTGGTCGCCCTGTCGACCTCCCTCTCTGTCGCGTGGATTTGGTTGAGCAGGTCGAAGAACTTCTGAGTCGTCGACTTCTGCTTGACCTCGTTGAGCCTCTGGAGGGCCCTGCTCCTGAACGCGTCGAGCCTCCCCCGAACTTCAGCGAAGTACTCCTTGTCGAATTCGTTGGGGTCCTGGCCCGAGATCTCGGCCCACATCCCGTTGATCAGGGTCGTCTTTTCGTCAAAGGCCTGCACCATGGCAGATGCGCGCTCGGTGGAAGACTCTTCCTCCGTCTCCTCCTCCTCGGTGACGGTGCTCCTCGTGACAATCAGACCAACTAGGAGCAGGACGAACACCACTGACGCACCGGGAATCGCCGATTCGACGCCCCATCCGACCGTAGGCGCGTAGGCTACGCTCACACTTCCTTCCCGCCTAGGTGCGACGTTGGTGAAGGCTCCGGGCGGGGCAGTCACGACCCTGACCCCGTTGGGGACGGTCACGGCAATCTTGTATCCGGATACGAACGCGTCGATGGGCGGGGTGTTGGGCAGGTTGAGGACGACCTGACCCCCGGAGGTGGTGTAGTATTTCGAATCCGGCGCGTACCTGTAAGTCACAGTGTAGTTTGACCCGGGCGGAACCGGGCTCGCCACGACAGAGGCGGAGAGCGGGATTATGTAGTTGGTAAGGGCGAACCTGACCGGGCCGAGGAGGCGCGGCTCGATCGGGGGCAGCAGGGTCACCAGGACCCCGGAGGGCGCGAGAGGCTTTACGACCAGGATGTTCAGCTGGTTGGCCCCCAGGTTCTCAAATGAGATCGAGTCTGTGATTAAGGGAGTCCCGTCGGGGGCGGCTGAGACTGTCCTCGATGCTGAATAGACTGCCAATGGGTGGAGGTCCTCTGCCGTGGATGTTATGACGGCCCTGATCGAAGTGTTGGCGATTCCAGGGCTAAGGCTCGCGATCGTGTTCGAGTAAGTCACGTTGCTTCCAGCGGAAAGGTCCTTCAGGCCCTTCGGTCTGGAGGTCAGAACGGTCGAGGGCGGCATCTTGACCACTTCGACGATCTTGTCCACGGTGATGCTGATCGAGGGCCTAGCGAGGAGCTCGACTACAAGGCTACCGTTCGCCGCCTTCCAGACCATCCCGGTCATGAGCACGGTCAGCGTGAAGTTCTTGGACCCGGACGGAGCTATTGTGCCTCCCCCGATTACAGTGAACGGGCCGTTGGGCGACTGCGCCGCCAGGCTGAATCCATCACCGATTAGAGAGTAGTTCGCAACCTTGGACGACAGGTTCCCAAACCCGATCGTCACCGAGGGCACGTCGGCGCCCGTCGTCGAGTTGCTGGAGAAGATGAAGGTCTCGTTGACGTAGGCGTACCCGTATCTCTGGATCTGGTACACGCTGCGCACGACCACGTGGGGGGAGCCCTGAGCCTGGGCCAGGGGAACCGACGAAGCGACAGAGACGGCAAGGAGGAGCAAGAAGAAACCTGATACAAAGCGCTTCAAGGGAACGGGCCAACGCCGCTACGTTCTTATTTTAAGCGTTTTTCGAGCCAAAAAAGATGGGACAACCTCAATCGCGCCATCCGCTCCTCCCCAATCTCGACGAGGCCCTCGTGGCCAAGATGCTGTCCAAGATCGGCGCAAAGTCCATCGACGAGCTCTTCTCCGACATACCCCCTGGCGTAAGGCTCGGGCGGGCGCTCAAAGTCCCTGAGGGCGGATCCGAGTACTCTGTAAGGCGGGACGTTCAGAACAGGCTCTCGGCCAACAAGACCCCCCCAGGGTCGCTCTGCTTCCTTGGTGGAGGCGTCTGGCCACACTACATCCCCGCGGTCGTCGAGTCGATCATGTCCAGGAACGAGTTCTACACTGCCTACACGCCATACCAGGCGGAAATCAGCCAGGGCATACTCCAGGCCCTCTTCGAATACCAGAGCCTGATGTGCGACCTCCTCGGCATGGAGGCCTGCAACAGCTCGATGTACGACTGGGCCTCCGCCGCGGGCGAAGCGGTGAGGATGGCCGCCAGGGTGACCGGTAGGAAGAAGGTCCTGGTGGCGGAGAGCACAAGCCCCAGAAGGCTCGCGGTGATCCGCACCTACAGCGAGGCTATGGGCGTAGAGATCGTGCCGGTCTCCTTCGACCGGTCCACCGGGACACTCGACTCCTCAGACCTTGTCAAGAAGGCGCCCGACTCGGCGTGCCTCTACATCGAGAACCCCAACTACTTCGGGGTCATCGAAGAGGAGTCAGAGCGGGTCGCCTCGCTGGTGAAGGCCTCGGGAGGGCTGACCATCGTCGGGGTCGACCCGATATCACTGTCCTTAGTCCGCGAGCCAGGTTCCTACGGGGCAGACATCGTGGTCGGTGAGGGGCAGCCCCTCGGCATCCCGATGAACTACGGCGGGCCTCACCTGGGGATCTTCGCCGTCAAGGACCTCAAGCTGGCCCGGAGCATGCCAGGCAGGCTGATTGGCCTCACCTCCTCGGTCGCAGACCCGGCCAGGAAGGCCTTCGCCATGGTCCTGCAGGCCAGGGAACAGCACATCCGCAGAGAGGGAGCGACCTCCAACGTCTGCACCAACCAGTCGCTGATGGCGGTCGCGGCCGCATGCTACCTCTCCCTCCTGGGGAAGGAGGGCTTCCGCTCGCTCGGCGAGGCGGTAATCGCCAACTCTCACTACGCGTCCAGGAGGCTCTCGAAGGTCAAGGGGGTCTCTTCGCCCCACTTCTCCGGCTCGTTCTTCAAAGAGTTCGTCGTTTCATACGAAAAGGCCCGGGCACCCGCAGTCCACGAGCGCCTCGCAAAGGCGAACGTCCTGGCTGGATACCCGCTCGAGCCGGCGACAGGCATCAACGGAGGCGTATACTGCGTCACTGAAGTACACACCCGGGAAGACATCGAACGTCTCTCGTCCGCGCTGGAGGGGGCCCTGTAGCATGCCGGACAGGTTCAGGCAGGCCAGATGGGACGAGCCGCTCATCAAGGACCTGAGCCGGCCGGGGCGAGTGGGCATGCTCGCTCCGAGCGACCCCGACGTCATGGCCGAATTCGCCGACCCAATGGCCCTCGTCCCAGCGTCCATGAGGCGGGCCTCGGTCAGACTCCCCGAGCTCTCTGAGCTCCAGGTCCTGAGGCACTTCAACCGCCTGTCCCAGATGAACTTCTCCGTCGAGCTCGGCATGTACCCCCTGGGAAGCTGCACCATGAAGTACAACCCGAAGGTCTCCGAGATGATAGCGGGCTCTGACACCATGAAGAACGCTCATCCCCTCCAGCCGGCCGAAACAGTCCAGGGCATCCTTTCGATCTTCTACGAGCTGGAGCGCGCCCTCTCGGAGATCGCCGGGATGAGCAGGTTCTCCCTCTCGACCGCAGCCGGAGCCCAGGGCGAGCTCGCAGGGGTCCTGATCATGCGGAAGTTCCTCAGAGACCAGGGTCGCCCCGAGAAGGACGAGATCCTTGTCCCCGACTCCGCCCACGGTACGAACCCGGCCAGCGCAGCGATGGCGGGCTTCAAGGTGGTCAAGGTCCAGTCAGACGCCTCAGGCCTTGTCAGGGCCAGGGCCGTGTCAGAGCTTGCAGGCCCCAAGACTGCGGGGATGATGTTCACCGTCCCCAACACCCTGGGCCTCTTCGAGAGCGAAGTCGTCGAGGTCTCCAAGGCGGTCCACGACGCAGGCGGCCTGATGTACTACGACGGGGCGAACATGAACGCCCTCCTGGGGAGGGCACGCCCCGGCGACATGGGCTTTGACATCGTCCACCTCAACCTCCACAAGACCTTCGCTACCCCCCACGGCGGCGGCGGCCCTGGGGCTGGGCCAGTGGGCGTGAGCAAGGAACTCGCGGACTACCTTCCAGTCCCTGTCGTCTCAAGCGAGGGGGGCAAATACTCGCTTGACTACGGTCTCAAGAACACCATCGGGCCGCTCAAGGGATTCGTGGGTAACTCCGCCATCCTCCTGAGGGCGTACGTCTACATGAGACTCCTCGGCGCCTCGGGGCTCTCCAACGTCTCCTCGCTCGCGGTCTTGGCAGCCAACTACCTGTGGAAGAGCCTCGACCCCGCGGCCTTCCCCGCCTCCCATGCGCCCAACCTTAGGAGGAAGCACGAGGCGGTGGTCTCAGTGAAGAGCGACCTGCCGGGCGGCGCCATGACCGTGGCCAAGGCGATCCTCGACTACGGGATGCACTCCCCCACGGTCTACTTCCCCCTTATCGTCAGCGAGGCCCTCATGATCGAGCCGACCGAGTCAGAACCGCTGGAGATGTTAGACGAGTACGCCTCCGCGCTCAACGAGATCTACGACTCGATGAAGGCCGGGACTCTCGGACCCGTCCCGAAGAACACGAGCATCGGGAAGATCGACGAAGTCAAGGCGTCGCATCCGATGACGCTGAAGGTCCACTGGTGAAGGGATTCTAGGCTCCTAGACGGCCGGGGGGCAAGCCCATCAAGCAAGTGCACGCCTCGCAAATTCCTAAGTATCGCCCTCTTACAATAGACATCTGGGATGAAGGCCTTTGCAATTCTTGGGATAGTTCTCATGGGAATCGCCCTTGTCCTGGCTGCTTTCGGCACTCACTACGCGACCAGCTATGAGTTACGGCAAATGCTGCCCCCGCCCACGGTCTCCTGCCCACAACTCGACTCGTGTAATGGCTTAGTCTATTTCCTAACTGAGCCAATAACCCACGCTGACTTCATCCTAAACTACGCAGGGATTTTCTTGTCCTTCCTAGGGGCCATATTATTCAGTGGGGTGTATGTACGTTCTCCTCGCGGTTTACGTAAGCGGAACGCTGATCGTCAATCTCCCGAGATGAAGGGGAGCAATCGAAGCCAAAAGTCATATAGCATGAAGATGGCGTGAAGTTCGAGATGGAGAGCGACCTCGTGGCACGGGTCACCGAACGTCTCAAGGACATCTTGGACGAAGAGACGAACAGGAAGCTCGGCGAACTGAACACCATCACCGACGTCTCCGAGCTCCAGCCCGGCACCATCAGGGTCAGGTTCCGCCCGCTTTCGGCCTACAGTCCACTGGCCGTGGACGTCGGCCGGAGCATCCGCGACGCCTGCACGTCAGTGGAGGGCGTGGCCGCAGTCAGGGTCGAGTGCGTGGGGCACATGATGGACGACCTCGTCAACCGCATCGTCAACAAGGACGAGATCAAGCCAAAGGCCGTCGGTTAGGAAAATCTCCGCCGAAAGTGCGCTGTCAACAATCTGTGTACACTTTGTCTAATGTTCTACTGGAGGGCATTGTAAATGCCCGGCGGCACATGGGGCACGCGCCCAACCAATGTTATCTAAGAATCGCCCGGAAATCACTGCCATCGGCATCGGCAGCGCGGGTTGCAAACTTGTCTCGCTCCTGAGCAGAAGGTCTCTCCTCGTGGAGAGGTTCGTCTACGTCTCCTGCGACGAAGGGGACCTTACGTTCGCAGACCCTCAAGACTCGATCCTCCTAGAGTCGCCAGTCGACCAGAAGCTGAGCCCCTCGCTCGTCAGGGGCCTGGCAAACGCCTCCATCTCAAGGATCCGTGAAGCTCTCGCAGGCTCCAAAGTGGTCTTCGTGGTCGCTGGCCTCGGCGGGGCGACCGGCAGCGGCCTCTCACCCCTGGTGGCCTCCCTTGCGAGCGAGGGCGGGGCGATAACGGTCGGGGTCGCGATGATGCCTTTCGAGTTCGAGAAGAAGATGAAGTTCTACGCGGGGGTCTCGCTAAAGCACCTCAGAGCCGCCTCGAGGGGCGTGATAGTCGTCGACAACGACGTCCTGATGTCCTCCACGGGGGACTCGACCCTCACCGGGCTCTACGACTCGGCCAACAGGCAGGCTGTCAAGGCCCTTGGTTCGCTCCTCTCAAGGTCCTCTGGAACCTCCGTAGCGGTCGGCCTCAACAAGGTCCTCGCAACCGTGCTCCAAGAAGGCTACTCTCTCCTGGGGGTCTCCAACAGTGGTACCGTCGACAAGGCGGAGGACGCTCTGGCGGGCGCAGTCCTTTCAATCGGGAAGCTTGCAGAGGCGAAGGAGGCCAGCCATGCCGTCGTCATACTCAACGGCAACTCCTCCCTCTCCGGGAAGGAGGTGGGCCTGGTCGTCGGGCGCCTCGGCTCGATGATCAACAACCAGTCGGTGGACGTGGAGTACGGAGTCAAGTACTCCGGGTCTTCACAGCTCCAGGTTAGCCTCCTCGCGTCCGGCTTCACCTCGACAAAGTACGACGACTACGACCCCCTGAACAAGATCCTCGGCAAGAGGGTCATAGACGGGGAGATGGACTTCGCCCTCCCCGAAGGGTTGGAAGGACTACAGTCCTGCGAATAGCCCCGGCCCTTCAGCCTCCGAAGTATTCCTTCACAGAGCGGCTCCTTGTCGCCAGCTTCCTCGCCTTCTCCAGGTGTTCGTCCTCGAGCCGCTTGAAGGGTATCTCCGGCTTGGAAGCCACCTTGAACCCCCGCGGGATCTTCCGGATGTCCTCCCAGCCCGCTTCAGGCGTCCCTAGGGTTGCAAGTATCTTTCGAGAAGACCCGGGCAGGAATGGCTGGAGGAGAATCGCAAGCTTCCTGCTAACTTCGAGGCACGAATAGATCACCTGCTCGCATGCCTCCTTGTCTTCCTTGATTAGCTTCCAGGGTTGACTCCGCTGAAAGAACCCGTTCCCCAGGTCTGCGATTGCGAGGATTTTCGACATCGCATCCCTGATGTCGACCTGGTCCATCAGCCGACCGACCTCGTCGCAATTCTCCAGCGCCCTATGCATGAAGTCTGCTCCGTCGGAGGGGTTCCCACCCTTGACCTCCCCCCCGAAGTAGTTCCATGCGAACGTCGTCGTCCTATGGACGAAGTTACCGATGTTAGCCACGAGTTCGTTGTTGACCTTGCTCTGGAATTCGTCCCACTTGAACTCCGTGTCCCTCGTTTCAGGGATCAGCTGGATGAGATAGTACCTCCATACGTCGGGGTCCAGCCCCACCTCAGGGACGCTTTCACAGAAGACTCCCCAACCCCTGCTCTTCGAGATCTTGTCCCCCTCGTAGTTACAGAACTGCATCCCCACTACATCGTAGGGAAGGTCGATACCTCCGTGGGCCATCAGCATCCCGGGCCAGAAGATGGTGTGGAATGGTATGTTGTCCTTGCCGAGGAAGTTGTAGATCTTCACGTCCCCTTCCAGCCAGAACTTCTTCCACTCGTTGGGCTTCCCCTTACCTTCGGCCCACTCCTTGGTCGAGGAGATGTACCCGATGGGCGCGTCGAACCACACGTAGAAGACCTTGTCCCTGTACCCTTCGATGGGGACCGGGACCCCCCATCTCAGGTCTCTAGTGATTGACCGCTTCTTGAGCCCCTCCTTGATCCAACCCAGGGCGAGGGACGTCACCTGGCTCTTCCACTCCTTCTTGGACCTGATCCAGCGCTGCAGCTCCCCCTGCACCTTCCCAAGCTCGAGAAACAGCTGCTTGCTGTCCTTGAAGACCGGAACGCTGCCGTCAACCTTGCACTTGGGGTCGATCAGCTGGATTGGGTCGAGGAGTGTCGAGCAATTCTCGCACTGATCCCCTCTTGCGAACTTGTATCCACAAACGGGGCAGGTCCCCTGTACGTACCTGTCGGGGAGGAATATCCTGTCCTTCTCGCAGTACGGCAGGCGGAGTACTCCCTCGCTTACGTAACCATTCTTGTGGATCTTGAGGAAGAACTCCTGGGTGGTCCTGTGGTGGATCTCCCTCGAAGTCCTGGAGAAGTTGTCGTAGGAAATCTCGAACCAAGAGTAGATTCCCTTCTGCACTTCGAAGAGGACGTCAGTCAGCTGCCTTGGTGTAATCCCTAGCTCAAGGGCGGCGACCTCGGTGGGGGTCCCGTTCTCGTCCGTCCCTCCTATGAACACAGTCTCGAGGCCCCTGAGCCTGCAGTACCTCGCGAAGATGTCGGCAGGCAGGTGGGAACCGACCAAGTTCCCCACGTGGGGGACGGCGTTCGTGTATGGGAGGGCGCAGAGGACGAGCACCCGCCCGCTCTTGGGTCGCGATCGCGGAGCCACTTCTGACTGCGAGCGTCAATCTTTCAGTATAAACCTTGACTCAGGTTTCCCAGCTTTTGGCGTACATCCTCTGCGCCTCGGTCTGGGCCCCGATTCTGACCCCCATCGACTCGAGAGCTGCCCTGGCGACCTCGTCCTCCACTTCGGCCGGGACCCCGTAGACCGTCTTCTCCATCTTTCCATGGTCCGTGCGGATCCGAAGGGCAGCCAGGAACTGGTTGGCGAACGACATCTGCATGACCTCCGGCGGGTGCCCCTCTGCAGCTACCAGGTTGGCAATCCTGCCTTTCCCCACGAGGTACACCTTCTTCCCACCCGGGAGCACCACCTCGTCCACGTGGGGGCGGACCTCTCTGACCGACTTTGCCTTCGAGAGGAGCGTCTTCACCTCGATCTCGACGTCAAAGTGCCCTGCGTTGGCCAGTATCGCTCCTTCCTTCATCGCCAGGATCGCGCTGTAAGGAATCACGTTCTTCTGACCCGTCGCTGTCACGAAGAGCCTCCCTCGCCCCGCCGCTCCCAGCATGTCTGTCACCTCAAACCCGTCCAGGTGAGCCTCGAGCGCCTTGACCGGGTCCACCTCCACGACCGTGACCCTCCCGCCCATCCCCCTGGCGCGCATCGCGACCCCCTTCCCGACCCACCCGTATCCGACCACGACTACGCTCATCCCGGCCAGCAACAGTGCAGTGGCCCTCATGATCCCGTCCAGGGTGCTCTGGCCAGTCCCATACCTGTTGTCGAAGAGGAACTTGGTCTTCGCGTCGTTGACCGCAATGACAGGGTACTTCAGCCGCCCTTCAGCCTCGAGGGCCTTCAGCCTGACGACCCCGGTCGTCGTCTCCTCCGACCCCCCGACAATCCCCTTCGCACCACGCCCGTGGGCCGCCACGTGCAGGTCCGCCCCGTCGTCGACGAGCTGGGTCGGTCTAAAGGAGAGGACCTTCCCCAGGCACCAGTCGTACTCCTTGGCAGTCTGCCCTCTCCATGCCCAGACCTCAGTCCTGGTCGCCAGGTAGGCCGCTATGTCGTCCTGCGTGGAAAGGGGGTTCGCGCCTGCAAGACTGACCTCGGCTCCGGCCGAGAGGAGTGTATCAACCAGGACAGAGGTCTCCTTGGTCACGTGCAGGCAGACGCCGAGCCTTACTCCGGCCAGGGGTTTCTTCTTCGAATGCCTCTCGGCCAGACCCGTAAGCGCTCCCATGTGGGCTTTCGCCCACTTGAAGTTCTTCTCGCCTTCGGCCGCGAGCTTTGGGTCTGCTATCTTCGTCAACCTAACTACCCCGCAGACTCATCTGCTTTATCGTTGCTCCTTCAGGTCGCTCGCTACTCTTTGTCATACTTCGCGAGCGAGTAGACCTCATACCCCTCGAGCTTCTCCCTCCCCTTCAGGTACGTAAGCTCGGTCACGAAGGCGAATCCCACGACCTTTCCGCCCATCCTCTCGACGAGCTTTGCTGCGGCCCGAGCGGTGCCTCCGGTCGCGAGCAGGTCGTCCACCACGAGCACCTTCTCTCCCTTCGATATGGCATCGGAGTGGACTTCAAGCCCCTGTCGGCCGTACTCCAGCTCGTAGTTCATGCTGACCTTCTTCCCTGGTAGCTTGCCCACCTTCCTCGCGGGGACGAACCCTACCCCCATTCGGTCCGCAAGCGGAGCTCCGACGATGAACCCCCTCGCTTCTATCCCGACGACCTTATCGACTCTCTTCCCCTTCCACCGGTCCTCGAGGGCCTTCGTGACCCTTCTCGAGAGCTTCGCGTCCTTCCAGAGCGTCGTCAGGTCCTTGAACGAGACGCCCTTCTTGGGATAGTCAGGGATGTTCCTCACTGCGGCCCTGACCTCTCGGTCGAGGTCCGCCAATCAGGCGCTCAGCCTCGCGTGTTTCAGGGCGGCCTTGCAGTCGCACCCTCGCTCCTCCGGGAGTCCTTTCGCCACCTCGGATATCAGGCCCCTGAGCCTCTCAATGTTCTGATTGAAGACCCTGACGACTTCCTCGTGAGAAACGGGCGCCGCCTCCGGGTCTCCCTCCAGGCCTGCGTCGTAGTCCGTCGCAAGAGACACGTTGAGGTAGCAGAGCTCGAGCTCCCTGGCGAGCACGACCTCCGGGTACTGGGTCATGTTGACCACGTCCCAGCCCTGCTTCGAGAAGAACCTGCTCTCCGCCTTGGTCGAGAACCTCGGTCCTTCGATGACCACGACCGTCCCCTTCTCATGGAACTTCAGGCCCAATTTCTTTGCGGCCGCCACAGCCACACTCCTCATCTCTGGGCAGTAGGGCTCGGCCATCCCGACGTGGGTCGTCTCCGGCCCATCGTAGAAGGTCCCGACCCTGCCCGAGGTGAAGTTCACGAACTGGTCGCAGAAGACAAAGTCGCCCGGCTTGATCTCAGCTCTCAGGCTCCCCACTGCGGTCGGCGCGATTACCCTCTGAACCCCGAGCTGGCTGAACGCGCTGACATTGGCCAAGTAGGGGACCTTGTGCGGAGGGAACTCGTGCCTGACCCCGTGCCGAGGCAGGAAGGCGACCTCTCTCCCTCCCAAACTCGAGATAGCGACCTTCGCGCTTGGCGCCCCATACTTCGTCCTCACCGTTACCTGTTCCGAGTCTCCGAAGAGCCTGTAGAAGCCTGAACCGCCAAAGACGCCGACCTCCGCCCTCGGCTTCACAGTCCGCCCTCGCCAGTTTCCGATTTAATCTTTGGGACCTCTGGGCCCCAATAGTTTGAAATACCCTATCGGTATTTTTTCTCTTCATGGCGCGATCATACGAGGAACTCCTCACGAGGGCCAGGTCTGGAGTCGCAAAGGACACCAAGAAGTCCGGCGCCCTCCGCCTCGAGCTCCCAGAAGCCGACGTGATCTGGGTTGGCAACAAGACGATCTTCCGCAACTACGCTGAGTTCCCCAAGCTTCTTCGGAGGGAGTCGCCCCGCGTCCTGATGTACCTCGCCAAGGAGCTCGCGACGGCCGCCTCGGTTGATGGAGACAGGGCCATCTTCATAGGGAGGAAGGACCGGGACTCGTTCTCGCAGCTCCTCCAGCGGTATCTCAAGGACGGGGTCATCTGCCCGGTTTGCGGGAGCCCCGACACGCACCTCGACAAGGAAAAGAGGATGTGGTTCATGGTCTGCGAGGCCTGCGGTGCCCGCTCCGTCGCCAAAGTGGCGTAGGATGGACCACAAGGGCTTCTCGGTCAGGACGGCTGCCTTCCAGGGGAGGGTCCTGGTCAACATCTGCGACGAGGAACTCGTAGGCAAGGTCGTCGAGGAGGGGAAGCTCAAGGTCCACCTGTCCAAGGAGTTCTATTCCGGCGAAGTCGTCGAGAAGGGCGAGGCTCTCAGGCTCATCCGCACTTGCTCCGTGGTGAACCTTGCAGGTGAGAGGTCGGTCTCGCTCGCAGTAGAGAACGAAATCGGGACCCCAGAGGCGATCCGTGAGATCGAAGACGTGCCGTTCCTGATGATCTACAAGTTCTCCGGCTAGGCGTCCCTGAACTTCTTCAGCAGCTCCTTCTGTGCCGAGCTCAGGCTCTTGGGAACCTCGACGTCCACCTTCACGTACTGGTCCCCTTTCCCCCACGACCCGTTCTTGGGGAGGCCCTTTCCCTTGACCTTGAACACGGTCCCCGGCTGCGTCCCATGAGGGACCGTGAGCTTCAACGCACCATATAGCGTCGGCACTTCGAGCTCAGTCCCAGTCATCGCGTCCACGACCCCCACCTTAGTCTCAAGGTAGATGTCGCTCTCCCTCCGCCCGAAGACCTTGTGCGGCGCCACGTTGACGACCACGTACAGGTCTCCGGGAGGTTCCCCGTTCTCTCCTGCGTTGCCCTCGCCCCTCAGGCGGAGGGTCTGCCCATCCTCTACTCCCCCGGGGATCATCACCCTGATCTTCCTCTGCCTTTCGACCGTCCCCCTTCCCTGGCACGCGCCGCAGGGCGAGTCGATCACGTATCCCCTTCCTGCGCAGGTCCCGCACGCCGATATCCTCACCATCCTGGCGAACCCTGAGGACTGGACCCTCTGGACCTGACCCGTCCCGCCGCAAGTCTGACAAGCACTGGGGCTCGTCCCGGCCTTGGCCCCGCTGCCCTTGCAGGTCCCGCACACCTCCTCCCTTGGGACGTCTATCTCCTTCGCAAGGTCTCCGACGACGTCCTCCAACCCCACGTTGAGATGGTAGGTCAGGTCCTCCCCGCGGCTCGCCCTCCGGGGCCCTCCCCCGCCGAAGAACTGGGCGAAGAGGTCGTCAAAGCCCCCAAACCCCGACCCCCTGAAGAACTCCCCGAAGTCCGCCCCCCTGAAGATGTCCTCCTGCGAGTACCTCCTGTAGACTCCTTCCCGTCCATAGGCATCGTACTGCTTTCTCTTCTCATCGTCAGAGAGGACCGCGTACGCCTCTGAGACTTCCTTGAACCGGGCCTCCGCCTCGGGCGACTTGTTCCTGTCAGGGTGGAATTCGAGAGCCAGCTTCCTATAGGCGTCCTTGACCTGCTGCTTGGTCGCTCCCTTCTGGACCCCCAGAACCTTGTAGTAGTCCTTCTCCGCCACGACGTCCCTCTCCTACTTGCCTTCGTCGACTACCTTGTAGTCAGCGTCCTTCACCTCGGCCCCGTCGCCCGCCCCCGCCTGCGCTCCCGGAGCCTGACCCTGGGGCTGCTGCTGCGCCTGCTGGTACAACGAAGCGCCCACCTCCTGAAGGATTTTCTTGAGCGCCTCGTTCTTCTCCCTAAGGACGGCAGGGTCCTTCCCCTCCATGGCCTTCCTCAGCTCTGCTGCCGCGGCGTCGACCCTGTCCAGGCTTCCCTTATCCACCTTGCCCTCCAGGTCCCTCTTGGTCCTCTCCGTGGTGTAAAGTATCGAGTCCGCTTCGTTCCTCAGCTCCGCCTCCTCCTTCTTCTTCTTGTCCTGTTCTGCGAACGACTCGGCGTCCTTCACGAGTCTCTCTTTCTCCTCCTTCGACAGCTTGGTCGACGCCGTGATTGCGATCTTGTTCTCCTTCCCGGTCCCGGTGTCCTTCGCGGCCACCGTCAGGATCCCGTTGGCGTCTATGTCGAAGGTCACTTCGATCTGAGGCACTCCTCTCGGGGAGGGCGGAATCCCCGCGAGGTTGAACATCCCAAGGGAGACGTTGTCTGACGCCATCGACCTCTCGCCCTGGACCACGTGAATCGTGACCGCAGTCTGGAAGTCGGCAGCTGTGGTGAAGACCTTGCTGCGCTTCGTCGGGATAGTCGCGTTCTTTTCGATCAGATGCTCAGTGATCCCTCCGAGCGTCTCGACCCCGAGCGAAAGGGGAGTCACGTCGAGGAGGAGGATGTCCTTGATCTCGCCTGCGAGCACGGCGCCCTGAATCGCCGCCCCGATCGCGACCGCCTCCATCGGGTCGACACCCCTCTCCGCCTGCTTGCCAGCCACGTCCTCCACGAACTTCCTTACGAGGGGCATCCTCGTCATGCCTCCGATCAGTATGACCTTGTCCACCTGCGACGGAGTCAGCTTCGAGTCTGACATCACCTTTCTTATCGTCTGCTCGGTCTTGGAGACTATGGGCCTGGCGACCTCCTCAAGCTTCGTCCTGGTGAGCGTGTAGTGCAGGTTCTTGGGGCCGGAGGCGTCGCTCGCGATGAACGGCAGGTCGACATCAGTAGAGGTGAGGTTCGAGAGCTCGATCTTTGCCCTCTCGGCGGCCTCCTTGAGCCTCGCCATCGCGGTCCTGTCGCCCGACAGGTCGATCCCTGTCCTCGAGCGGAACTCCTGAAGGAGCACGTTGATGACAGCGTTGTCGATGTCCGTCCCGCCGGTCTGCGTGTCCCCCGACGTCGCGAGGACCTGGAAGACCCCCTGCCCGAACTCCATTATCGTGGCGTCGTGTGTCCCTCCCCCGAAGCTGAAGACCAGGATCTTCATCTCCTTGTCCGACTTGTCGAGCCCGTACGCAAGCGACGCCGCGGTCGGCTCGTTGATTATCCTTACCACTTCAAGGCCGGCGATCTCCCCGGCGTCCTTGGTTGATTGCCTCTGGTTGTCGTTGAAGTGCGCCGGCACGGTGATGACCGCCTTCTTGACCGGATACCCGAGGAAGACGTCGGCGTCGTGCTTGATCTTCTGAAGGATGAACGCGCTGACCTGCTCGGGCGAATACTGCTTGCCGTACGCGGTCACTTTGTAGTCTGTCCCCATCTTCCTCTTGATCTCGAAGATGGTCCCCTCCGGATTCGTCACTACCTGCCTCTTCGCGGGCTCCCCAACCAGCAGCTGCCCGTCCTGAGTGAAAGCCACCACCGACGGGAACATCTTCCCCGAGGGAGTCGCCCCCTCTGCGCTGGGTATCACCACGGGCCTTCCCGCCTCCACGACCGCAGCGGCGGAGTTGGTGGTCCCGAGGTCGATCCCTATGATCTTCTCTCTTGCGCTACTCATCGCCCTTCGCCTCCTGCGCCGGCCTGATAGCCAATTCAACCTTTACCATGCTGGGTCTCATCAAGTGGCCTCTGAAGGTGTATCCGGGGCGCAGCTCTCCGACGACCGTGTCCTCTTCCCCCTCGCCCTGAACCTTTTCGACCGCTTCGTGAAGCTTCGGGTCGAACCGCCTCCCCACGCACTCTATCTTCTCCAGGCCCTCCGCCTCCAGCGCAGCGAAGAGGTTCCTCCTTACCATCATCAGCCCCTCGGCCAGCTCCGTCCCGGAGGACTCCCCGGCCCCGTGCTGCAGCGCCAGGTCAAGCTCGTCAGCGACGGGCAGAAGCCTGCTCACCAGGGCTCCGATCCTGCGCTCCGCGACCTCCTTCGCCTCCCTCTCAGACCTCTTCCTGAGGTTCTCGAGGTCTGCCTGGGCGTACTTCAGCCTGCTGAGTATCTCTGAGTTCTTCGTCCTTTCTTGGGCGAGCTCGGCGCCGAGCTCCCGCTCAGCGTGAGGTCCCTCTGTGCTGGAATCGTCCTGTTCAGACAACATCTATCGTCTCCCGCCTAGGCGGGAATCGGGTTCGCCCTCACTCCAAGGTATAAATTTTCCAAGCTTGGCGCCTGCGGGTGGAGTCAGACGACGAGTCCCCCAAGATGCGCGAGAGGCTCCTCAAATCGGAGCGCGACAACCGCTACCTGCGCAAGGACTCCGACCAGAGGAAGGTCATGGAGGAGGTCTTTGACAGGTCGACTCTCCTTGCGGTCGAGGAGCTCTTCGCCAGGAAGGACCTCTCCGAGCTCCACGGAGTCGTCAAGGCCGGAAAGGAGGCTAGGGTCTACCGCGGCGAAGACCCCTCGGGACGTCCGGTAGCAGTCAAGATCTACCTCGTCTCATCATCGGGCTTTCGAAAGAGGATGGGATACATTGCAGGGGATAGGCGCTTCGGCAAGCTCCCGTCCGGCTCCCGCGAGACGATATACCTGTGGACTCGCAAGGAGTTCAAGAACCTGCAACTCGCCGAGCACGCCGGGGTCAGGGTCCCGTCCCCGCTGACCTTCCACAAGAACATCCTCCTGATGGAGTACATCGGAGTCCCGCCTGAGCCTGCCCCCACCTTCGCCGAAGCTGAGGTGGACGAAGGGGACTACCACTGGACCTTCGAGACAATCGGCCGCCTCAGGAACGAGGCGAAGCTGGTCCACGCCGACCTCTCAGAGTTCAACGTCTTCAAGCAGCCCGACGAGAGGGTCCTATTCGACATGGGCTCCGCGGTCCTCTCCTCCCACCCTCAAGCCGAAACCTTCCTCAGGCGGGACGTCTCCAACATGGTGAGGTTCTTTAGTAAGCGCGGTCTCAAGAGCAGGGACGCTGATTACTGGATGGCAAAGATCACAGGATGAGCTTCGAACAGGTCGTAAGAATCCCCCTCGAGAGAGTGGGGGCGGTCATAGGACGGGAGGGGACAGGCAAGAAGTTCCTGGAGGGTGAGCTGGGAGTCACCCTCAAGGTCGACAGCAAGGAGGGCCTGGTCACCATCCGCTCGGGGTCGGCCGACTCGGACCCCTTCGCCGCCACCAGGGTCATCGAGGCGATCGGCAGGGGCTTCTCGCCCCAGCACGCCCGGCGCCTCTTGGAGGAGGGCTCTGCCTTCGAGGTGATCGACTTGCGCGACTACGCCGGCAAGAGCGCGAACTCCCTCGAAAGGCTCAGGGGGAGGGTCATCGGGCTCAAGGGGAAGTCCAGGCGAGTGATCGAAGAGCTGACGGGATGCAACCTCTCAGTCTATGGCAGGACCGTGGCGATCGTGGGAGGAGCCAACGAGGTGCGCCTCGCTGCAGACGCGATCCGCTCCCTTGCTACAGGCAGCCAGCACAGGACAGTCTACAACACCCTCCAGAAGGCGAGGACCAAGCGCAAGATGGAGAGGATGTTCCTCTGGGAAGGTACCTCTCCCGAAACTATGGAAGAAAAACTGAGCCGGCTGGAGGGTTAGATTATATCCGCTTCATGCAGACGTGATGGCGTCGGAGGATCCTGTCGAGGTCAACGATTGCGCTCACGTACCATCATCGCAGCCGCACCCCGAATCGGAGGTGGTTCCAACTGAGCAGCAAGACTTCGTTCGCGGAGATTTCGCCATCAGAGTTCTTTCTACCGTAACCGCGACCTGGCGGGCTTCACCAACCCCGCCCGAGCCCTCTACATGGCGGTCCGCGAGCTCGTGGAGAACTCCATGGACGCCGCAGAGCTGGCTGGGACGCCTCCCGACGTCTACGTCAGGATCACCAGCGAGAACACGAACCCGGAGTTCCAGGACCCGAAGCCATACCGGCTGACGGTGATCGACAACGGCCCCGGGGTCGCCCCCCAGCACGTCCCCAGCGCCTTCGGGAAGGTCTTCTACGGCTCGAAGTACGTCCTCCGGCAGTCGCGCGGTATGTTCGGGCTCGGAGGCACGATGGCGATACTCTATGGGCAGATCACGACCAACAAGCCGGTCACGATCATGACCTCGCCCGACGGCAAGAAGAAGCACACCTTCCAGATGATGATAGACATCGGAGAGAACAGGCCCGTGGTCCTCCGCCGCTCTTCCGCAGAGGCGAACGGCACGACTGGGACCAGGGTCGACTTGACCCTCGAGGGCGACTACCTCAGGGCCTCGCAGAAGATCGGCGATTACTTCAAACAGACTGCTCTGGTCGCGAGCTACGCGAACATCACCTTCGTCGACCCGCTGGGCCAGCTCACATTCTACGAAAGGGTCACGACCTCGATGCCCCCTGCCCCGAAGGAGACCCTTCCCCATCCCTATGGGATCGATGTCGAGGCCTTCAAGCGGATCATCAAGCTCTCCGAGGAGCACAACATGCAGTCGTTCATGGTCGCGCACTTCCACAGGGTCGGGGAGAAGATCGCGACCAAGTTCCTAGAGTTTGCGGGAGTCAGCCCGAGGCTTCCCCCCAGGCGTCTCAACAACCTCCAGATCGTCTCGCTCGTGGACGCGCTCCAACGCTTCCCCGACTTCCTGGCTCCCGACGCTGCCTGCCTCTCGCCCGTAGGGGAGGAGATACTGCTCGCAGGGATCAACAAGGAGCTCCAGCCCGAGTTCTCCACAGTGATCACCCGCCCCCCTTCGTCATACTCTGGGTTCCCATTCCTGGTCGAAGTCGGGGTCGCCTACGGAGGGAAGGTCCTCCAGCCGGGGGTCAAGCTCTTCAGGTTCGCGAACCGCATACCACTGCTCTACGACGAAAGCTCTGACGTCAGCTTCAAGATCCTCAACGAGGACATCGACTGGAGGAGGTACCACATCCCTCCCGAGGCCCCTGTGGGAGTGATCACCCACATCTGTTCCACCAAGATCCCCTACAAGACCGTCGGCAAGGAGTACATCGCGGACAGGCCCGAGATCGAAAGGGACGTCAAGAACGCAGCGAGAGAGGCGCTACGGAGGCTGGGCCTCTTCATGTCGAAGAAGGGGAGCATGGAAGCGGTCCAGAGGAAGATGAACATCTACGGCAAGTACCTCCCCCTCATAGCGAAGTTCTCCGCCGAGCTCGCGGGCCAGAAGCGCATGCCAAAGTACAGGAACCTGATCGGGGATGGCCCTCAGGACCCCGACGGCGAGCCCGTCGAGGACGCAGGCGATGCCCAAGCCGCAGCCCTGAAGGAGATCGAGATTGAGCAAAAGAAAATCGACCAGTACGGCGGAGACAAGGAAGAGTAGCGCCCAGGCCCTCCTTAAGGACCTGGGGCAGAGCGTCTACTCAGACCTCGACGCAGGGAGGTTCCCGAGCCTCACCTTTGCGAGCAGGTCCGTCAGGAACATAGTCTACGACAAGAAGCTCCAGCAGTTCATCCTGGGCGCGGCCACCGTCAAGAGGTCTTCCGGGAACATCAAGCACATACGCCCTTTCACCCAACTCCTGTGGCTCGCATTCTTCGCGAAGAAGCTGGTGGACGAAAAGAAGACCTCGACCCTCCGAGACGTCTTCTACTCTGCGCAAGCCTTCGGCGTGGAGTTCGTGGACCAGGCCGAGTCCGACGAGCTGATCACCGACCTGGAAGTCGTCATGCAGATGGCAAGGGAGGGGATGCACATCTTTCCGGAGGAGAGGAGCGCAATCTTCGGGGACCTCACCATCGAATACACGGTCCCCGGCTACGAGGGGAAGAGGGCAGACATGTCGGGTAACCCTGACGGCGTGATGATTGGGCCTGCCCTAACGACCGCCGAATTCGTAGACACAGACGCGGAGATCGTGATCGCGATCGAGAAGGGCGGCCTCTTCACTAGGTTCGTGGAAGAGCAGGTGCACAAGAAGTACAAGGCAATTCTGATCAACACCGCGGGCCAGCCGCCTAGGTCGACGCGGTTCCTACTCAGACGTCTCAACCAGGAGCTGGGGCTTCCCGTGGGCATCCTCTGCGACGCAGACCCTTGGGGTGCACACATAGCAATGGTTTGTAAGGGGGGCTCAGCCAATTCGGCTCACCTCCGGGAGCTCACCACCCCCGACGCCGTCTGGCTCGGGGTCTGGGCTTCGGACATCGTAAAGTACAAACTCCCTTCCGACAAGCTCACCGACGTCGACATCAAGCGCCTCTACGAGCTGAAGGCGGACCCACGTTATACGGACAAGATGTGGCACGACGAGCTGGACACTTTCCTCAGGATCAAGAAGAAGAGCGAGCAGGAGGCCTTCGCCAGATACGGGCTGAGCTACATCGTGGACAAGTACCTGCCCGAAAAGCTTCAGCTCATGAAGAGCTTCTAAGCCGCCTCTGCACGGCTGCACTCGAAAGTTCCCTCTTCGCATCCGCGGCCACCCACTTCGCGCTGGGCGCATCCATCTTCGAGATCCTCCCGGCAGCCCTCAGGGCGATCCCGTTGAGCCTCCTGTTCCTCTTGCCAATCTGCCTCAGCGCCCAGTTGACCGCCTTCTTGACAAAGTTCCGGGGGTCAGTGGAGCCGCGCTCGATGTGCGGAATGAACCCTTCGAAGGCGCTGTCCGGGGCCTTCTTGTCATGGACGGCCAGCTCGGCCATAAGCGCGTAGCCAGCCCTCTTCACGAACTCCTCCTCCCTCCAGCTCCACTCCACGGCTTTCCCGTATGCCAATGGGGTCTTGTCGAAGAGGGTCCCGCAGACACCGTCGCAGACGTCCCAGGAGTCGAATTCCGAGACCCAGGCTTCCATTTGCCTCTCAGTCACCTTCGACGGCTCGTCGACCATAGCCGCAAGAATCCTTGCCTCGTGGATCTTTGTCTTCCACAGGGCAGCGGCCAGCGCATGGTCTCTCCCCAACTTCTTCGAGATGGCCCTGATCGTCGGCACGGAGAGGCCCAGCGCACTTCCGGTGGTGATCCCGAACCTTGTCATTCCTTTGACAACGGAGGGGTCCGCCTTCCGCCTCATCTCCTCAATCACAGCTTGCGCGTCCACGCCCTCCATCGCATCGAAGAACTTCTAAATACCCACTGCCATCTGCCCGAACAGACCTGGATGACCTTCACAGCGCAGCAGTCTAGGGTCGACGCACTCCTGCGCCTCATGGGCCTCATCGTCCTCGCGTTCGGTCTGGCCCTGATCTACCTGAGCTACACCAACTCCTCCTTTCCAATCGCTCCCGCAATCCTGACGATCAACTACTCCCTCGGAATCATGCTCACGATAGTGGGCCTGCTCGCCACATTTTCGAAGTTCAAGTGATCTGGATGCCCGTCAGGGTGGCTCTTGCGGGCGTCGGCAATTGCGCCTCGGTCTTCCTTCAGGGCCTGGAATTCTACTCGAAGGGTAAGTCAGCCGGGCTCTGGCACCCCAGCGTGGCCGGCCTGCGCCCCGGCGATGTCAAGGTGGTGGCTGCGTTCGACATCGACCAAAGAAAAGTAGGCCTCGACCTCTCCAAGGCCGCCTTTGCGACCCCCAACGTAGTCCGAAGATACGCCGACCTCCGGAGGTCAGGCGTCAAGGTCAAGGCGGGCGTTTCCTCCGGGGACATTCCGCCGCACCTGAAGGGGAGTAAGCTGACGAAGTCTGGTACTGCCTCTGTGGCCGGAGAGCTAGAGTCGGCGGACGCGGACATCCTGGTCAACATGATCTCTTCGGGATCCGACGCATCGTCCGAGGCTTACGCCGCGGCGGCGCTCAAGGCCGGATGCGCCTTCGTGAACTGTACGCCTGCGCTCCTTCTCAAGAGGAACAAACTTGCGGCCGCCTACGCGAAGGCGAAGCTTCCCCTGGTCGGGGACGACCTCATGAGCCAGTTCGGGGGCACGGTCTTCCACAAAGGCCTCCTCGGGATGATGGTCAAGAGGGGCGTCAAGATCTCCAAGAGCTACCAGCTGGACGTTGGCGGAGGCTCTGAAACCCTCAACACGATTGACGAGTCGATCAAGATGGCCAAGAGAGAGGTGAAGACCACTTCCGTGGCTTCGGAGGTTCCTTACAAGTTCGAGACGATAGCGGGGACGACGGACTATGTCGACTACATGGGCAACGATAGGACGAGCTACTTCTGGTTCGAGGGGAGCGGTTTCATGAACTCCGGCATCTCCGTCGATGTCTACCTGAGGTCCTCAGACGGCGCCAACGCTGGGAACGTCCTCCTTGACGTGATCAGGGCCACCCACCGGGCAAGGAAGACCGGCAAGACGGGGACGGTGGGGGAGATCTGCGCCTATGGGTTCAAGTCTCCGCCGAAGCCAACGGGCTTCGAGGAAGCCGCTAGGAAGTTCGCAGCCCTCTACCTGTGACTCTCCTCACGATTGCGAAGTCGCCTGGCCAGTCAGAAGAGGGCAGGAACGAAGCCTAGTATCCCGACCAAGAACTGCAAAGCCAAGGTCCGCTTTATCGGAGCGCCCGAGCGCCTGGCAATCTGGAGTGCTAGGATGTTTGCGAAGGAGCCTATGGGCCCAATGTTGCCCGCCAGACCCGCCTCGACTGCTATCTTAGGAGCCATCCAGGGCTGCAGAGTCGATACCCCAAGGATGAGCTGCGTGGCTGGGACGTTGCCGATCAGATTGGAGACGAGTCCCATGAACAGACCCGAATAGGGCTGCACCCCCTCCGCTGCAGGCTGCGCGAGAGGACGCAGGCTCCCTGAAAGGAAGTATCCTGCAACAGTGGTCAGGCCCACGAAGGCCCACAGGGTGATGAGGCTCCGCAAGTCGAACTCGGCTGCCACTCCTCTCGCGGCATTCCGATTGAAGAGGAACCCCGACAAGAACGCCAGACCGAGAGCAACGGACGGGCCCAGCCCTAGCGAGTCCCCCGCCAACACCACGGCCGCGACCAGGACAAGATAGACCGCCGGGAGTGAGGAGCCGACGGCCGTCGGGAACTCCTTCCCAGTGCCGACTCTCTTCGCGAAGGGCAGGAGGACCACGCACGCGAGGCCGCCGGATGCCACCAGGGGCAACCAAGCCCCTTCAACAAATTGGGAGACGCTCAGTCCTGAGGCAGACCAGAGGAGGATGTTCTGAGGATTGCCGAAGGGCGAAACCGAGCTTGCGATGTTGGTGAAGGCTATCTCGGCCACAAGGAGCGGCGCCACGTCGACCGCAAAGTGCTTGGCGAACTTCACGACCACCGGTGTGAGGATGACTATCACGACATCGTTGAGGATGAAAGGAGAGAACAGGGAGGAGACCGCGACGACGGCGAAGACGATGCCCACCCGGCCTTCGAAGGAGGCGACGAACCGCCGCAGAAATTCCTCCCCGCCCATGGCTTGGAACTGGGCGGCGACTCCAAACAGGGCCGCCAAAGAGGCGTAGATCGAGAAGTCAATCAAGGCCGGAGCAGAATCGGGCCTATCCTTGGGCTCTCAAACATTTCCATCGCGGGTCTCCGGGGAGCAATCGGCCAACCTAGTTCTTTTAACGGGTGGTTCGTGGGGGTAAATTCATGGCTTCGATAAGGGTCAAGGATGACGGCTCTGTACCGGCCGTTGAGAAGGGGCGGGAAGCGCCGTTCAAGCAAGGTGAGTTCTACGTCTTTGAAGTTCCCGACGACATTGCGAGGTATTGGAACAAGATGGACCCTGGCAGGAGAGCGGAGCTTTCAAAACAATCGAGAAAGGAAGGCAAGGACCTTCGATTGATTCTCGACGCATACGTCCACAAGCCCGCACGCATGAAGTGACGCCCGAGTAGTCGAACTAGAGCGGCGCCGGTCGGACTCGAACCGACGACCAACAGGTGTCTGCACTCATGGCTAACAGCCTGCTGCTCTACCACGCTACCCGGCCAATTTGCCTCTGAGCTACGGCGCCGCGGTTTGGAGGGCCCGGAGATGCGCTCAAAAACATTGGCTTCGCTTAAATCTCAAGCAACGCCGCAGCAACGCCAATGGCCGCAGACTTCACGGGGTCCAAGAAAGAGGTAGCAGCCGTGATTCGCGCCTTCTTTGAGGCTGGCAAGAACAAGGACATCCCATCTCTCCCCACCTTCCACTCGGACTTCGAGTCATTCACGAAGTTCGACGAGAACCCTCCATACACCCGGCAGAACTCGGAGGAGGCGTTCATGTATGAGCAGGCGGCCTTCGCGAACATCTCCGACTATGAGTATCAGATAGATGCCCTTAGGATCGACCTCTTCGGTGACACTTCAGTCGCCACTTTCTACCTGATGTACAAGGGCATGTTCGTCAACGACTACTCCTTCGAAGGCTCTCCGGTCAGCTCCAAGGCGAGGGTCACGATGGTCCTCAGGAGGGGGCCGCAGGGATGGAGGATAGCTCACGAGCACTTCAGCAAGTTCCCGGAAAGGGTTGGAGGGGACCGCAAGTCGTCCGAGTCATCTCCTCCCAGGCCTGCCCCCTAGTTTGCCGATTAGTCGAGCCCATCTGAACCCTGACGGATAGTGCCACCAGTGGTAGAGGATCGCGGCCACCACTGCGACCCTGGCGTAGATCGAAAAGCCCATCAGCGCCGAGGTCACAGGGATCTTGAAGAAGCCGCCCTGGAAGTCGAAAAGGAGCTTCCCGCCCAGGAATCCCAATTGCCCCTCTAGCCACGGGACCAAATCCACGTGGAAGCCGAAGAGCAGGTCGCCCACGAAGAAGTATCCCACGTCGTTGGTCAGCGACACGAGGAGGCCTAGGCTCAAAGCGAGCTGCCAGTCTTTGGTGCCCTGGAAGACGATGAGGACTCCAAAGGGCGCCATGTACGTCAACACCAACCAGATGTGGTACGCTGGTGCCGCAGTCGCGTAGAGGTCTATCCAATTAACAAGAATGAGTCCGTAGAAGAGCGAGAAGAGGACGAGTTTGAGGACCGTGAGCTGCCTCTTGTTCGAGGGTCCTAGGCCTGAAACTACGGTTTCCACCCCGTTCACAAGGACCACCAAGGAGAGTAGGGCGACTAGCGTGAACTCGGCTATCCCAGGCACGAGGAGGGCAAGGCCTGCGAGGAACACCGTAACCACTCCCGTCGCAGCCGCGGAGCCCCTTAGCCACCTCGGGCGGCCCGCCCCGACCGCGTGGACGATCCTGCCAAGCCCTTGGAGCGTGAGACCGACCGCTAGCACGTAGGTTATGGTCCTTAGGCTCAGGTCGGGAAACAGAAAGGCGCCGAGGGCGAGACCTACTCCGAGGACCCCGCCTCCTGCGAGACCGAGAGCCTCGATGCTGACCAGCCTCCTTCTGACTCCTCCGGTGAACGCCATCCTTACCGAGCCGAGGAATATCGCCAGCGCCAACAGGACGATCAGAGAAGCGACACCAAAGCTCGGATTCGCCAGGATGACGATCGAAATGCCAACTGACGTGAGCCCAACAAGGACCTCGAAAGTTCTGTACCAAGTCGGGACGCGAGTCTCAGCATCCACGCCAGTTCCAGGGCCCATCTTCATCAATCCGAGTTTGACCACTAATTAACCGCCCTCCGAGAACTTCCGCTCGCAATTGCGGCCCCCCTCAACGGGCCATTGTAGCCAGAGGGGAAGGCCTAACCTGGGCCTGGCCGGATTTGAACCGGCGACCGTTCGGTGTCTCGGGATTGCCCGTATGAGCCGAACGCTCTTACCGAACTGAGCTACAGGCCCCGATTCATCGGTTCCCATGCCTCGTTTTTAACCTCTGGCGACCAAAGGCTAATTAGTCCCCGAAACTCCCTTGAAGTCGTCACAGTGAGCAAGGACCTAGACGAAGGATTCCAGGACATCCTAGCAGAACTAGATAGAGAAGAAGCCCGGGTCAAGATTCGTATGGAGATGCGCCGCTTCGGCAAGCCCACCACAGTCATCGAGGGGATCAAGATGAGCGAGAAGGACATGCACGAGCTGAGCTCCAAGATGAAGCGCGCCCTCGCCACGGGCGGGACTGTCAAGGACGGAATCATGATCCTCCAGGGGGACCATCGGGAGAGCGCAGCCAAGATGCTGATGCAGAACGGATTCTCCGAGGGCTCGATCGAAGTAATCTAGACCTTTACTCCGAGGTCCCTCTCAACTTACTTTTGCGCTACTCATCTTTATAAAAGGTAAAACGAAGCGCCGTCTGGAAGGTCCGACCGTGTCGAAGCCTATCACTACCTTCGAGGACTTCATCAAGAGGATTCTGAAGGTCGTCTTCTGGGTCGCGCTCTTCCTCCCGCTGATAGGCGTCCCGATCTATTACGCCCTCGACGGAATCTTCCATTTCCCCATCGACTTCTTCGCGCTCGCGACCGTGAAGCCCCTGGACTTCCTGGCCTTCCAGCTTAACCTGATCAACACCGAGCCCTTCAGGACCCTCTTCGCGCTCACGGTCTTCCCTGGCTTCACCTTCGTCGCCGTCTATTCCACGATCTTCATGGGCTGGGTCGAGCGCAAGTTCACGGCAAAGATCCAGCTGAGGACCGGACCGATGTACGCAGGAAAGTTCGAGGGCATCGCCCAGAACTTTGCAGACTTCTTCAAGCTCCTCTTCAAGGAGATAATCATCCCCAACGGGGTCGACACCGCGACCTTCGTCGCGATCCCCTTCGCATTGATGGCGGTCGCGGGAGCCCTCATCGCACTGGTGCCCCTGTCGCCCACCACCTACATCGCGAACCCTACAGTTGGCGCCATTCTCGTCTTCGCCATCCTTGGCTTCTCGCCGCTGATCGTGCTCCTCGCAGGATGGGCGAGCAACAGCAAGTATCCCTTCCTGGGCGGACTGAGGGCCCTCCACCAGCTCGTCGCCTACGAGATCCCTCTGATACTCTCGCTCCTCGGGGCTGTCATCCTTTCCGGCTCGCTCAACCTCGCGCCACTCGTCCCCGGAGGCCCGAGCATAGTGACGGCCCAGGCGAGAATCCCCTACATCCTGCTCCAGCCGCTGGGCGCCGCCGTCTTCTTCGTGGGGGCGCTCGCGGAGCTCGAACGTATACCCTTCGACCTTCCCGAGGCCGACAGCGAGCTTGTTGCCGGGTGGCAGACCGAGTACACGAGCATGCTCTTCGGGACCTTCCAGCTTGCGAACTTCTCGAGGATGTACATCATGGCAGGGCTCTTCACCACCTTCTTCCTTGGAGGCTGGCTGGGGCCCGCGCCCGTCCCTCCCGAGGTCTGGTTCATCCTGAAGACGACCGCCGTCATGATTGCCATGATGCTCCCTCGAAGCGTGATGCCAAGGGTCAGGATCGACCAGCTCCTCCGCGCCGGCTGGGTCAAACTCCTCGCCGCCTCCTTCCTCAACCTCTTCCTTACAATGGTCATCGTCTCCCTGGGGATTGCATAGCATGGGGACCCTGGCCTACCTCAAGGGAATCGCGGTCGCAACCTGGAGCGGCATCAGGCACCTCTTCCGCCCGAGGATGACCCTCCGCTACCCCGAGCAGAAGCTGGACCTCGAGGGGCCCGGATACCAGTACGACGCAAAGCAGGGCGTAGGCCTTCCCGGGTACAAGGGGCGCCACATCCTATTCCTCGACAAGTGCACGGGCTGCCAGCTCTGCGCGATCGCCTGCGACGGGGTCGCAGTCGCCATCGACATGCAGAAAGTCCAGAAGGGCAAGCCACAGAACAAGAAGGAGATCTGGCCGGCCGTGGACTATGGCCGATGCGTCTTTTGTGGACTTTGCGTTGATTTTAACACAGAAATTGTAACTAATCCGGGATTGAAGAAAATAAATACAATCCAAGTCGGAGACCTCGTCTTGACTCACAGCGGCGACTACAAACCTGTTACCAAGGTCTGGGACATGCTCTTCACTGGGCCTTTGTACAAGATCTGGGTCTTCGGGAGGCCGGAACCTTTGATTTGTACTGCAGATCACCCAATCATAGCTGTCTCCAGGGCCTACTCGAACCGAAAGGACAGAAGACTCCTAAGGACGACGGGGCCCTTGAAGTTCTACAAGCCCGGCGAACTGAAGGTCGGAGACTATCTTGTCAGTCCTATCATCCGGAAGGAGGTGCCCATAGAGAAGTTCGAAAAGGAAGTCCCCATGTACAGGGGAGGCACTCACAAGCAACATCTGAGCCTTCCCGCGACTCCCGAGCTGTTCAGACTGATTGGATACTATCTCGCCGAAGGCTCTTGCGATGGAGGGCGCAGAGTCAACTTCGACTTCAACAAGACCGAGCTTGAGACTCACGTGCGTGACTGCAACGAGCTCGTAGAGATGCTCTTCGCCAAGCCCGGGAAATTGAAGAAGAATGGAACAAACGGGGTCCGCCTTGTCGTCGACTCTGCTGTCGCTGAAGACTTCTTCTCCCAGTTCGGAAAGGGGGCTCCGAACAAGAAGATAGCCGACTGGGCCTTCTTTGCGGAACTTCCCAAAGTAGTCGAGCTCCTCAAGGGCTATTGGCGCGGAGATGGAAGTCGGATCAGTCAGCCGAGACAGAAGTACTTCAACTTCACCACCACTTCCAAAGTCCTCGCGTTCCAAGTCCAGGAACTGCTTGCAAAGCTCGGGGTCATCGGCTTGATCGAGGGCCAGCACCAAAAGGATCGACTTCCCTCCTATCACGTCAATGTCTTTGGGAGGTGGGCGCAGAAGCTCGCAAACCTCTGGAATGTCGAGCTTGGATTCGACGCTACGAAACACGCTGATAAGTTCCATTTGGAGGGGAACTATGTCTTCCTCCCTATCCGGAAGATCGAAGTGGAGTCAGTGTCAAAGCACAGAGTCATGGACGTGACTGTTGAGGGGGACCACACGTTCGCCCCAAACGGGCTTGCCACCTCGAACTGCGTAGATGCCTGCCCCTTCGACGCCCTCTACATGACCAACGAGTACGAGATGTCCGCCTACGACAAGGATGCTCTCAAGTACACTCCTGACATGTTGGCGATTCCGCCCAAGGAGGAAGGCAAGAAGTACAAGGTCAAGCTGGACACAGAGAAGGGGGTCTCCACCCACGGCTGACGCGATCTTCCTTGGGATGCTGGCCGTCACGGTCGGCGGGGCGATCATGGCCCTCGAGGCCAAAGAGATCGTCTACGGCGCGATAGGCCTCGCCGGTTCGCTCTTCGGCGTCGCGACCCTATTCTTCCTCCTCGACGCGCCCTACGTTGCGGTCTTCCAGATCGCCGTCTACATCGGTGCAGTCGCGGTCCTGATACTCTTCACGGTCATGCTCGTCCGGCAGGAGAAGTGGGCCAAGGAGCTCCCGACCGGCTCACTCGCAAGGGTCGCCGGGATAGCTACCGGACTCGCCATCGCGGTGGCCATCGCCCTCGCCGCAGCGGCGACCGGCCTGTTCAACTCCACAACGACCAACCCGGCCGACTTCGTCAGGATCGGGGAGCTGATCTCCACCTCCTACGCCCCGGTCCTCGAGGTGCTCGCCCTCGTGCTCGCAGCCTCCATAGTCGCGGCCCTCACACTCTCAAAAGTCGAACGGGAGGAGAATGCATGAACTCCCTGGCCGACTTCGTCCTCGTCTCGGCCATCCTCTTCGGCATCGGAGTCTACGGCCTGGTCACGAAGCGCAACGCCCTGCGCCTTCTCTTCGCGGTCGAGCTCATGATCAACGCCGCCAACCTGAATTTCGTCGCCTTTGGCCAGTACCTCCCTCTCGCCCAGGCGGCAGGGCCCAGTGCAGTGGGCCAGACCTTCGTCCTGTTCTCCATCGCGCTCGCAGCGGCCGAGGCGGCCGTGATCCTCGCAATAGTGGTCGTCGCTTACAGGCTGCACCAGGACGTCGACGTCAGCGAGCTGAATTCGATGAAGGGATGACAATGGGACTAGACCCAGCTTCGTCGCCTCACAAGAAACCAGTGTAAACCACAATGCAACCATATCTCCTTCTCCAAGCTATAGTCGTCCCGCTAATCGGCGCCGCGGTCTGCTACCCGGCCGCACGCCGGCTCGGCAAGAACACGGGATGGCTCGCCTTCCTGTTCATCCTCGTCTCCACGCTCGTCCTCGCCGTCTGGGCGGCTCCGCAGATCTCCGGCGCCGCGGCCGTGACGGAGTCTTACCCATGGGCTCCTACTGCCGGCCTAGAGTTCAACCTCAGCGCCGACGGCCTCAGCTTCCCCGTGTTGATGCTGGTCAACGTCGTCCTGGCCGCGACCGCCGTCTACTCAGTCCCGTACATGTCCGCCCGAGTGAAGTCCCTGAAGGGGGAGGACGACCTCGCAAAGCATGGTATGTACTACCTGAACTTCTTGCTCGTCTCCTCTGGCCTGGCTGGGATCGTGCTCTCCACGAACCTGATCGAGCTCTACCTCTTCCTCGAGATGGTCCTCATCCCCACCTTCGTAATCATCAGCCTCTACGGCTACGTCAACAAGGAGCGCGTGGCGACGATATACATCATCTGGAACCAACTCGGCGCCTTCGTCTTCCTTGCGGGGATCGCCCTCGTGTACGTGGCTACCGGCTCCTTCTCCTACTCGGCGGTCACAGCCGCCCAGGCAAGCCCCTACGCCTTCTGGATCGCAGGCCTGATACTCCTCGGCTGGCTCGTGAAGATGGCGGTCTTCGGGGTCCACATGTGGCTCCCAATCACCGAGGCCGAGCCTCCCACCTCCTTCGCCCCCACGATGGCGGTCGTCTCAGGGATCGGGACGTACGTGATCGTCCGCCTGCTCCTCCTCGGCATGCCCCTGACCTTCCACTCGTTCAGCCTCCCCCTGATGGCCTGGGCAGTAATCACGATGTTCTATGGCGGGGCCCTGACGCTGGCGCAGAACGACGCCAAGTATCTGTTCGCCTGGTCGACGATGAGCCAGAACGCCTACTCGGTCCTTGGGCTCGCGAGCCTCTCCGCCTTGGGGGCGGCTGGCAGCGTATTCTACTTCTCGAGCCACATCCTCGGCAAGTTCGTGATGTTCTCAGTCGCAGGAATCCTCCTGACCCAGACCGGGCTGCGCGACATCAGGAAGATGGGGGGCCTCGCTGCGAAGATGCCTCTGACAGCGACCCTCTTCGTCTTGGGAGCCCTCATCCTCTCGGCCGTCCCTCCGACCAGCGGGTTCCAGGCAGAATGGATCATGTTCGCTGGCATCTTCTCCCCCGCTGCCTCCGGCTCCTCCTCATACCTCCTCGTCGCCTTCCTGGGCCTTGCCGCTACTATGCTCACAGTCGCATACGCCTTCTGGCCCGTGAAGCGGATCTTCTTTGGAGAGCTCGCCCCCGACCTCGACAGCGTCAAGGACCCGCCTCTCACGATGACCCTCCCTCTCCTGGCCGTGGTCGCTGTGTCCATCGCTGTGGGCATCTTCCCTGACCTCGTCTCAAAGTTCCTCTTCGGTCTAGGCGGGCTACTACCCGGAGGCGCGCCGTAGTGGAGCTGGTACTGATCCCATACTACATGATGTGGCTCGTCTTTGGGCTCCCGCTGGTCGGTTCCCTGGCCACGGCGGCCCTCCGCAAAGCGGGGAGGGTCTCCAACTACGTGGCCGTCGCTTTCTCTCTCCTCTCTGCCCTTGCCGCTCTGACCATGATCCTTCCCATCCTCGAGGGGGTAAGCCTGGAGTCGGTCGACTACACCGTGCACTGGATCTCAGGCCTGAACCTCACATTCGGCGTGCTGTCGGACCCGTTCACCGCGATTCTAGCCAACGTTGTCGCGTGGGTCAGCTTCCTGATCATGGTGTACAGCCTCGAATACATGAAGGACGACCCGAGTTCCAACCGCTACTTCTTCTTCGTGAGCCTCTTCATCGGGAGCATGCAGCTCATCGTCCTCTCCGACAACCTCCTCTCTCTCTTCGTCGGATGGGAGATGGTCGGGCTCTGCAGCTACGCCCTGATTGGTCACTACTGGAAGGACGAGACCAAGAACTGGGTCGGGACTCCGGGCGACAAGGCCCTCGGAGAGGAGCAGGCGTATTCGCCCTCCCATGCTGGGATGAAGGCCTTCGTCATGACAAGGGTAGGAGACGTCGCGATGCTGGCCGGGATCCTGATCCTCTTCTTTTACGCAGGGACGTTCAACTACAGAGAGCTTGCCGCGTCCTCTGGCGCCTGGCTCCCGGCCCTTGCGAATGCGGGCCTGCTCGTCCCGGTCGCCCTCCTGATCTTCGGCGGGGCTGTCGGCAAGTCGGCCCAGTTCCCTCTCCACGAGTGGCTCCCTGACGCAATGGCGGGCCCCGCGCCAGTCTCCGCCCTGATCCACGCCGCGACGATGGTCAAGGCGGGGGTCGTGCTCGTCGCCCGGATCGCTCCCCTGTTCTACTTCGCGGTCCTCGCCAACCCGTCGCTGGGCGTCTCATCGGTCCAGCCCTTCTTCCTCACAGTCGCTTGGATTGGGGCCTTCACCGCCTTCCTCGCCGCGACTCAGGCGCTCGTGGGCTTCGAGCTCAAGAAGATTCTGGCCTATTCGACCATCTCCCAGATCGGCTACATGATGATGGCGATCGGGGTCGCGGGCCTCTCCACCGACTTCGTCCAGGGGCTCTCCTCGGGGCTCTACCACCTGATGAGCCACGCGATCTTCAAGGCCTGCCTCTTCCTTGCGGCGGGCGCCCTGATCCACGCCGCGGATTCGAAGTACATCAGCGATATGGGCGCGATGCGGAACAAGATGAAGCTCACCTTCGCGGCCTTCCTGATCGCAGTCGCATCGCTCTCCGGACTCCCTCCTTTCAGCGGATTTTGGAGCAAGGACGCGGTCCTGGCGACAGCGTGGAGCGCCGGACAGTACGCCCTCTTCGCGGCCGGAGCCCTTACCGCGGGCCTGACGGCCTTCTACTCCTTCAGGATGCTCGGCATGGTCTTCTTCGGCTCCAAGAGCAAGCGCCTCGAGGAGGTCGAGGCGCAGGGGCATCACCTCCATGAGCCGAGCGCGATAATGTGGGTCCCGTATGCGATACTCGCCGCTGCCACGGTCCTATTTGGGCTCGTCGCACTTGCCGGACAGGCGGTGCCTTCGCTGAACCTCGAGGCGACCTTCGACTCTGCGGCGACAGGGTACATCCAACTTCTCTACCCCCAGGCGCCTGTCGGCCAAGGAGCGGGCTTCGAGGCCGCCCCCTCCGGAATCGCGCTTCTCTTCGTTGCCATCGGCTTCGGAGTGGCCTACCTCGGATACGTCGCGAGGCGCTGGGCTCCAGGATCGCTCTCGGCCGCGGGGTTCGGGCGCAGCCTTTACGTCTTCTTCGAGAAGCGCTGGTACATCAACGCGGTCTACTACAAGGTTTTCGTCAACGCGCCCTTGGGGGCCTCCAGATGGCTCAATGACACCTTCGACTTCAAGGGGCTCTTCAGGGTCAACGACGCCGGCTCCCTCCTAGGGAACAGGCTCTCCACCGCCGGGAACTGGCTCGACGTCAGGGTCGTCGACGGCACGGCCAACGGCATCTCCTCCTTCGGGCAGCGAATCTCGCGCGGCCTCAGGCGAATTCAGACGGGTATAGTGGAGCAGTACGTCCAGGTCTTCGCGGCGGGCGTGGTCCTCCTCTTCATCTTCTTCCTACTGGCCTTCGGGGTGAAGCTCTGATGAGCTTCGTCCTCTCCGTCCTGGTCTTCCTGCCTCTCCTAGCCGCCCCGTCAGTCTACCTGGCGACCCGCGCGAACAGGCGCGCCGGCCTCTACCTCTCGCTCGCTCTCGGAGCCGTGGTCCTCGCGATAGCTCTCTACACCTCCTGGGCGGTCTACTCGAGCCCTCCCGCGCCGGGGCAGTACCAGCTGTCCGAGCGCTACTCGTGGATCAACTTCAGGCCCGTGGGCCTCGACTTCCACCTGGGAGTGGACGGCCTCAGCTCGCCCCTCCTCCTAGTCTCAGCCCTCCTCACCGTGCTCGCGATCTTCGGGTCGCGGAAGCTGATCGACCACCACGAGCCTGAGTACTACTCGCTGATCTTCCTCTTCGAGGGCGCAATCATGGGCGTCTTCACCTCGCTCAACCTGATACTCTTCTACGTCTTCTGGGAGGTCGTCCTCATTCCGATGTTCTTCTTCATCGGAGTCTGGGGCGGCCCGAGGAGGAAGTACGCCGCTATGAAGTTCATCATTTTCACTTACGCCGGGAGCACGATAATGCTCCTCGGCTTCCTCTACGTCTACCTTGGGATGGGCAGCTCCCCGTCCTTCGACATCCAGGACCTCTCCGGGCACATCCCGGTCGCTCTGCAGTACCTTCCTCTCCTAGCTTCGTTCATCGGCTTCGCCGTGAAGCTTCCCCTCGTCCCCTTCCACACGTGGCTCCCGGACGCCCACGTCGAGGCCCCCTCGCCGATCTCTGTCCTCCTGGCCGGGGTCCTCCTCAAGATGGGAGGGTACGGCTTCCTCAGGATCAGCATGGGTCTCTTCCCCCAGGCCTCGTACCAGTACGCCTGGGTCTTCCTAGTCCTTGGGCTCTTCTCGATGTTCTACGGCGCCGCAGCCGCGATCCTGCAGAAGGACCTCAAGAAGATGATAGCGTTCACGAGCATCAACCACATGGGCTTCGTCCTCTTCGGGGCCTACGCGACCCTCGCGTACGGGAACCTCCTCGGGGTCCAGGGGGCGATCTTCCAGATGTTCGCCCACGCCCTCGCCGTCGGTAGCCTCTTCATGCTCTCCGGTTACATCCAGCACCAGGCCGGGACCAGGGAGATTCCTTCACTGCACGGACTCGGAACTTCGATGCCCAGGACTGCCACGATACTCGTCCTCGCCTCGGCCGCGGCCATGGGGCTTCCCCCTTTCGCGAGCTTCCTCGCCGAGTTCCTGGTCATAGCCGCGGGCATCTCGGCCTTCAGCCTGACCGCGATTTCAATCCTGGTCCCAGTCATAACGGCGGGATACTTCCTCTGGATGATCCGGAGGGTCGTCCTCTCGGCCCCTGAGCCGGGCCACGAGGTCCACGACATGGGCTGGGCCGACGTCGCCTCCTTCGCCGCATACCTCGTCCCGCTGGTCGTCCTGATCGTCTTCTCCTATCTCATCCTCACGCCGGCGGCCCCGGTCGCGGCCTATCTGTGGGGGTTGGCCTGAGCTGGTCGACTACCTTACGATCGCGCTCCTTCTCCTTGGGGCATCTTCGCTCCTCCTGCCGCTTCTCCAGCTCCTCAAGGGACGCTCCCCCATGCTCGCCGGGTACATACTGGCCGGGGTCCTCGCCGCCTCCATGCTCCTGATCGCACTCGCGACCCTCTATCCCTCCGGCTCCTCGCCCTTCGGCGACCTGATCTCCCCCGACCAGCTCGGAGGCGTCTTCGCGCTCGTCACAGTGGGAGTGACACTCGCGGTCACCGTCGCCTCCTTCGAGACGACCAAGGGCTCCTCGGCGCCGGTCTACTACAGCCTCCTCTCCTTCACCGCCCTGGGCATGGCGCTCCTGGCCTACTCCAGGGACCTGTTGATGCTCTTCGTTGCGTGGGAGCTGATGAGCCTCCCCACCTATGCCCTAGCCGGCTATGACAAGAAGCTGAGGTCCAACGAAGCCGCCGTCAAGTACGCCATTATCGGCGCCATGTCCTCCGCGATCATCCTGTACGCCATCAGCCTCGCCTACGGGCTCACTGGCAGCACCCAGATCTCCGCGGTCGTCGCCGGGTTCTACGCGCACCCCACGGCGCTGGCGGGCATCTCGACCCTCCTCTTCGTCGCGGGCTTCGGGTTCAAGATGTCCATCGTGCCCTTCCACATGTGGATACCAGACGCATACGAGGGAGCCCCGACCACAGTCAGCACCCTGCTGGCCGCAGCGACCAAGAAGGCAGGCTTCGTCGCGGCGATCCGCGTCCTCCTTGGGATCACGACGCTCTACGCGGTGACCCAGAACCCCCTCTTTACCATGGCCAACGTCTTCGCCGTGCTTGCGCTTCTGACAATGACCGTCGGAAACGTCGCCGCGCTGACCCAGAAGAGCATGACGAGGCTCCTCGCATACTCAAGCATCGCCCAGGCCGGATACATACTGATAGGGTTCGTCGCCTTCTCCGCGGACCCCACATCTAACGCGGCGTCGATCGGCCTCACCGGCTCTATCCTGCACGTGATCAACCACGCGACAATGAAGGGCGCGGCCTTCCTGGCGGCCGCCGCGGTGCTCTTGCAGCTCAAGCGTGCCGACCTCGGAGCCTACGACGGATTGGCCCGGAGGATGCCCATTACTGCTTTCACGATGACCATAGCCTTGCTCTCTCTGGCAGGCGTCCCGCCGTTGAGTGGATTCTGGAGCAAGCTCCTTCTCTTCCTCTCGGTGGCCAACGGGCCCTTCGCCTGGCTGGCCCTCGCTGCCATTCTCAACAGCGCCTTCAGCCTCGGGTACTATGCATGGATAATCAAGCGGATGTTCGTTGACGAGCCTGAGAACCCGGAGAGGGTCAGGGAGCCGATTTGGTTCGTAGTCGTATTCGCGGTCCTCGTGGGCCTGATAGTCGGAATCGGGCTCTTCCCGCAGCAGGCGATCAGCTTCGCTTCAGGCGCGGCCTCGAGCCTCTTCGGCTAGGTCCACTTTATCTTGATCCGGAGCTTGGTTGGGAGTATCTTCCTGAAGGGGACCCCTGTCCCTCCGTAGAACTTCGTGAAGAACTCATAGAGATGGAGCCTGAGGTCCTGGACGTACACTATGAACGCCTCGAAGGCTAGGATCAGCAGGTTGAGGATGACCCACGGAACTATGTACGCCGGGTTGTTCCAGGGCTGCATCAGGTTGATGATCAGCAGCAGAGCCGCATGCACGAGGAGCATCACCGCCAGTCTCACGTAAGAAATCGTGTTGGACATGAACTGAGAAATCCTCTCGAAGACTTCCAGGCCGCCTTCTGAGAGCGCGCCTAGGACCGATCCCTTCAGCTTCCCCGTAGCCACCGCGACGCTCTTCCCCGCGAAGAGGACGAGCATGGACGGCAAAAGGATCGCCAGAGAGACGCCTCCAAGGACGTTGTTCGGGATCCCGAGAAGCTGGTTCGGAACCGTGCTCTTGAAGACGTCGAAGCTGAATCCCACCCCTATGAAGGCGAGGCCGTAGCCCACCCCTGACAGATACATCGTGAGCACAGGGACCTTCTCAAGCAGCAGCTCCATCCTGTCTCCCTCCTTCAGCCCCTGATAGATGCTGAGCGACAGCGCCGTCGTCAGATGGACGATCCCAATCAGGAAGCTGGCCACCAGCACCAGGTTGACTCCGGCAAAGGGCGTTGGAAGGAAGTTGAACGTGTCGACCGCGCCGGCAGTCCTGCGGATTATCTCCACCGACGCCGGAATCGGGACGAAGTTGTACAGGGAGAATTCGAAGAACTCTCCGAAGACCACCCCGAAGACTGTCGCAGAAATCCCGGAGACCAGGAAAATGTTCGCCCACTGCCTCATGTTGCCGTTGCTCCTCTGCCTGACGAAGAGCATGAAGATCGTGAGGAGCAGGCCGTGCCCGACGTCCCCGAACATCATCCCGAAGAAGATCGGGAAGACCAACGAGACTATCGGAGTCGGGTCTACCTCGACTCCTCCCGGAATCCCCTGCTCATTGGTTATGGGCTGGAAGAGGCTGAGGCCCGGCCTGTTAACGACCAGCGTGGGCACCTTCTCTCCCTCCTGATGCCCTTTCACCGGCTCGGAGTGGCAGATCCACCTGCCGAACGCCTCCCTGGCCGCCTCCTCCCTCCTGGCGGGTATGTACCCGGAGATCGTGGCGAGGCGCTTCATTCCTCCCGAGACCCTCGCCTCGTCGAGCATCTCCCTGGCCGCCTCCGACAGCTCGCGGACCGCAAGGAGTTCCGACCCGTCCTTCTTCCTGATCTCCGACATCCCCTCCTCCGCCTTGGACTTCTCGACCCTTGCGGTCTCGAGCCTCGCCGTGACCTCCTTGAAGGCCTCCGACGGGTTCTGGGAGAATTCTCCCGGGATCAGCAGCGGCTTCAACTCAAGGACCTTCAGGGTCTTGTCGAGCTTTCCCTCGTCCTCTTTCCGCACGGCCGCAAGGATCAGGACCGACTCCTTCGAAATCTGTTGCGTCCTCAAGATCGCCTCTGGCAGAGAGCTTCGGAGTTCCTCGAGCCTCGCAGCCTCCACGACCGTAAGGACCGCCTTGAGCCTGTGGAGCCCGCTCATCCCCCCGATGTTCGCTGAGAACTTCGACAGTGCCTGGAGGGCGTCGATCAGGGTGTGGGCGTCTGCCTCATCCTTGACCGCCTTCTGAAGCTGGGTCTTTTGCCTCTTGACCTCCTCAAAGACCCCGTCCATAGACTGTTCTGCCGAGTCCATCAGCCCCCTCCATGTGGCTGCCTCTACCTCTTTCCTCTCGACCTTCTCCCCCCTGAAGACGATGTCGATCTGCCCGGGCATCAGCTTGAGGTCGAGGTCCTTCACGGCCTGGTCGGACTGCGCGAAGAGCCTCACAGCCTTGACAGTCAGTTCCTGAATCGCCGGGTCGAAGTTCGAGGCCGCCGCCTCGATGGGATGGAAGTCCTCGAACTTGGCCAGCGCCTTCACGACGTCGCTATATTCGCTCCTCGGGGAGATTATCGTGACCTTGGAAAGACGCGCGACTCCCATGGCCGTACTTTTTCAGGCGCGACCGCGTTCCGTTATTAAGCATGATGCGGGTCTTTGGAAACTCAAGAAGTCCGAATCCTGTAAAATCGTTATAAGAGGTCCGGCTCGGCTGGCCCAGAACAGTCCAGCCTTGTCGAGTAAGACCTACGTCGGAACCAAGGCCTTCGCGATCAGGGGAACTCTGTTAGACGCCGGGTCAGTCCAGAAGCTCAGCGAAACCACCTCCCTCGAGGAGCTGGTCAACCGCCTCAGGAGTACCCCGTATGCCGAGTCTCTTTCAAACCTCGGGCAGCCATACTCTGCACGACGGATCGAGCTCGCGCTCAGGGAGCGGCTCGCAACTGTCCACCACTCCATCACTCTTGGAGCAGGGAGGTACCGTATCCTGCAGCAATACTATCTCAAGAACATCGCCTGGGACCTCAAGCTCGCGCTGAAGTCGAGGGCTCTGGGAAAGTCCTACGACGAATCTGTCGAGTACCTGGACATGAAGGCCGAGGAGCTGGTGGGACGACGAGACCTGATGGCGAAAGTACTGGCGGCGAAGGACGTCAACGAGGCAGTCTCCATGCTCTCGGGCACAGAGTTCGCCTCCGATGCCGAGAGAGCACTCTCGAGCTACTCATCGAAGGGGGAGATCAGGTTCTTTGACGTCTTCCTCGACCACGCCGTCCTCTCCGCCATATCGAGGGAGTACTCCCTAAACCCAAGGCTCTACTCCGCCAAGGCTGCGGATGCGAAGGGAGTTGCCGACATCGTCTCAATCGACGTCGACGCCTACAACGCAGTGGGCATCCTGCGCTCCAAGCTATGGGGCCTGAAGGACTCTGACATCCAGGAGCTCATAGTCAGTCCGACCGGGCGCATCTCGAGGGACACACTCTCTGCGATGATCGCGGCCGAGTCCCCTGCCGAGGCGGTCAAGCTGATCGAGTCCTCATACCGCTTCCAGCTCCAGGCAGCGAAGGGCGACGAGGAGCTCATAGACATGGTGGAGGACTCCTTTGCCCGCGAACTCAAGACCACCGCCACCCTGGCCTTCGTCTGGCAGGGCCTCAGCCCCGGGACGATCCTGGCTCTGATCAAGCTGTTGGAATTCGAGGTGAGCAACATCGCCGCCATCGCGATAGGAGTCGAAGCAGGAATCGACCCGAAGAAGATACTCTCGAAGTTGAGAAACTAGAAAACTCGGCCTCCGACGATTTTTCTCGTCAATCTTTATAAGCGGTATTTCGGGGCATTTCTTCGTCGACAGATGCGCCGCCTCTCCATGATTCTCCTCCTGGCAGCATTCGTCATGTTCCTTGCGGCAGCGCTACCGAACCCGGCGGCAGCACAGACCCCTGGCACGACTTCGAGCGGTGAGAAGTTCCTTGCAGCAGGGATCGCTTTCGGCCTGGCAGCCCTCGGCGCCGGCGTGGGAGTCGGTACCTCAGGCTCTGCGGCCATCGCCGCAGTCACTGAGAAGGCTGAGGTCAGGACGACGGCCCTCATCTTCGTGGTGCTCGCCGAGGCGATTGCGATCTACGGATTCGCGATAGCTTTCATCATCCTAGGCCAGTCCTAGAGTCTCCTCGCAGCGTATTGTTCAGAGGTCAGTATTTCCGCTGGACTGTAAACTCTGCCAGTTCCTCGAGGAAAAGGGTCGCTGGGCTCCTTCGGAGGACAAGCAGCTGCCGCTTCGCCTCCTCCGCGTACGTCTGCGCTAGGGCAGTCATCTTTCCTACGACTTCGCTTTCGCTGTGGGTCTTGAGCAAGCCCGCTGCGATCTTGTCCTTAGACCTCCAATCCAGCAGGTCGTCTCTCAGCTGGTAAGCCCTGCCCACGCTCCTGCCGTAGTCGGCCAGGGCGCCCACTTCCTTCTCCGACCCACCCGCAATCAGGGCCCCGAGTTTGGTCGAGGTCTCGAAGAGCGCCGCGGTCTTGTCAGTGATTATCCTGAGGTACTCGTCCCACGTCAGCCTGTAGATTTCGGGGTCGATCGTAAGCTCCGAGTACTCGCCCTCTGCCATGTGCAGGGCCGCGTTGCTCACCTCCTCCGCGATGCGCCTGTCGTCGTACCTCGCCGCAATCGCAAGTATCATCGCGAATACGAAGTCCGCGCTCAAGAGAGAAGCGCTGTACCCGTACTTCACGTGGAACGGAATCTTGGACCTCCTCGCCACTTCCTCGTCGATGACGTCGTCATGGATGATGGACTCGGTGTGCAGGAGCTCGACCGCGACCGAAGCCCCGAGGACGCTATCGTCCTTGCGCCCGAGAGCCTCAGCCGAGAGCATCAGCATGACAGGCCGCACTCTCTTTCCTCCCTCGATCGCATACACGAGAGGGTCGTGGAACCTCGAGTTCGCATAGAGCTTGAGTTCCCTGGCGAGGGCGGCGTCGACCCTCTCCCCATAGGCCTTCATCCGGGCCTCAATCGACCCCAGGGACGTCGCCTCGTGAGAATCCAACGGTCCTCTGGAAAAATTGCCGCTGAATATTCTATATAATGTTTCATCGTTTGAGGGGTCCAACTTGCAAGCATTCCGACTACACCTGATTCGACTGAGAGAACGCCACTACATCCTCCTTCCAAAGCTCAACGCCGTCCAACGAACCCAGCTCGCAGAACACCTCCGCGATTCCGGCTTCCGCGTGACCGGAAGTGCGAGGCTCACAGCTTCGAACAGGGCCCAGACCATCCACGTCGAGCCTGCCGGGTACTGTTGGTCCAGGGAGGACCCCTCCGACGCGGTCGCCCCGGCGATCCCGGGACTCCTCGGCTGCCCAAAGGAGAGGATCAGCACGCAGGGCCTGAAGGACCTCTACCTGAGCTTCGGGATGGCAGAAGGCAGGAGGATCGCAAGAATCCGTACAAGGCTCGAGTGTTCCCCGACTTGGGGCGACCTTCGAAGAGCTGGGGAGTGCGCCCTCACACCCGACGAGCGCGCTCTCGCGCTGATGCTGAGGTCGTCGCCGCCGGGGACCTACTTGACTGACTTCGCGGGCGAAACAGGCAGGCCCGTGAGTGTGGGAAGGAGGAGGTACTATGAAACGATGCTCAACGAACCAGAGCTTCGGTCGACCCTCCGCTCTGCGGGGGAACAGAAGCCACGCAATTCCTACCTACTTGAGCGGGGGGTCTTCGTTGGGATGTCTGACCGAACTAGCCTCGGCAACCGAGCAGAGGTCATGAGGATGCTGGGCGATTGGTGCCCCTACGAGCTGGAGGGTTCCTGAAAGGTGCCGTTGGAGAAAGGCATTAAGGCCCAGCGGGTGGAGGGCGCGACAGCCCCGGTAGTATAGAGCCAGAGTGTGTACAATCCGGTCAACTCTTACGAGGCCGAGAGTATGCTGGCCTTTCGAGTCGGCGACCCGGGTTCGAATCCCGGCCGGGGCACACAACTACATGAGACAGACTCGAAACTGAAAGACTTGTAGGATTCGAACCTATAACAGGTCCAGAACCGGAGACCGTACGCTAACCTTTTCCGGAGCATCGGAGTCAGAGAGGAAGAAGGCAATTTTTCCCAGATACTAACTTTTATAGACGTCTAACCTATTGGAAGGCTCAACTTGCCGAGTAAGCCCATCGAAGATACGCTGAGTTTCAAATTTGTGAAATTGGTAAGGGCCCATAGGGATCGGATCGCAAGTTCGCTAAGAGATTTGCATCTCTATCCAGGTCAGGAGCTGATGCTTTCCCAGCTCTGGAAAAAAGAAGGCCTGAATCAGAGCGAACTTGCTGCGACGTGTGGACTAGAACCTCCGACAATCACAAAGGTGCTAGAACGAATGTCGGGCGCGGGTTTGGTTCAGGTGAAACCCGACCCTGATGACAAGAGGGTTCGCCGTGTCTACCTAACGGATAGGGGCCGTGCATTGAAGAACGAGGTAAGAGACCTCTGGTCCTCAGTCGAGGGTCAGCTCCTGAGAGGTTTCAACAAGAAGGAACGCGACGCGCTGCACGATTTCCTCAACAGGATGCGCGATAATATTGCACAGTGACGCGTCTTTGACGCCACACAGTCTGCCACCAAGAGATGCTTAGCCGGCTAAACATTTAAGTAGTTAGCCGTCTAACCTTATGTCAATGGAAAGCAACTCGCACGCACGCAGAATGGCATCTGTTTCAGTCGAGCAGGGCGCACCAGCCCAGACGAAACCTGCCTCATCACCACGGCTGTCCCTCATCCTCACGCTGCTCGTCGTAGCGCAGTTCGTTGTCGTCCTCGATTTTTCGATAGTCCAGATAGCCCTGCAGACGATGCGCACCGAACTCGGGATATCCCTGGCCGACACCCAGTGGATAGTGAGCGCCTACGGCCTCACCTTCGCGGGCTTCCTTCTCCTCAGCGGTCGCGCCTCCGACCTCTACGGGCGCCGCAAGCTCTTCAGCATCGGGTTGGTCGTCTTTGCGCTTTCATCACTGGTGGGGGGTCTGGCCCCCTCGGAAGCCGTCCTCATCGGCGCTAGGGCCGTCCAGGGGATAGGGGCCGCGATAGCTTCGGCGACGGGCCTATCCTTGCTCGTCGTCACCTTCCCAGAAGGGCGCGAAAGGAACCGCGCCCTCAGCATCTTCGCGGCCGTCTCCTCCGCTGCTTACGCCGCCGGTGTAATCCTGGGAGGCCTACTCACCGCGACCCTGGGCTGGAGATCCATCTTCTTCGTGAACGTCCCCATTGGAATTGTGACCGCCGTCATGGCTACCCGATTCCTCGTTGAGAGCCGAGGAGATCTCTCCCAAAGACGGCTCGACCTCCCCGGCGCGCTCTCTGTGACCGCGGGACTCTTGATACTCATCTACGCTCTTACCAATGCGGCGAACCAGGGCTTGTTTTCCCTGCTGGCACTCGCGCCTCTCGCCCTCTCCGCCGTCGTACTTGCAAGTTTCCTCGTAATCGAGCACAAATCGAGCGCCCCGCTCATGCCACTGTCCTTCCTCCGGCGCGGGGCCATCTTCAGCGCGAACGCGCTCGCGATGCTTACCTTCGCAGCGATGACTGCGATGCTCATCCTCCTGACAATCTACCTCCAACAGATTCAGGGATACTCTGCCCTCTCGGCCGGGCTCGCCTTCCTGCCTACCGCCCTGGTCTTCCTCTTCGTGGGAGGCTACCTCTCTGCGAAGCTCGTCAGCCGCTTCGGCGCAAAGCCCGTCCTTTTCGTCGGCATGACGATAATGGCGGCCGGCTTCCTCCTGCTCGACCAGCTCACGGTCGGGACCCCTTATCTCACCGGGCTGCTACCTGAGATGCTCGTCGTCTCACTGGGAGCCGCCCTGACCTACACGGCCTTCTACATAGCGGGGCTGAGCGGCGCGAGGAAGGGCGAGGAAGGTCTCGCGTCAGGGCTCATCAACACCTCTATGCAGGTCGGAGGTCCCATCGGCCTTGCGATAGCCGTGACCATAGTCGGCGTCGTGGTGGCCGGTCTGGGGGGGTCCGTGACACCCGGAGCCGCGACCGTCGAGGGCTTCCGGTATGCCTTCCTAGGGGGCGCGGTGCTCTCCGGCATGGGAATAATCTTCGCTTTGCTCATCAGGAGCCCGAAGACAGTCGTCGTGCCCAGGGAGCCGTCTTTGGAGACGCCCTCTCCGTAGTCGCCCTCTGTCCCCGAACCGGACATGTCGGTCACGATGAGGAAGATACTGGTTCCTGTCGACGGCTCTGAGAACGGGGAACGGGCCGTAAGGACCGCAATCGGCTTCGCTAGGGACTACCACGCTGAGCTCGAGGTCCTGCGCGTGGTCCAATGTCCCTCCGGCGTGACCACCTCGAGCCCAAGGGACGGAGGGGCAGGGTCTGCGATTCTCAACGAACGTTACGATCACGCGGAGGTCTTTCTTGCGGCGAACGGGAAGACGCTAGACATCGAAGTCGAAGCTAGAGTCCTGACGGGCATCAGGGAAGGGTTTTATCAAACCCAAGAAGTCGTCGAGTGGTTGAGAGGTCATGGGATCAAACAATTCGTACGTCCCTGAAGACGAGTTCCGAAGGCTCCTTTCGGAGATCATCGAGAGAGATAGACGGGTCTTCGAAGCCATCGGCAAACTCTGAGGGACGCAAGTTCCCAGTCCTCATACTAGACGCAGTCCCAAACGGCACCCAGATGGTTGCTCCGTTCCCGACCGGGGCAAGCTCTTTCTGATGTTTCGTAGTCAAGGATGCAGGAAGTTCAATTTCATCCTGCCATGACACACTGACCCCGTCATCTCTTAAGAGGGGCTCCTGAAAGCATGAATTATTAGCAGGTTGGCAAGACATCGAGTGAGCTCCCGCAGAGGTCAGTCGCGAAAGCCCGCCGAGGCGCTAGCCGGTGAAGAAGGTGAACTGAAGCCGGAAGAGATGCTGAGGCGCCTGAGAGGCCTCCTTCCATATCTCAACGACTGGGACGGGTGGCAGAGAGAAGTCAACCGGCTGGAACGGAACATCATCACACTTCGGGCACACGGCTCTGTCAAACTGGCGAAGACTCTTGAGAGTGGCCTGCCCGCTCTGAGATTGGCCCTCGAGGAGGAGAGAGTCAATCATCAGTTCACCGTGAACCAATTCATGGCGGAACTTGATGAGCTGGATCGGAAACACAAGGTCGGAGACAAGCGACAGTCAGAAGACGAGCAGGTCGAGCCGGGCCGCCTCTTGGACTAGGTTCCCATCGGGTACAGGCTGCGAGGCTTTTCTGTTGACTCGAGCCCCTATGTCCATGCTCAAAGTCCGGGAGCACCGAGGGTCGAGGGGCACGCCTTTTCTCATCCTCCTTGGAGGGTCGCTCGTTGAGTGGATCCGTTCCAGAGGAAGACAGGACTGTCGAGGACATGAAGGCAGCACTCAGTACTATTACAAAGATGAGGTCGGCCGGCGATCACGGAAGCGATCTCTTCTCGCTCTCGGTTTCGCTGTCGAGGATCGGCGCGGGGCTCGCGATGCACGCACTTGCGTATGTCGACTTCCATCGGATGGACGACGAACTTGGAGAAGGCAAGCTGGACCCGCGGCTCGTCCCAGTCGTGAAGATGTCTGTAGTCCTCGCTTCCCCCGAATTCTTCCCCGAGGCCGCTAAACATCTCGCTTCAGAACTCAAGAAACACCTGGCAAGTTTCGCGGAGGCCTTGGCTCGCGGCGACCTGGAGAAGTCCAAGTCGGAAAGCCATGCAGCGCACGAACTCTATCATGAGCTCCACACGAAGGTCGCCGATTGGCTAGAATTACAATCGTCGTCAGGATCGTAGCGCGCTCTGGACACGGGGCGACTCTGAGGCTCTCCCCGGGGCACAAATTCCAAAGCCCGGACAGCGTTCAACGAGGCGTTGCATTCATCGAGTGGATCTTCGGCCCCGCCCTCTCCTCTGGGGAGGCGAGGTCCCTCCGTGACCTGCTCGGAAACGCCGTCCCTGGGGGTAGACTTCCCTCCCGCCCCTCTGTTGGTGCCTCCTCTGCACGTTCGTCGAAACAATGTCAAAGAAGATCCGCCTCTGGTTTATGGTGAAGGTTCTTGCGAAGAAATCCGCGCCGACGACCATGTCGCCAAGGTCGCGCTCCCCCAGCTCCCGAGCATCGAACCTTTCGAATGAGAGGCTGTCCTCGAGATAGGGCCTGAGCCTCGAGAAGGGCGCGTCAACGACGACATCCCTAGGAACGGTTTCTTGTTTCGAAGACCGGAGGAGGTCGTTGAGCGCGTCCCTGGCGGCCTCGTAGTTCTTCCACGCCTCTTCTACGAACCCAGGGAATAGACCGTTCGCCGCCATCACCGTTGAGAGGGACTTGGTGTCTTCAGCGTAGGCCCTGAGGAGTCGGGCCTTGATGTTCAGCTCGCTCGTCCTGTCAAGGGAGTACAGGAATTGTCGCGCGACCGCTTCGGCGTCCGACTTGTAGGCGTGATTGAGAGAATCGCCGAAAGCCCCGCAGGCGAGGAAGAATCTCGCAACGTCGTGATCGTTCCTTATCAGAGCGCTCGATATCATGTGGGAAAGGTCCGGCTCGTAGGGAATCTCGCTCATCAAGAGCCCCTTCCAGGTAGCCTGATGACTGCGGCGGTCTATCGCTCCGATCCCGATCAACCAGTCCTCCGCGAAGGCGACCTCCCTGTGGTCCACCCTTGACATGAAGTCAAGCTCCGAGAGCTTGAGGCCGTACTTCGACATCAGGAGCACCAAGTCAAACGGGGTCTCAGTCTCGAGCGACTTGCGCACAGGCTCCGGGTCGATCTTCGTTGGAATCTGCGCGTCGGTCAGGATGACAGCCCGGCCCGGCTTGAACCGGCCGATCCTCCCCATCATCTGCAGGAGTGAGTTGTTGTCTATCTTCCTATAGCGGAGCGTCTTCCGGCCCAGTACATCCTTGCTGTCGATCACGTCGTTGAAGATCAGCACGTTGTCGACGTAGATGTTCACAGAAGAAGCGATCACATTCGTGGCGAAGATCCTAAGATTCTTGTCCGTCTCTGCCTGCCGCTGAATCTTGTTGATCTCCGACCCGTCGAGGCCCCCGTGGATGTAGACTCCCCCGTAGCTGCCCGCGTACTTTTCCACCAGCCGCCTCGTCGGCAAGAAGACTAGCCACGACTCGTCTCGGGGCTGCGTGAAGAGATACTTGGACAGGGTCATGAACATCTCGTCGAGGCCTCCTGCCTGCTCGATTTCGAGCGAAACGGGGAACCTGCGCCCAGTCATTGTGTAAAGGTTGGAGATTCCCAGGAACGACAGAAACTCCTTCGGGTCGATCGTGGCGCTCATGACCCGGAAGAGATTCCTGGACCCCGCCTGCTCCTTCCTCGCAAGAGAGAAGCACAACTCTAGTTGGGAAGACATCTGGTGGCTCTCGTCAAAGTAGATAGAAGTCTCGGAAACCGAGTTCTCGGCCAGCATCCTCAGCAGGACGCCATCGGTGGTAATTCTGATCTTGCCTCCGACGTTGATCTTCGTGTCCTTGGTGACGACTGACAATTCGCCTGTCAGCTCCGGATAGAGCGCCTGGAGCGAATAGTACAAGGCATTGCAGGCCGCTCGGGAGGGTTCGCGGATGACGACCTGCCTCTCCCCTCTGCACAGTCTGTACTCGTGAATCGGGACTACCGTGCTCTTTCCTGTGCCAACATCGCCGATGATCACAAAGTGGCCTGAGAAGTCAATCGAATTCAAGATCGAAAGAATGGGAAGCGGGGGCCCAGTTACCTTTCTCCTAACTGGGTGCAGTCCCCTGGTCTCCCCCGAGAAGATCGAAGGATCGACGCGGTCCTGGTCAAGCTCCAATTCTTTCTCCTCCAATCTAGCCATCGCCTCCTTTGTTCGCCCCCGTGGGGGCCAAGATAAACAGGCCACGGCAGGTCATCGGAGCAGTCAAGCGACCCACTTTCGTAGGGCGACTTCGCGATGTCGCTGCTCAGGTGCGAGACTGAGGCGCGGTAAAGCCAAGCAAGGCTTCCGATGGATTGTTGTCCTCCCCAGCAGTTCGGCACCCGGATAACAAACGCATTCTCCGAAGAATCGTTTTAAGCGGTCTCGCGCGGCCCCGCTTCAGTCCTTTAGATGGCGACGACGCAGCTGAACAACTACGTCACGCAGTCCAGGGCGAGGGTGAAGGGCAACAAGGCCACTCCCGCCTCCGAGTTCCTGCCTCTGCTAGCCAGGGTCAAGACGACCCTTCGGAAGTCCGGCTCCAGGTCCCTCAAGGCAAACCTCAACGGGATCGTAGTAGAGCTCATCACGAACAGCGAGCACCAGGCATCCTTCTGGGCTGAAAACTGGTGGGCAGCCGACCCCTCGGTCCTTCCTCACGCCCAGATCTACTCTGTGACAGGGGTCGAAGGCGTGGAACCGTCGGCCTTCTACTGCCCCGAGCTTCACACAGCCATCTTCGCGAACACCGAATACTATGGCCAGTGCAAGTCCTGGGCTCTCGGGATGGCCGCCGCCATACTGGAGCGGAACTTCAACACCCTCTCAATCCACGGGGCGACCGCCCTGTACAAGGGGAAGGGCGTCGTGATTATCGCCCCGACCGGTACGGGCAAGACGACCCACTCCTTCAAGATCTTCCTGAACCAGAGCGGAAAGATATGCGGCGACGACTGGGCGTACATCACTTTCCCCGACGTCCTTCCTGAGCGGCCGACCTCCCCTCTCGTCGCCAGACAGCCTGAGCGGGCGCTCTACATGCGCTCCGAGTCCCAGAAAGAGCAGGCCTGGTTGCGCGGCGTCTTCGACAGGTCGATGAACGAGAACGTGACGGTCAGAAAAGAGGACTGCGAGTTCCCCACCGGTGAGGACATGTGCTCGGCGACCAAAGGCAAGTGCGTCTTCAACGAGGGCATGCAGTGGTGCTACTACTCCTTCGGGAACTCGAGGGTCCTGGTCCAAAGAGACGAAATCCTGGGCCCTGAGAAGGTCGTCGACGAGGTTCCGGTAAACCTGGTAGTGCTACTGCGGCGAGACGACCACAGCCCGGCCGAGATGCGGCTTGAGCCCTCCCAGGCGATAGACATACTCCAGAAAGGGGAGTACATGGTCCTACCTGGTGCCGGTCCGCGCGAAAAGTGGGGCACTATCTCGAACGAACCATGGTACAACCCATACCTGCTGGAGCTCGACAATTCACGCCAGGCCACGTTCTTCAGACAGATGTTCGAGACCTGGAAGATTCCCTGCATGATCCTCAACACCGGGGTCGAAGGGATAGCGCCCTCAAACCAGAGGATTCTCGCCGCGCTCGAGTCCGCTTGAGCAGACCTGGCGCAAGGGCCGTAAGTTCGTGGTGTGTGCCGACTTGATCGGTCTCGCCGAAGCCCTGCTCTTCGCAGTGGCGGCCGGGCTGATCGGGTCCATACTCGGCCTGGGCGGCGCCATGATCCTCACGCCGGTGCTTGTCTACTTCGGGGTCCCGATAAAGTACGCAATAGCTGCGAGCATGGTGGCGATCATCGCCACCTCCAGCGGCTCTGCTTCCTCCTACGTTCGCGACGGCCTCTCGAACGTCAGGGCCGCCTTCTTCCTCGAGCTCTTCACCTCTGTGGGGGCGATAGTAGGCGCGGTCATAACCACCCTCGTCGCGCCTGCCTCCTTCCTCTACTTCCTCTTCGCGGGCTTCCTCGCGACCTCGTTCTATGGACTGACCGGCCGCGTCAGGAGCCCTCCCGCCGGCCCTACGACCCAGGACGCGCTGTCCCAGTCCCTCAGCCTTGAGGGATCCTACCCCGACCGCGCTTCAGGCCAGGAGGTCCAGTACAAGCTGTCACGGCCGCTCCTGGCGGGGCCGGCAATGTTCGTAGCAGGCCTCGCAGCAGGGATGCTCGGGATCGGCGGAGGCGCCTTCAAGACAGCCGTCCAGGAGCTGATAATGGGCATGCCTTCCAAGGTCGCCACGGCCACGAGCAACTTCATGATCGGGATGACCGCTCTGGCAGGGGCCTCGGTGTACTTCTCATCGGGCCTCATCTACCTAGACTTGGCCGCCCCCCTCGCCATAGGGACGACCATCGGGGCCTTCGTCGGAGCGAGGTTCCTTCCCCGGCTCGAGGACAAGGCATTGCGGGTCCTGTTCCTCGTCGTGCTCGCGGTGTTGATGGTGGAGATGGTCTACAAGGGGCTCTCCCCTGCATGATCCACTCCTCTTCCCTACAGGTTGGTATCGGCTGGATCCTTCGAGTGGGGGTCATAGCGAGCCTTGTCCTCGAGTCCGCGGGCCTTCTCCTGCGCTACGCCCAGACCGGCGACGCTTCCATCTCACTCACTCCCTACTGGCTGGCGAACAGCGGCAACTTCTTCGCCTTCCTCCAGTCGGCCCTCTCCTCCCTAGGAGGAGGTCTGACCTCGATTTCACTCATCGAGCTGGGCCTCGCAGTGCTGGTCCTGACCCCTTACGCACGGATGCTCGCCGCGCTCGTCTACTACTCCCTCGAGCGGGACCGGAAGTACGTCGCAATCACCTTCACAGTCTTCCTAATCATCAACCTCGGACTCTTCCTGTTGTAGCAGTGAAACGATTTAGGACGCTCCGAGAAGCGCTCCTTCAGTGAGAACAAGAGTAGTCTTCTTCGACCTTGGCGGGACGCTCCTCGTCATGAGGAGGGACAAGATCTTCTCCCGGGTCCTCTCCGCCTCAGGATTTACCGTCCCCCTTGAGTCCGTCCACAGAGCCTACGTGGGAAACGAGCCCTGGTGGCTCTCAAGGTACGGGAACCGCGAACTCACCCCTGATCAGACCGAGGAAGCCTACCGGGAGAAGGACGCGATGGTCTTCGCCGCACTATTCCCCGAAGAGCGGAAGGAGAAGGCGATAGAAGTCTCCAAGCTCGCACGCTCCATGTGGCCCCAACTCGAGAAGGACATCCCGCTCGAACTCTACCCAGATGCAGAGCCAGTCATGGAGGAGCTGGTCAACGACGGATATTCAGTCGGCCTGGTCTCCAACGCTCCGCCGGACACCTCCAAAGTGGTAGAGTCTCTTGGCTTGGACAGGTACGCCTCGACCGTGGTCATCTCTGGGTTAGTCGGATGCTCGAAGCCGAGCCCGGAAATCTTCCGGATAGCGTTGCGCCGGGCCGGCTTCTCTCCCGAGGAGGCCGTGCATGTCGGTGACGTCTACGAAGCAGACGTGGTCGGAGCGCGGAGCGCAGGCATGCTGGGGGTTTTGATAGACCGAGACGATACGCAGTCGGGGCTCGAGTGTCCGAGAATCAGGTCGCTTCTCGACGTCTACAGACACCTCGAGTGATGGGTCTAGCGCCCTCAAGTCGGAGAGTAGGTTGCGCAGAGGAGCCCGAAGTAGGAGGGAACTTGATACGAGATGAGCTCTCCAACCATCGGGACCACCGACTGAGCGCCTGCGAGCATCGCCATCTGCCATAGACTGTCCGGCTTGGCCTCCTCTACGAGGCTTGCAGGTATCTTCAACAGATCTCCCAGTCTGTTCCTTTTTACCAAGTCTACGACCAGAGCGTCGTACTCGGCCGCCCTCTCGCTGAACCCGTAAGGGCCATCCTTGCTGTGCGCATGGGCCTGGTCTGCGCTCGCGACGAAGGCGACCCTCCCCCTCGACTTCTGGACCACCCTGGCGAGGGCGGCTCCGAACTGGAAGTTGAGCCTCAGAGAGATGCCCCTCGACGGCGTGACCACGAGCACTCTCGGCTTTGGCCTCGCACCCCTCATGAAAAACCACAGGGGGATCAAGGTGCCCCAGTCCATCGCAAGGTTGGAGAGAGGACCTTCAAGCCCTCCATAGTTGGCACCGACGACCGGGAGACCAGCCCTTTCACCCTCTTCAATCACTTTCAATCCAAGCTCAACGTCGCACTTCGCTTTCAGCGCGACGCGCGCCTCGCCTTCCCTGACCTCACCCGAAGTGTTCTCTGAGACGACCACCCCGATGTGTTTGAGCAGTCTCAGGTTGTGCGGGCTGGCCAGCACGATGGTGCTCGGCCTGGCCCTCTTCATCCTCTCCGCAAGCTCCCGCATTCCCCTGCGGGTCTCCGCGAAGAGCCTCGCCTTGTCTCCCGCCAGAGCCGGTATGACTTCTCCCCCGTGGGGAGCTATGCATCCATAGACGAGGGTCATGTCTATCGAGTGTCTCTCGTGATATTCAAGGATTCTTTTCGAGATAGTGTAGTATCCCCATCGCGGACGCCCTGATAGAGACCTGCGCGTACACAGGCAAGGCGGTCCCCTCTTTCGCTGCGACCTCCTCCTCGAGTTCCTTCGCCACCTCTTCCAGCTCAGCGCCTTGCGAATTCAGCTTCCTCACCTTGCCTACCCACTCCTCCACGAGCCTCCGAGTCTCTCCGATGACCCACGCGGGGTCGTCCCTCACCCCGAAGTGGGGCACGAGGAGCTTGACTGGGTTCATTCTCGAGAGGGACTCGAGCGAGGAAGAGAGCCTCGGAGGGTCGAAGCTCGCCGGCGGGGTTGTGGGGATCAGCGAGCGGAACCCGGGATAGATGATGCCCACCGCGTCCGCGGTCGCCACCAACCCTGTCCCCTCTAACAGCACCGAGACCTGGTGCGGAGCGTGCCCCGGGGTGTAGACGACCCTCGCCCAGAGCCCCTCGCCGAGGTCTATGCGGCGCTCCTGCCCGACCGAAGTGACCCTCTCCGCGGGGATCGGGTCCGGGGAACCGTACAGAGCCATGATTGCAGGTCCGAAGACCCTCGTCGCGCTCTCCATCAGCCGGGCAGGGTCTACCAGGTGGGGGACCCCCCGCTCGTGGGCGACGACCTCCGCCTTGGGCATCGACTTCAACAGCCTCCCGGCCGCGCCCGCATGGTCCAAGTGTACATGGGTGGGGATGAGGTACCTGATCTCCTCCGCTGCGACACCTGCCTCCTCAAGGCCGGCGAGCACTGCCTGGTACGAAGAAGCGTACCCGCAGTCGATCAGCGTCGGGTTCGGGCCCTTGACGAGGTAAGCTGCTACTGTGCCCGGGACGCCCAGCGCGTGGGTGTCCAGAAGGTAGACCCTATCGGCGACCCTGGTCGCGTACAAACCCCGCGCCTACGCGGGGCCCTTTGGGTTCCCGAACTCGTACGCCAGCGTCGCCAGGGAGGCGGTCCCGAGCTTCAAGACGTCCTCGTCGACCTTGAACTTCGAGCTGTGGTTCGGGTAGACGCATCCCTTTGCCGGGTTGTCCGTTCCCAGGAAATAGAACGTCCCCGGAGCCTTCTGAAGGAACCTCGAGAAGTCCTCTCCTCCCAGGATCGCTTCTATCTTCTTGACCTTCGTCCCCGGGATCTTCTTCAGGACGCGGACGGCCAATTCCGTCGCCTTGGGGTCGTTGACGGTGACCGGGTAGGCGTCCTTCTCGAACTCGACCTCGGCGGTCGCACCGAACGCTGCCGTCACGCGCTTTGCTACCTCCTCCACCTTCGTCTTTGCCCTCTTCCTCGTAGCCTCGTCGAGGGTCCTGATGGTGCCGTCGAGGGTGGCCACGTCCGGTATGATGTTCTCCTTGGTCCCGGAGTGCACCGCCCCGATCGAGATGACGAATGGCCTCACCGGGTCGATCATCCTCGAGGAGACGCCCTGCAGCGCAAGTATGACGTGGGCGGCGACGTAGATCGGGTCGATGGTCTCATGAGGCGCAGAGCCGTGCCCGCCCCTCCCCACGATCTTCACCCTGAACGTGTCCGGAGCAGCTGCGATCGCCCCCTCCCTGAGCCCGAACTCCCCAGACTTCCTCTCGCTGTCGATGTGCAGCCCGAAGACGAAATCGACCTTGGGGTCCCTCATCACCCCGTCCTCGATCATCGGCTTCGCCCCTCCGCGCCCTCCGTGTTCCTCGGCCGGCTGGAACATGAACTTGACAGTCCCGTACAGGTCCTTCCTATGCCCGGCGAGAATCTTCGCCGCTCCGAGCAGCATCGCCACGTGCGTGTCGTGCCCGCATGCGTGCATCACTCCCTTCTCCTTGGACCTGAACTCCACGTCAGCAAGCTCCTCGAGCGGGAGCGCATCCATGTCCGCCCTTAGTGCAACGACTCTTCCCTTCTTCCCCCCCTTCAGAATCCCGAGGACGCCCGTCCCACCGACTCCACGCCTAACCTCTATTCCCATCGAGTCCAGCATCTCGGCGACGAGCTTCGCCGTCTCCTTCTCCTGATATGCCAGCTCCGGCCTCTGGTGAACGGTCCTCCTCGTCTTGATTATCTCAGGCTCGATCCTCTTCGCGTCCGCGAGGAAGTCCACGGTGGCGCCCACCGACCGTCGCTCATAAAAGCTCTCATTTCCTCGAGTTGAACCGACATGAGGACCCCCGTCGTAGTGGGACTCGACCTGGCCGGGAGCGAACGGCGCGACACCGGCTTCTGCTCGATGGACTCCGCGATGCGATGCACGACGAAGGTCCTTCACTCCGACGGAGAAATCATGGCCTCCACCCTCGCGGCAAGACCGAAGGTCGTGAGCATCGACGCGCCGCTCTTCCTCCCGAAGGGGCGCCTAAGCCTCGACGTGAAGGGCCCTCCGCATTTCAGGGAGTGCGACAAGGAACTCCTCAGGATGCACATCAAATTCTTCCCCATATCGCTGGGCCCGATGCGGATGCTGACCAAGCGGGGGATGGCGCTACGGGCCCAACTCGAAGGAGCTGGCCTGGAGGTGGTCGAGAGCTTCCCGGGGGCCATCCAGGACCTGCTAGGCATGCCGCGCAAGCAGGCGGGCCTTGAGAAGCTGTCGCGGGCGCTGAAGCGATATGGCATCGGGTTCTCCTCTCGCACTTCGAGGACCCACGACGAGCTAGATGCCGTCACCTCGGCCCTGGTCGGCCTGATGTACCTCAAGGGCGAGTACCGTGCGATCGGCGACCCGGAAGAGGGTCTGATGATACTGCCCGCGACTGGTTCTGACCGCGAACAAGTCGTATGAACATCCCTCGATTGGGCTCAACCTTTTAGCCGAACCTTCCCTTCGCTCCGCTATGGCGCTGTCGGACGCGGCCAAAACCGGCGCCGCGATCTTCGTCGGGGCAGTCCAGTTTGGCATCTTCCTGGTAGTCGCCGAGGCGCTCTACCCGGAATACAGCGTGTACGGCAACGCAATCAGCGACCTGGGGGCCAACTGTACGGACGGAGTTTGTGTCATACAGCCCTCCTCTTCACTGGTGTTCGAAGCATCGGTGATAATTCTCGGCCTGCTCGTAATCACTGGAGCATACTACTTCATGCGGGCCTTCAAGTGGAAGCCCGGCGCAGCAATCGTCGGGATCGCCGGGCTCGGGGCCGTCGGCGTAGGCCTCTTCCCAGAGACGACTGGGGCGGTCCACGGCATCTTCTCCCTGATCACGTTCCTCTTCGCAGGCCTCTCGGCGCTCGTCGTCGCACGATTCCAAAGGAAGCCGATGTTCTACTTCTCCATCATCCTTGGATCTCTGACGCTGGTGGCCCTCCTGCTCTACGCAAGCAAGCTCTACCTGGGCCTCGGTCAGGGCGGAATGGAGCGGATGGTCGCGTACCCCGCCCTCCTCTGGGCCGTCGGGTTCGGCGGCCACCTGATGAACCTGGACTGAGCGGCGAGGGCTCAGGGCTCTACGCGCCCGGCGTGGAGTAGGGCGTGACCAGAAGGAACGCCTTGTACGAATGGCTCTTGTTCAGATACTCGACGAGGATGCCTGCCGATGGGTCCGTATGCGCCGACGTAGCAGGCGCATAGTTGAGGCCCCCGATGGACTCGGTCGCAATCTCCTGTGCGCCGCCCGGGAACGTCATCCTGAACCTGATGAAAGCTCCAAGTGCGCTCGAGTTGGAGGTGGTTGTCACTGTCCCGGTCGGACAGACCGAGTCGGTCACAGAACAGAGCGTCTGGAACTTGACCCCCACGAACGTAATCGACGTGTTCTTGATGTAGGTGAAGCCCTCCTGCTGGAAGACCATCAGGTCCGAAACCTCTTCTGCAAAGTAGAGCGTCCCCGCGACCTCGATGTAGAACTGTTTCTCTCCCTGCGTCGAAGTCGTTGGCCCCCGGCCAGGGATCCAAGCCTCCCAATAGTATGCGGCTACGGCCCCGGCTACAAGGACTATGACCACGGCGGCGGCCACAAGGTTGTACTTCAAATTGGCAAAGTCGAGCATGCTGGCGCTTTTAACGGTGTGGTTTCACCTGCATTAGAGTTGCGGCAAACGCGCATCTTGTGACGCTCCTCCGAATGTTCGACGAGTAGCCCTACCCTCCCTGCGCAAACGAGAGTGCGGGGGGTGGGATTCGAACCCACGGACCCCTAAGGGATAGGATTTCTTAGGAACTGCGCTTAAGTCCCACGCGTCCAATGCTCAGAGCATATTTGACCAGGCTCTGCAACCCCCGCGGGAACTGGGACCACCCATCTCAACAAAAGCATTTCGACAGCTATCTCCTGTATCGCTCTGGATGAGTGTCTCTTGTCTATCCACCAATGGCTATGCGACTGCGTTCAACAGCGCTCTGAGGCTCCCTGTGTTCATTACGTCCTTCGCTTCGACCCATCCCCTCCTCGCAGTCAACACGCCGTACGCGACGTTGTCCAGCTCTCCGACTGAGTGGGCGTCCGAGTCTATGACTAGGGGGACTCCCGCCTCGACTGCCCTCCTGGCCCACACCTCGTCGAGGTCCAGCCTCTCAGGCTGCCCGTCCACCTCCAGCCACTTCCCGTTCTCCTTCGCGGTCTTGATCACCTTCTCTAGGTCGAGAGGGTTGCCCTCCCTCCTTCCGATCAGCCGGTTTGTCGGGTGGCACATGAAATTCACCTCCGGATTCGAGAGCGCCCTCACCGCCCTCTCGGTGAGCTTCTCCCCGCTCTGCCTGAAGTTCTGATGGAGGGAAGCGCCCACCACGTCGAACTCCTCCAAGAACTTCCGCTCAAAGTCCAGGCTTCCGTCGCTCTTGATCTCCACCTCGACCGCCTTCAGGACCCTGAAAGGAGACAGCTCATCGTTCAGTTTCTCGATCTCCTTCCACTCCCTCCTGAACCTCTCCTCTGAGAGCCCGTTCGCGACCCTGACCGAGACCGAGTGATCAGTAATCGCCGCGTACTCATACCCCCTTTCCTTCGCCCCCCTTGCCATCTCCTCAAGGCTCGCGGACCCGTCGCTCCAGGTCGTGTGCATCTGCAGGTCTCCCCTGAGCTCCTCGTGCTTCACGAGCCTCGGGAGGTTCTTTTCTCTCGCGGCGTCGATTTCACCTCTGTCTTCCCTCAACTCGGGCGGGACAAACTCGAGCCCCAGCTTCTGATAGACCTCCTCCTCGGTCCTGCCAGCGAGCTTCTCCCCCTTCTTCCCATACAGCCCGTACTCGTTCAACTTCCAACCCTTCCCGACCGCCAGGCTCCTCAGGGCGATGTTGTGGTCCTTCGACCCTGTGAAGTAGAGCAGTGCGGCACCGAACTCACCTGTCCCGAAGACCCTGACGTCCACCTGGACGCCGCCCTCGAGCTTCACACTAGCCCTCCTTCCGCCGCTCTCCAGGACCTGAGCGACTCCTGGGCACTTCACGAGCGCGGCGATGGCCTTCTTGTCCGTGGCTAGCAGGTCAAGGTCTCCTACCGTGCTCTTCCCTCTCCTCAGGCTCCCGGCCATCCCGACCTCGATCCCGAGCGCACCGAAGTACGACTTCATCTTCTGAAAGACTCCCTCCGCCTCGGGCAGGAGCAGTTTCTTCTCGAAGCTCTTGAACCGGCTAATCCCGACTAGGATCGAGTCCCTGACGGAGGGGCCGAACTCGCCGTCCAGCCTGCCGTCCTTGAGCGCCGCCTCGAGCTCGGCCACGCTTTTGATCCCGAGGTCATGGGAGAGTTTGTACGCCGTTCTCGGCCCGACCCCCTGGATCTTCATGAGGGCCGGGACGCCCGGGGGCGTCTTCTCGGAGAGCTGCTCCAGCAACCTCACCTTGCCGGTGGTCAGATATTCATCAGTCTTCCTCGCTATACCTTCCCCGACATACTTGACCTCCTCCAGGCGCTTGTCCCTCCAGACCGCCTCGATGTCCTCCTCCAGGTTCCTGATGCTTGTCGCCGCCCTTCTGTAGGCGATCACCTTGAACCTGTCCTCCCCGTTGGCTTCGACCAGCTCAGCGAGCCTGTCGAGGAGCTCCGCGACGTCCTGATTCCTCAAGCATCATCCCTTGAAGCTCTGACAGTCTTAAAGCCCAACACGCCGCAAGTCGGTCTGGCCTCCCTGGTGGTGGGTGACTAGCTCCACCAGCCGAATTCTTTGGGCGTGTCAGTGATCGCCACGCCATCTCCACCTTCGACGAGAACGTCATCCTCGATCCTCACCCCCAGCTTCCCTCTGATGTACGCGCCTGGCTCGACAGTGAAGCACATCCCTTCTCCAAGCTTCTCCTTCCCTCCCTCAACAATGTACGGGGCCTCGTGCACCTCCAGGCCCAGGCCGTGGCCCGTCCTGTGGATGAAGTACCGCCCCAGTCCCGCCTTCTCGAGTGTCCCCCTCGCGGCCCCGTCGACGGCCCCGACCCTTGTCCCCGCACCCGCTTTCTTGATGCCCTTCTCCTCCGCCTCCAGGACCCTCTCGTAGACCCTCTCGACCTCCGGCGCCTTCCCTACGCAAATCGTCCTCGTGATGTCGGCGTAGTACCCCTCGAAGGTCGCCCCCACGTCGAAGATCACCCCTTCGCCCTTCCTCACCTTCCTCGAGGACGGCAGCGAATGGGGGTCTGCAGCCCTCGGCCCCGACTGGACCAGCATCGCGTCTACCTTCGTCGCGCCATGTTCGTAGATCAGCTCCGTCGCCGACTTCCCAACCTCAATCTCCGACCTGCCCTCCCTTAGGATGCCTGGAAACTCTTCGAAGGAGTCGCTCAGGATCCTCCCTGCCTTCTTCAGGAGCCTGACCTCTTCTGGGTCTTTGACCTCCCGGAGGCCCTGCAGGATCGGCTCCGCATCCTCGAACTTCGTTCTCGTCCTCTTCATCACCTTGCTCAGGAACAGGAACGGGACCTTCCCCTCGACCCCCCACTTTCCCTTCATCTCGACATCTGCGAGAGCCTTTCCGATGGCCCCGGCCGATCCCTGTGAATCGGTCCAGGAGTGTATCTTCATTGGCATCTCGCAGTCCCTGTAGGGCCCTGCCTCCAGCTCTGGGGCTATCAGCCTCGCCTCGCCCTCCGAGGGCACGAGCAGCATGAACGGCCTTTCCAGAAGGAGCGAGTCGACCCCGGTGAAGTACCTCAGATTCGGGCCTGGGACGACCACGACCCCGTCGAGCCCGGACCTCTCTAATTCAGCCCTTAGCCTCGAGGCTCTCGAACCGCTCATGCTCTTGTTCATCTCGCGCCTCCCGGTCGGGACATACCGTTAAAATCCTCTTCCCGAGGCGGAAAACCGACTTGGGACTGAAGGAGCTAGTACTCCTGAGGCTGGCCAGACGCTGGATTTCAGGGGTCGACTTCGAGTCGGCGATCAAGGACGCCAAGAAGGCAAACTCCCGGGGCCTAGGCGTGATTGTCAATTTTCTAGGCGAAGAGATCAAGGACCCCTCGACCGCCGACCTCCACGCGGCCGAGTACGCGAGACTCCAGGACGCCATGGCAGCGGAAGGGATCAAGGGCGCCCCTTCTGTGAAGCTGACCCAGCTTGGCCTGCTCTCCGGCGAAGCTCAAGCCTCGGCCCGCCTCGAGAGGCTCATCCAGAACTCCGAGCGCCATGGGCAGTGGCTCTGGATGGACATGGAAGGGTCTCCCTTCACCGACCAGACCATCTCGGTCTACCTCCGGGCGCTCGAGGCGCACAAGAACCTCGGGGTCGCCCTCCAGGCCTACATGAGGCGCAGTCCCGACGACCTCAAGGCCCTCCTGGACAAGGGCGGAAAGGTACGACTGGTCAAAGGGGCCTACAGAGAGGACTCTTCCAAGGTGTACAAGACGAGGGCTGAGGTCCGAGAGAACTACCGCAAGCTCATGTCCGAGCTCTTCGAACGGGGACAGAGCTTCGCAATCGGGACCCACGACTCAGTGCTGATCAACGAAGCCAGGAGACTGGCAGACTCGAGCCACGCGGACTTCGAGTTCGAGATGCTAAAGGGCATACGAGACGAGCTGAAGGGCGAGCTGGTCAGGTCGGGCTACAAGGTCTCCGAGTACCTCCCCTACGGAGACCAATGGTACGCCTACTCGAAGCGCCGGATGTCGGAGCACCCGAGCAACATCTGGCTCCTCCTCAGGTCCCTGGTCTGACCGCCCTGTGGGTAGCCGGCCTTGATTAACGGCTCAACTACAATAGACCCCGCTCGCAAAATACCGTTAGGGCACAAATTCATTTCAAGAGGTCAATAAAAATGACCGATTACCAAAAGGGCCAGATCTGGGGTGCCCTGCGCAAGGCCTGGAAGGGATACAGGATCGCGAAGGTCCAGGGCGACAATGCCCGAATGAAGGAATACGCGACCCGCATCAAGACCCTCCAGGGACAGCTTGGCGTTCCTCAGGCTAGCTTTCCGAACATAGGATTGTAGAGGAGCACCGCTCCTCTATCCCTTTTTACTCCGAGGCCCCGAGGTCCTTCTCTATCTCTTCCAGGATGCTGCCGACGACCTGCTGCTGCAGGCCCAGCGATGCCGACATGTCGCCGATTCCGTCTCTCTGCTCCCTCATCAGATACCTCAGGACCCTCTTCCTGTCCGAACTGGCCAGCGTAGTAGTCAGCTTCGCTGCCTCCTTGAGCGCGAGAGCCCTCAAGTAAAGTAGGACCGCCCTCTCCTCCTCCATCTCCGTGAGCTTCCTGTCGACTTCGGCCACGACCCTCGTCAGGGGCCTCAGCCTCGAAGCCTCGTCAGGATAGCGGAACGCATCGCTCGCCTGAGCCATCAGCTGCGCGTGCTCCTCGTGCTCGTCCACGCCGGGGACGGCTCCGAAAGAGAAGACTCTCGCCCTGAACAGGTTGGGCGCGAGGTCTATCGTGACTGAGAGGCTCTTCCTGAGCATGTACTCCTTCCTCTGCGGCCCGCGGGGACTGTCCTCCAGGAGAGTGCTGACCAGGCCCGCCTCCTCCATGTTCCCGAGGTGCTTCGCAACGAGCTGCTGACTGATCGCCAGCTCCTTCGACAGCTGGAGCTGATAGTTGGGCCTCTGGCTCAGCCTGGCGATGATCCTCCTTCTTACCGGATTCTCTACTGTACCCAGGACGGAGTCAAGCTCTGACTGGCTCATTCTTGGTTCACTTGAGACCGAAAAGAAGTCGATTCTTCTATAAATAGATTCCCGAGATGATACAATCTCGCCCGCGTCTCGACCTATCCTTCATATCCCCCATGAGCGCGGAGCCTCGCAATGGCCTTCGGCAAGGTCGCGGTCGCTCCGCATGCGGCGGTCGCAAGCGAACAACCCCTGGCGACCTTGGCTGGGTACGACGTCCTCCGCGCGGGCGGGAACGCTTTCGACGCCGCGGTGGCCACCAGCTTCTCCCTCGCCGTTACCTTCCACCCCGCAGGCGGCCTGGGCGGAGACTTCTTCGCGATGGCGTACGAAGCCAAGGCAGGCAAGATCCACTGCCTCAACTCCAGCGGCTGGTCGCCGTCGGGCCTGACTCTCGACCTCGTCCGCGCGAAGGGAGGCGGCCAGGTCCCCCAGTTCGGGCCTCTGACCTGCTCAATCCCTGCCTTCGTCGCCGGCGTCCACGAGATGCACCGGAAGCTCGGCCGCTCGGAATTCAAGGGTCTCCTCTCCGCCCCGACCGACTACGCCCTCAAGGGCTTCCCCGCCGGAGAAGGAATCTGCAGGTCGGTCGCCGGAGCCTACCTAGAGCTCTCCCCTCAGGCGAGGGCGGTCTTCGCCCCCTCCGGCTCTCCCCCCACGCCCGGGGAGTGGATCAGGCAGGAGGAGCTCGGGAAGGTCCTCTCCTCGGTCGCAGAGCGGGGCCCCGACGGCTTCTACTCCGGTCCCGCCGCTGACGCGATACGTTCCATCCTCGAGTCGCTCGGGGTCCCGACGGATGCCTCTGACTTTACGGAGTTCGAGCCCGAATGGGTCTCTCCTCTGACTCTGGACTACAGGGGAACGAAGGTCTACGAGCACCCTCCGAACAGCATGGGGGCCACTTCTCTCCTGATCCTCAAGCTCCTCTCGGAGTCTGAGATGCCTGCCTCGGGGGCCCTTTCTAGCAGGCGCATAGAGCTCACCATGGAGGCTGCCCTCGCGGCCTATGGGCGCAGGGACGAAATGCTCGGAGACCCTCGGTCGGGCGAGATCGACATGGCGGGGTTCATGGCAGGAAGGGCCTCCTCCGAGATTCCCGGGAGCAGGATCAGGTCTGGCGACACGACCGCGTTCTCCGTCGCGGACGCAGAAGGGAACATAGTCTCAGGGATTCAGAGCCTCTTCAACCACTTCGGCTCCAGGGTCTTCGTGCCCGAGTGCGGGGTCATGCTCAACAACAGGGGCTCAGGCTTCAGGACATCGGGCCCCAACGCTGTTGCACCCAGAAAGCGGGCCCTGAACACGCTCTCCTCAGTCATCCTGGAGAAGGACGCCACGCCCTTCCTCTCGATCGGCACCTCGGGCGGGGACTGGAGGCCGATGCAGCACGCACTCTTCGTCACGAACGCTGTGGACTACTCCATGTCGGCCGACGCCAACGTCGTCCATCCGCGCTTCCTCTGGGGAGGTGGGCGCTCCCTCATCGTAGAGGAAGGGTACGAGCTCCCAGAAGCCGGGAAGTTCGACATAAACCCCCAGCCACACCCAGGAAGGACAGGCGTCTGCCAGGCCATTGAAGTAAGGGCCAGGTTCCGGAAGGCAGTCTGCGACGTCAGGGGTGACGGCGTACCCGCTGGCTTCTGAGACACGGCGAAAAACAGGGGCGGAGGGCCCAGAGGGCCCTTCTGTGCTAGGTTGTGGTAGTCGTCGTTGTGGAGTTTGTGGACGAAGTCGCCGTCGACGTGGAGTTGGTCACCGACGTGGTCGAAGTGACCACGGTGGTGGAATTCGTGGTCGCCAGGCTCGTCACCGCCGAGGACGTGGAGCTCACCGTGTGCGTCACCACAGTGACGTGGAGGACTGGGGAGAGAACCGGCACCTTGCCATTGCTGATGTGGATGCCGCTCGGGACCAGGTCGAACTTCAGATCCGTGCTCCCGTTCGGGGAGATTGTGAAGTGGACTGGAACCATCAACTTCCCGTTCGCGACCACCTTGAGCACGCTCGAGTTGCCGCTCGTCCAGAATGCCTCAGCGCCCGAGACGTTCAAGATGATCCCCACGACTTCGCCAGCCGGGGCGTTTACAGTGCCGAGCAGGATCCCGTCCCCATGGAGCGAAGTGACGTTCACATTGGTCCCCACGCTGGGCGGGACTACGAAGGTGAACCTGTTCTCCGTCCCGCTCTGAGTCGAATTGGACGAGGCCGTGCTCGATGTCGAGTTTGTAACGGTAGTAGAGGTCGATGTCACGTTCGTACTGGTCGATGTGCTAGAGACAGTGGTAACGGTCGTCGAGGTCGTGGTTGTCGAGTCGGTCTGATTCTCGCCGGTCGCGTACTTCAGTATCACGCTTGTGACGTTGATCAGCAGGTACCTTAGGGTCGCGTTCGAGTGCGGAGTGTCGGCCAGGTAGAACCTGAGGGAGCCCGTTCCTGGGCTTCCGAGCGAGGTTGTGCTAGAAGTTCCTCCCGGAGTAGTCGAGCCGCCGTTGATTGTAGGAAGGTAGACAGTGTAGGTGTATGCCGACAACCCGAGGGTCGCAAGCAGAACCACCACTGAAATCGTAACCGCCTTGTTCATCCCGCCTATTCCCAGGGCATTGGAGTTAAGACAACACTATTGAACGGGCGTTTCAGCCCCGCCTAGCAATCTTAACCCTCCCAAAGCCCCGTTCCTAGACCGGTTTGATCTTCGAAACCAGCTCTGCCTCGGTCTGGACCACTTCGGGGTGGTGCTGCTTCAGGTGCATGGTCACATGGAGCTTGACGTCTTCCATGCCTTGAGGGGAGAAGATCGTCCAGCCACAAGGACAAGAGGTCATGTGGGCCATTGGATCGGGAGTTCGGACCGCGTCATATTAAGCCGAGGGGGTCCGTCCGGGTGAAGGAGGTGTACCTCCCTACGAGGACACGATCAGCGTCGTTGCGCTGGTCCACAGTAGGAGCGTGCCTAGAATGACGAGGAACGCAGCAATCAGTGTCAGACGCTTCTTCCCGCCTTCGCCCCTCTTGATCAGCGCGATTACAGACACTATCAGGGCGAACTCGAGGGTCAGCAGTTCGAGCTCAAGGAGAGTCTTCAGCCAGACGCTTTGCAGTACCAGGGACGTGGTCCCGAGCGTCGTGAGCAGCGTCAGCATCGTGGCTGCCGCAGTCGCCAACGCAGCCGCGACGAGATTGTAATTAGCCTCGTGCGAAGTGAGCTCGGCCTCGGAAGAGGCTTCGGATTTGGTCAACGTCGAGTCCCATCCCCTCTGACTGTCAATAATAAGCGGGCTCTCGCGCGGCGCCTGACATCTCTTCAGACTGAGTGCCTCCCTCAGGGCCTTACTTACATGACGTAGAGGTAGATGGGGTGCGACTTCTTCCACCCTTTGGGCGTTACTTCGATTTCGCGTGCGGGAGTCCAACCTGGAATCTGGTAGTCGAAATTCACAATCCTGGCCCCGGGCCTGAGTTCCTTCAAGAACTTCGGCGCCATCAAGTTCAGGATGTAGCTGGACAGGTAAAGCGCGAGGACATCCGCCTTCCTCAAGCTCACCTTCTTGAAGTTCCTGCGAGATATCGTGACTCGGTCGGAGAGTCCCAACTCCCTCGCCCTCCTTCTGCATTCTTCCACCAGGCGCTTCCGCGTCTCAACTCCGACCACCTTGGCTCGAAAGTCTCTGGCCGCCGTGATCACCATCCTGCCGTCGCCCGACCCCAGGTCGAACACCACCTCGTCAGGCTTCACGGACGCAAGGGCGAGCATCTTCGGTATGATGTCCTGAGGGGTTGGGATGTACGGCTCGGTGTAGTTCAACCAGAACAAGGAGCGCCTCTGCCTTAGATAAGGTTCAGTATGGAAGGACGACGCTTCAGATGCTTCAGCGGGCCCGGTGGGATTTGAACCCACGGCCTACAGCTCTCGCCCGAGGAGCTAGGAGGCTGCCGCGCTGTCCGTATTCCGCTCCGGATGGATCTGCGCTACGGGCCCAGCCTAGGCCCGCCGGGAGGGGGAATAATACCTATCCTCGAATCACTCGACGAGGTCAAACTCCACCTCAACCTCTCCCTTCGCGTTCCTGTACCTCGCAGCGCCCAATCGCACCCGTCCCACCGCAGCTGTGCTGTCCACATGCTTCTCGTTGCAGCAGTTGACGTTCCAGTCAGGAATCCTCACCAGTCTCAACATCGTGATCCCCTCGGGCACCGGGAATTCGTCATAGATCTGCTCCCCAAAGTGCATCTGCGCCTCTTCCCTCTCCATCTCGAACTCAACGACCTCGACCCCCTCGTCCACCTTCCTGTTGGCCGCCTCCTCCACCCTCTCCATCTCCTCGGGGCTCGGCTTCCTGTCGAACCTGACCGTCAGCCTGCCGTGACTCCCCGAGACGTACACCGAAGTGGTCAGGGTCGCCCCCAAGACCTTCTGGACCGCGCCCTTCACTACGTGCAGGGCAGTGTGCGTCCTCTCCTCTTCCGAGCTCAACTACAGCCTCGTCGCGATCTTGAAGAAGTCCGAGAGGCGGGTCTCCAGGCCGTATCTCCTCTCGTTCCCTCTCATGTACAGGAAGATGGAGAGCAGAGTCGGCCACATCGACATCAGGCTGAACCTGTCCTCGACCTTCGCCCTGATGAACCTGTACACTTTCGAGTAGACCTCGAACTTCTCCAGGACTGCCCTCCTGTATTCCTCCCTGTTCCCGAGGTGCTCCACAAACAGGTTGACGCACTGCATGCTCGGGATGATCCCTTCCCCCAGCATCGGATAGACCGTCCCTATGCTCTCTCCTACTCCTATCGCCTTCCCGTCAAAGAAGGGCTCGCAATACTTCGGAGGCGTAACCCTGACCGGCCTCCCTATCTTTCTGACCACCTCGCACTTGTACTTCCTCACGAACTCGTCCAGCTCGCCCCTGTACCTCCCCCTGAGGTCCCCCGCCCCCACGTGCGCCGTCCCGTCACCCAACGGAAAAAACCACCAGTAGCCAGAAAGCCCGGGGTACGGCTTGATCACAAAGTCGTCGTACGGCAGCTCCTTTGACTTGACTTGGTACTCGAGCGACGGTATCACCAGGTCGTCCTCGACCTTCGGCAGCAGGGCCCTCTGGAGCCCGGTCGCGTCCACCACCATGTCGAAGCCGTCGAACCTCTCACCCACTCCCTTGACCTGTTCACCCCAGTGGACCTCCTTCCCCTCGAGCATGTCGTGCGTCAGCCTGTGCTTGTCGTACGTGACCAGTCCCTTGAGCTTGATCTCCAACTCCTCGTCCCCCAAGTCCACGCGCATCTTCGTCCCCCTGTGCAGGACGTAGTCTCCGAAGTTGAACCCCGCCTCTTTGACCAAGTCGGAGATGAACGGCTCGCTGGTCCCCCAGGCGCAGACTGTGTACCAGTTCTTCTGAGCCCTCATCTCGAAGGCCTCCACCTTGTGCTCGGCCGGCATCCTGTTGAGCAAGTAAGCCCCGGCTACGCCCGTTCCGACGACCGCGACTTTCATTCTGAGCGGAGCCTCTCTCAGGAGTATGTATGTCTATTTCGCGGTGAGCTCTCGTCTCAAGTCACGAACCAACCTAAATAAACTGAGTATACCAGGGTTACCGAGATGTCCAAGGTGGTCAAAGTCTCCGAGGAGACCCATTCGAAGCTCGCCAGCATGGCAAAGTGGGGCGAGTCGATGGACCAGGTCATCCACCGCATGACCCTCCAGACAAAGGGCCTCGAGGACGTGGTCGCCGGACAGAGCTCCATCTGCTTCATCGACGGGCAGGAGGGGCGCCTCCTCTACAGGGGATTCGACATCGAGGACCTCGCCGGTCGCTCGAACTACGAAGAGACCGCCTACCTCCTGTGGAACGGACACCTTCCCACCTCGCCTGAGCTGCGGACCTTCACTTCCGAGCTTTCATCCAAGCGTCCTATCCCGAGGGAGGTCTCCCAGATCCTCACCACGCTTCCGCGGAACTGCGACGCAATGGACGCCCTGCGCGTCGGGGTCGCCGCCTTGGGGATATTCGACGACCCGATGTACACCCAGCACGAGCGCGCGATGTCCATCGCTTCAAAGGTCGGAACGGTCGTCGCTGCAATCCACCGCCACAAGCACGACCAGGACATCATACCTCCCCGCGACGACCTGAGCTTCTCCTCGAACTTCCTCTACATGGTCACCGGCGAGGAGCCGAGCGCGGCCGACGCCCGCCTGATGGATGTCCTCCTGATCCTCCACGCTGACCACGAGCTGAACGCCTCAACCTTCACCGCACGCGTCATCGCCTCCACCCTCTCCGACGTCTACTCGGCCGTAACCGGGGCCGTCGGGGCTCTCAAGGGTCCCCTCCACGGCGGGGCCAACGAGAAGGTCGTCGAGATGACAGCTGAAATCGGGACCCCCGACAAGGCAGAGGCGTACGTCTCCTCCAAGCTCGGGTCCAAGCAGAAGATCACCGGCTTTGGGCACCGGGTCTACAAGACGATGGACCCCCGCGCGAAGATCCTGAAGGACATGGCGCACAGGTTCACGAAGACCGAGAAGGAGAAGGAGGCCCTCCAGATCCTTGAGAAGGTCGAGTCGATGATGAAGGCCGAAAAGCACCTTTACCCCAACGTCGACCTGTACTCTGGGCTGGCGCTCAACCACATCGGAGTCCCCTCCTACCTCTTCACCCCCGTCTTCGCCGTCGGCAGGGCCCCCGGGTGGCTCGCGCACGTCCTCGAACAGTACGCCGACAATCGTATCATCCGCCCCAGGGCCGAGTACATCGGTCCCCCGCGCTCGAGATATGTCCCAATCGATAAGCGGACCGCAGCGGAGGCCAAGCATTGAGGGTCGAGGCTCTCATCCGCAGGAGCCCCGTCACGATCAGCGCGAGCGCGACCATCCGCCAGGCCGCCGAAGTCTTCGCCCGGGAGAAGATCGGACTTCTCGTGGTCGCCTCCACCGTAAGCCCGGTCAAGGCCGAGGCTGTGATCTCTGAGCGCGACGTGGTCCGCGCGGTCGCCAAAGGGACCCCGTTGTCCGCCCAGCTCGAAGGGATCTCCACGAAGAAGCTCGTAAGCGTCAAGCGCTCCGACCAGCCCTCTAAGGCGGTGCGGCTCATGATGGAGATGGGCATCCGCCACCTGGTAGTCGAGAACGACGACGGGACACTGTTCGGGGTGCTCTCCATCCGAGACTTCTTCCGCGAAAACAAACTCCTCCAGGCCTTTCTGAAGGACGAGGCCGAGGAGGTCCACGGCATAGACTAGTCGGGCCGACCTTTTCATCCGGAAATCATCACCAATCTTAAATAGCGTGAGACGCTCGCTTTTTTCCAGAGATGCCTCTCTTCGGGGACATCGGCACCGTCTTCCTGATGGGCCTAGTAGGAGTCGTGTTCACCCTCCCTGTAGTCCTCCTGCCTCGCCTCTTCGCCCCCCGCCGCCCCAATCCGATCAAGAACGCTCCCTTCGAGTGCGGCCAGGTCCCGGTCGGAGCCGGCAAGATGCACTACATGATGCAATACTACGCCTACCTCCTGATCTTCATAGTCTTCGACGTCCTCTCGATGTTCCTCTACGCCTGGGCCGCAGCCTACAAGCCCCTCGCCCTCGGCCTCACCTCGAGCTGGCTCGTTACGCTCTTCATTGGAATGCTCTTCGTCCCCATGGGCTTCGCCCTTGTGCTGGCGGGGAGGCGCGAGCTTTGGTAGAAAAGTCCGGGTCCTTCCAGGCTCTGGTCGGGAAGGTCAACGACATTCTCCAGTACTCAGTCGGCGACCCGATGCGCTACCTCGCCAACTGGGGCAGGCTCTATTCGCTGTGGCCCGTACACCTTGAAACGGCCTGTTGCTCGGTTGAGGTAGGAGCTGCAGCGGGTTCGCGCTTCGATTTCGAGCGCTTCGGGGCTCTCGAGGCATTCGGGTCCCTGCGCCAGTGCGACCTCCTGATCGTCATGGGTACGGTCACCCGCAAGCTCGCCCCGAGGCTCAAATTGATTTACGATCAGATGGCCGAACCTAAGTGGGTGATAGCGATGGGAGCATGCCTCCGCGGCGACTCTCTGGTGTACACTACGGACGGGCCCAGGAGGATAGACGAAATCAGAGCGGGCGAGTCTGTCTACTCCTACGACGAAGCGTCGAGGCGCCCAGCACTTTCGAAGGTACTCGCAACCAAACTAAACGGGGTCAAGGACGTCTTCCGACTCCGGGCGGGTTCGTACGAGGTCGCCGCAACCGCAGACCATCAATTCGCAGTCTACGCCAAAACTGTTAGCAGAAAGTGGATCTCTCACACTCAAGCCGCTTTGTTGACGGAAGAAGGTTTCACCCTGGCTGAATCTGCCGCATTGTTCGGGGTCTCTACCGAGACTCTGGCCCGCTGGAGAAGCAATCCCCCCAAGGAGTTTGGCATGGACCTGATCTGGAAGTCATTGAGCGAGATTCAAGAGGGCGACCTAGTTGCAACCTTCTCTGAGCCGGTCCAGCCGGCAACGCTCCCGATAGGCTACGTCCACTCTGGAAAGCTCCGAAATGCTGTAACCCTTCCTACTTCAATGAACGACGATTTGGCTTGGCTCACTGGGGTCTATCTAGGAGACGGGTGGAACACGGGCAGTAGGGTGGGCTACTCCGTACTCCCGCGAGACAAGATCAGGCAGGCACTGGAAGAGACCATCCAGAGGACCTTCGGTCTCGCTCCGTCGAAGTGGAAGCAGGTCTCCATCGAGTCCGCCGCCGTCAGCGGGATGATGACCCAGTCTCTGAATCTGCACGGTGATGTATACTCGAAGCGCATACCCTCCTGGGTCTTTGTGGCACCGATGAGCCAGGTGCTAAGCGTGATTGCCGGAATGGTCGAGTCCGATGGCAACCAGAGTCCTTACGGCTTCGCGCAGGTCAGCTCGGCAAATGAGCAAATGATGCGCGACCTAGTGGAACTCTGCCACTATCGGGGGATACACGTGGGCGGTATTTTCGTGAAGCACAAAGAGAACGTGCTCGAGGGGAGGCTACTAAAGTCCACCGAGTACATCGTAAGTTTCCCCAAGAGTGTAGTTTCCACCCTTCCACTCCGGACGCGCACAGTACCCGTAACTAAGACTAGAGAATACGATGGAAAGTCGCACCTTAAGACGAACCACGAGGGAATCGGCCTAAGCAGGGTCACATCGGTCTTTCCGCGAGGCAAGGAGCCTGTGTACGACATCGAAGTTCAAGGGAACCACAACTTCTTCGCCAACGGACAGCTGGTCCACAACTGCGCCATCACAGGCGGGCTTTACTTCGACTCTTACAACGTCCTCCGAGGCATCGACGACGTGATCCCAGTCGACGTCTACATCCCCGGATGTCCGCCGCGCGCCGAGGCACTCCTCCAAGGGATAGTCCTCCTCCAGGAGAAGATCCGCAGACTTCCGACCCTAAGCGGCACGTGACCCTGACTTGAGTCAGGCGAAGCCTACCCCGGCACCCGCTGCCAGCCCCGGTGCTCCGGCTCCCTCCGCCCCAGCCAAGGCCCCGACGCCGATGCCCCCGGCCCCGCCCAAGCCCGAGCCAGTGCGTGCCAAGGACCTGGCCTCAAAGATTGTCGCAAAGTTCCCGGCCACAAAGGTCGACTGGATGAGGGAGCGACGCCTCAAAGTCACTACGACTTCGGACAAGATCAAGGAACTCTCCCTTTTCGCCCGCGATTCCCTCGGCTTCGACCACATCAGCACAGTCAGCGGTGTCGACTGGATCGGAAAGAACGAGCTCGAAGTGGTCTACTTCGTCGGCTCCCTCCAGGTCGGCTGGACGGACTTCGTCCTCTGCCTCGCCGAGCGAATCCCACGCGACAACCCCGTCGTCCCCACCCTCATCGACATCTGGGTCGGCGTAGACTACAACGAGAGAGAGACGCACGAGATGTTCGGGATAAACTTCCAAGGGCACCCCAACCAGTCGCACCTGTTCCTCCCCGAGGACTGGAACGACCTACCTCCTCTTCGCAAGGACTATATCTCGCCGGGGCGATGAATTGACAGTCGAAACAGAGTACGTCCCCGACCCCGACCGAATCATGGCCGTGTCGCTGGGCCCCCAACACCCAGGCGCAGGCCACTTCCGAATCAAGCTCTGGCTGGATGGCGACTATCTGGTCAGGTCCGAGCCCGACCCAGGATACGTCCACCGGGGAGAGGAGAAGATGGGCGAATACAGGAACTACATACAGAACATCCCGCACCTGGAGCGCCCGGTAATCCTCGACAGCTCCAACATCCTCCTACCATACTCCCTGGGCGTGGACGAGCTCATGAACAACAACGTCCCTGTGCGTGCGCAGTACCTACGGGTCATAATGTCCGAGGCCAACCGCATCATCTCCCACATGTACTTTCTCGGGATCATGGGGATCTTCGTCGGCCACTCGACCATGATCGAATGGGCGATGGGAGACCGGGACTTTTGGATCGACTTTGCGGAGCGCATCGGGGGTGCCAGGGTCACCTTCGCCTACATCATCCCCGGCGGGGTAAGGAACGACATGCCGTCCTTCGCGGTGGACAAGGGCCTCCAGACCTGCGACTGGTTCGACAAGCGTATGGACGAGTACGAGAAGATCTTCCTGAACAACCCCATCTTCAAGCAGCGCTCGGAGGGCATCGGGGTCCTCTCCCCCGCCGATGCGACCGCTCTCGGCGCGACGGGCACAGTCCTCAGGGCCTCGGGCATCAGGCACGACCTCCGCCGGGACGAACCGTACTGCGTCTACCCCGAGCTGGACTTTGAGATACCCACCCTCAAGTCAGGCGACTCTTGGGCCCGCGCCTACGTGGCTCTTCTCGAGATGCGCGAGTCGGTCAAGATAATCCGCCAGGCGCTCAAGAAGATCCCGCCGGGCCCGGTCCGCCTCAAGCTGGGCCCGCAGCCCCGCGTCCCGGCGGGAGAAGTGTACTCGCGCACCGAGGCAGCGCGCGGAGAGATGAGCTACCACCTCATCAGCGATGGGACCCCCAGGCCGTACAGGCTGAAGATTTCCACCCCGAGTCTCAAGAACCTGAGGGTGCTCCCGCACGTGCTGAAGAATGCGCACGTGGCGGACATACCTGTCATCTATTGGGGCCTCAATCTTTGGCCCGTCGAATTTGACCGATGAGGTTGGCAGGCTGTAAGGCCTAGTCTATGGCGCCTGAGGCAAGACCAATCAAGAGCAGCACAATCGAGATCTCTGACACGAGCAAGGCCTTTGTCCGCGTCAAGCCCACTCTGAAGAAGGCCCTCGTGCTTGGTCTGGAAACGTACAGCCCTATCAGCCCACCCGCCAGGAGCACCGGGGCTACGACCAGCTCCTTAGCCAACAAGTGTGGTGCCCGGTACAGTCCTTGGAAGGCCCAGTTCCAGAAGAACAGGCTTTCGAAGAAGACTACTACAGGGGTCAGGATGACAGCGAGAGCCAAGCCCCTGGCCGCGCCTCTCACTGTCCATCGGGCTATTACGAAAAACATCAGTCCAAACAGGACCGAGAGTGCGCCGAAGACGGGGAACAACACTGCGCCACCCGTACACGTCATGCACGGTGCGAAGAACAACAATGCCCACCAGAACAGATAGAGCCCTGAAATCACGTTGACTCCAGCGAGGACCTCAGCTGCCGTAGGCCGATGTAATCTAAGCGTTCGCAATGGAGCCGCGCCCGCCCACCTCGCCATGGAGGTCGGTCATGCTCAGCCTTAAATTCAAAGGCTCCAATGGAGAGACGTGCCGTCCTCCGACGAGGAGATGCTCGCCGAGCTCAAGAAGATCCGCGAGCTTCTGACTCCCGCGCCAGGTCCCGCAGCCGCAAAGGGCCTGTCAGCCGAGTTCAAGGCCTTCCTAGAACAGTACAAAGTCCTCGGGCTGGCCGTCGCCTTCATCCTGGGCATCTACCTGGGCAACCTGGTCAAGGCCCTGGTGACCGACCTGGTCCTCCCAATCGTGGCGCTCGCCCTCCCGCCTGGCACTGACATCAACACCTACATGGTCGGGCCCTTCGGAGTGGGGGACTTCGCCAACAACGTACTCACCTTCATCATCGTGGCCCTCGTGATCTTCATCATAGTGAAGATCGCCAAGAGATACAAGATCGGCTGAGCCCGGGCACTCTTCCCGCTCATGATAGTGTAAATCATTGAGCAGACAGTCAAAGGTTCTTGGTACGGGAGAGTATGTCCTTCTCCCCCTACATCATGTTGGATATCACGTTGAGCAGCAAGTTCGAGAAGGGATGGAAGGCTCAGGAGAAGGAGTCCTTCGGAAAGCAGGTCCGCGAGACAGTTCGCGGCCCGCAGCCGATGCGTCCCCAGATCCAGAAGGCCACCCAGCAACTCACTGGGGAGGTAAACCGACTGGACCAGGCGATGAACCGGCTCAAGCAGAGGGAGAACTCCATCTTCAAGAAGACGGTGACCGCCGTCCAGGCTCACGACCAAGAGTCCAGCAAGGCGTACTCCAACGAGCTCGCCGAAGTCCGCAAGATGCAGAAGATAGTCACGCAGTCCAAGATCGCCCTAGAGCAGATCACCACGAGGCTGCAGACTGTCACCGACATCGGGGACTTCGCGGCTACGATCGCCCCGGCCATCGGGGTGATCAAGAACGTCCGCGCGACTCTCGGCGAAGCGATGCCTGACGCGCAGGGTGCCCTCGGAGAGATCGGCGCCACGCTCAACTCGATCATGGTGGACGTCGGCCAGATAACTGGCATGAACTTCTACCAGGCCGAGAACAGCGAGGAAGCCAACAAGATCCTCTCGGAGGCAGCGGCCATCGCCGAGAAGAGGATGAGCGAATCTCTACCAGAGGTTCCCAACTCCACGAGCGAGTCCATCTTCACAAGCGAATAGACGAAAAGTCGAGGCTGTTCGGCCCAGGCCGGGCGGCCTTCTTTCTGTTTTCTCAGGCCTCAGACGAAGTGCTCCACAGGAGCTCGAGGAACTGCCCGAAGTGCTGCGCCACAGTGGGGCTGTCAATCCACCCGCACGCTGAGTAATCCGGGAGCGCTATCATCGCCGCCTTCTCGTCCACCAGTAGGTCCATCGCGACCAGGTTGCCGGTCCTCACCTCGGCCCCGGGTGGAAGGATCCCCGTGGCACCTTCGTCTCCGACGACCCTGACCTCGACCCCTCTCCCCATCGCCGCCTCGAGTAGCTGGAGCAGCTTCGCGTCCTCCAGCCCCATGGTCGGGGCGACCAGCACCACGCTCTTCCTGGCTCCCATCAGCAGCTCGTAGACCTTGCCCAGGACCTTCTCCCTCCCCCTCAGGGTGTAGACGAGCTCAGCCTCAGCGGCAGGCTCGGGGCTGTACACTTTCTCCAGGGCCTCGAAGGTCTCGTCCAGTTTGGCCCTGACGGCTGACCTCACCGTCGCCGGACGCCTCGCCCTGTACGTAATCGGCTTGCTAGTGACCATGTCCACCCAGCCCTTCTCCGCCAGCGCCTTGAGCGCCTCGTACGCGCTCGGGTAGGGGACCTTGGCCTCCCTCCCGACCCTCCTAGGGTCCGAGGGACCCATCGAGGCAAGGGTGACGTAGCACTTCGCCTCGTAACCTGTCAGGCCCATCGCCCGAAGGTCCTCGACCATCCCTCTCTTGTCCACGGTGACCGCACGGCAAAGCTCTTATATAGGATTTTAGTAGCGTTCCGCACTAATGATTTCCAAGCCCGACTACGACGTAATCATAGCCGGGGGAGGCATGGCGGGCCTGATCACAGCCGCCTCGATCGGCTACCACTCCAAGGGCAAGGCAAGCGTCCTCGTGATTGACAGGAACACGGAGGATGAGCCTGGAAAGAAGACAGTCAATGGCTGGACCTGCGGGGACGCGACCAGCAAGAGGTCGCTCGACTACCTGGCCGACCACATCGGGATCAAGTATGGCTCCCCCGAGCTCGAGCACCCGGTCAGCGGGGTCTATGTCTACTCCCCAGACAGGAAGTCCAAGGTCCTCTTCGAAGGCGAAGGTTACCTCTTCAACAGGAAGGTTGCCCCGCGCAGGCAGGTAGCGGACGCGAAGAAGTTCGGGACCCAGTTCATGTACGGCGCCACCGCCGAGCGCCTGCTCTCTGACGACGGCTGGGTCACGGGCGTGACAGGGCGGAAGGCGGACCGCTCCGCATTCAAGCTGACCGCGAAGGTAGTCGTAGACGCGACAGGCTCCTCCTCAGTCCTGAGGCGCTTCCTCCCGATTGAATCGAACATCGAGAAGGAGATCGACGGGGACGACGTGGTAGGGACCGGGCGGTACATCCTCGACTTCGACCCGGCGAAGCAGGACCCCGCATTCTTCGCGCCCGACTACTGCATCATCCACCTCGACCAGTTCTTGGCGCCCGCCGGTTACGCGTGGGTCTTCCCCAAGGGGAAGACCAAGGTGAACATCGGGCTCGGTATCTCGCAGTCCGGCCTCGCGCGCAGGAACAGGCGTTTCGGGCTCAACGACAACCTCCAGACCCTGATCGACCAGTACGTGGCCGAGAACCCGGTCATCAAGGGGGCCAGGCAGCCAGAGGGCGACTTGGACTCGGGCAACACGAAGGGGAACTGGCAGGTCCCCGTCAGGAGGCACAACGACTCCATGGTGGCCAACGGGCTCGCCCTCGTGGGCGACTCCGCCTGGATGCCGAGGCCCATAGACGCCGGAGGGATCAGCCCCTCGATCTACGGCGGGACCATACTCGGGAAAGTAGTCGCCGAGGCGATCGAGGCAGGGGACACCTCGGAGGGCTCGCTGTGGAAGTACAACGTGGAGTACATGAACACCCACGGATACCCGATGGCCTCCTTCGAAGTCCTCAGGAGGTACCTCCAGACGGTGACCAACGACCAGATCAACTATGGAATGAAGCACTTCCTGTCAGAGGAGGACGTCGCCTCGATCACTGAGAGGAAGCACCCTGAGTTCAACAGGGCCCGCTTCATGAACCCGGCGATGTGGTTCAGGGTCCTCGGGCAGTTCTCGCTCGCCAGGGGCCTCAGGTACACTGTGACCAAGAGCGCGGCCCTCGTGGAAATCAATCTCGCATACCCAGAGGGCCCGGCCGGCTTCGCCCAGTGGAAGGCAAGGCTTGGGGTCGAGCTCGCAGAGACGGTCGAGAAGTTCAAGCCCCTCGACCTCGCCAACTAGAAATAGTCCGGGGGGTCGGGCAGGGCCCGTGCCTGGAGACCAGCTGGACTCTCAGATCCTAGACTTTGTCAAGGAGGTCTCACCTTCGGGCGCCTACCTGATGGGGTTCAACGACTATGCGGGCAAGTTTTTCGTCCCGTCCGACGCCAACCTCGGCGCTGCGATCCGGAAGTGCAAGCGCCTGAGGTCCAAGGCGAAGACCGAGATTCAGAGAAAGGTCCTCGATTCCATTGAGACCAACCTCCGCTTCGACGAGCCCCAGCCCGTCCTTGACGAGATCGTGAGTGCAATCTTCGCGCACCTGGTAAAGGAGGGGATCAACGACGAGCACATGGCGCCGCTGCTCGACCTGCAGATGAAGGCCGTGGAAGTCTCAATGAAGCGCTACTCGAAGAAGAAAGTGACCGCCGCTGTCAAGGCGCTCGCCCTCTACAGGCTGGATGGGCTGCTTGACATACTCAACACGGTAAAGGGAGAGACCAAGAGCCCGCGCGTCCGCGCCGCGTGCGACGCTCTCAAGGCGAGGGTCTCTGATTATGTAGAGCTCTTCAAGCTCGAAGGCTTCGGGAAAGGAGAGTTCGCCAACGTCGAGAAGGTCTTCAGGAGGGAGGGCTTCGACCTCGGGAGGCAGAAGTTCTACCCTGACGCGCTGAAGAAGGGGTACGACTACCACGAGAGCCCGGAAGAGCTCGAGAAGAAGGCCATAGGATGGCTGGACGAGGAGCTCCCCAAGTTCAGGCGCGTCTCCGAGAGGCTCGCAAAGAAGTTCGGCTGCAGACCAGTCCCCGAGGAGGTTGAGGAGAGGATCAACGGGAGGATGAAGTTGGACCCGAAGAAGCTGGTGAGGACGACGCTCGACATGAGGAAGGTCGTCCAGCGCATGGTCAACGAGGACGTGACAGGGATCAACCCGAAGTACAACACGAAGGTCGTTGAGACCCCGTCGTATCTCACGGGGACGATCCCGACGGGCGCGGCGCAGTTCTTCGACACCTTCACGAAGCGCCCCTTCCAGTACTTCTTCCAGACGACGGACCCCAAGAGGGACCCCGACCGCTCGGTCGCGGCCCTGATCGACCTGCTGGTGCACGAGGAGTACGGGCACTGCGTCCACCACTCGAACAGCGCAGTCGGGTTCGTGGGCAAGGTCCCCCTGCTGCAGATGATGCCAGCCGTGCAGACCGGGGCACCGATAACCGAGGGCCTTTCTTTCAACAGGGAGATCGAGTTCTTCGAGGCGTCCAAGGCCCTAGAGACGAAGGAGCGCCTCACCCCGGCCGAGAAGGCGTACGCGAAGCTGATGGAGAGGTACGGGGGCCTCAAGCAGGTCAACCTCGAGTTCGAGTTCATGACCCGCAGGTGGAGGATCACGAGGTTCCTGAGGGTCGTGGGCGACGTCAGGGTCAACACCGGCAAGCAGGGCCTGCTCGAGTTCGTGGACTGGGCCCACAAGTACACGGGCCTCCCCCGGAGCAGCGTCTACTTCCAACTCTTCCCCGCGCACGAGGGCCTCTTCCCAGGGTACGCGACGTGCTATGCGGTGGTGGGCCAGGAGATCAGGGCGATGGAGAGGAAGATCAAAGACCAGAGGAAGAGGGTGAAGTTCTCCACTTACCTCTGCAGCATCGGGTTCCCGCCCCGGAGCATTTACAGGAAGATGCTCCAGGAATACGCGGCGAAGCTGAGGTAGGTTCGCATGGCTCTCTTCGACGGGAAGTCCGAGGCATTCCTCAGGGAAGCGCACTTCGCGAAGCTGGCGACGGTCATGAAGGATGGGTCGCCCCACGTGACCCCCATCTGGTACGCCTACGAGGCGGGGAAGCTGATGGTCAATACGACCACCGACCGCGTGAAGTACTACAACATCAAACGCGACCCGAGGGTCTGCATCCTCGTGGACAACGGCTATCAGTACCTGATGGTCTTCGGGAAGGCGAGGGTCGCGAAGGAGAGGGACGCCATGAAGGACATCGAGGCGCTCGCAGTAAGGTACAGAGGCGAGGAGGCCGGGAGGAAGTCGGCCAGGGACAGGTACTGGAAGATGGACCGCGTCTCCATCGAGATCGAGCCCGAGAGGGTCGTCTCCGGGCTCTAGGAACTACTTCATCGCTCTGAAGAAGAGGTCTGTCACGAAGCGTCGGTAGGTCTCACGGTCGGAGCGTTTCGAGAAGTGGATGTGTTGGAAGATCACCCTGTTGAGCATCCCGAGCAGGCAGTCAGCCGCGAGGCGCGGGTCAGCCTTCCTGAAGAGGCCCTCGTCGACGCATCTTCGGATCAAAGCCTCCGCCACCTCTCCTACCCTGTCGAGGTCCTCGCTCGCCCGGCGGGCGCTCGCCTTGTCGAGGCTCGCAGAGTCGCGGAGGTAGAAGCCGGCGTCGAAGGCCCTCTCTGGGAAGGAGGAGAGGTAGACGCCGATGAAGGAGTCGAGTCCCTTCCTTGGATCTTTCGCTTTCGATGTCGAGGAGAGCTCGGCGATGAAGTTGGCCATTGAGATCCTCTTCCTGGCCGCAGCCTCGAAGAGCCCCTTCTTGCTCCCGAAGTAATAGTAGATCGCTGGCGCCGTGGTCCCTGTCGCGCGGCAGATGTCTCTGATCGAGACGTTGGAGAAGCCCTTCTCCGCGAAGAGCTTCGAAGCAGACTCGAGGATCCTGTCAGAAGTCGCAGTGTGCTCTTGGGCCTGCACTCTTAGCCAGAAGGGCGACTTTTCGTATTTAACGATTGGCGGGGGTCCCGGGGAAGCGCATTTTCTCGATCAGTGACCTGAACTCTCCGTCGGACTTCAGCCAGTCGAACCGCGGCTCGACGTTGGACCACACCAGCCAGCTGGACCTCTCCTCGAAGGCTCCCTTCATCCACTTCAGGACCTCTTCCCGGTCATGGAAGCCGTTGTAGACTACAGCAATCCAGTACGAGGGCACATACTTCTCCTTGGACCGGTCCTCGAGCCTCCTCAGGATCGCCAGCGCCTCTTCTTTCCTCCCTGCCGAGGCAAGGCCGTGCCCGAGCATCGCGAGGGCGAGGGTGCTCTCCCCCGAGAGGCGGACGGCAGTCTGGAGCTCAGAAATCGCCTCCGGAAACATCCCCTTCTGCAGGTAAGGCCTCCCAAACCACAGGTGCGTCTGCATGAAGTCAGGGTCCAGCTCGGCTGCCCGGCCATACTGTTCGATGGCGCGGTCGTACTGCCTGGAGAGATACAGAACGTGCCCCACTCCCGTGCTGATGGCAAGGGAGAGGGGGTCCAGCTCTTGAGCCTTCGCGATTTCAGACAGGGCCTCGTCGAAGCGCCCCAGGGCCTTGAGGAGGTCTGCGAAGTAGTGGTGGGCGGGCGCGTAGCTCGGGTTCAACCTGATCGCCTGGCGAAAGGCTTCTTCGGCTCCCTGCCAATCCCAATCGTACTGGAACTTGACGAGCCCCAGTGAGGACTGGGCCTCGGCCAGGCCCGGGTCGAGCACGAGTGCCTTCGCTATCGCCTCGCGCGCCTTGGGGTACGCCTCCTTCGGAGGGACCAGCTCCAGGAGCGCCAGGGCAGCGTACGAGTCCGCGAGTCCGGTGTAGGCCTTCGCGTACCCAGGGTCGACGGCCAGCGCCCTTTCGAAGAATTCGACCGCCTTGTTCAGCGACTCGAGGGTCCTGCGGTTCCACATCTGCCTCCCCCTGAGGTAGTCGGTGTAGGCCTCCGGGTCGACCGGCCTGGCCTGGCCCTCCCCCGCCTGGGGTGAGACCTGGGCCCTAAGCGCAGAGGCGACCTTGCCGGCGATGTCCCCCTGGATGACCAGGACGTCTGCAAGCTCTCTGTCGTATTCCTCCGCCCACTTCGGCTCCTCGGTTGTCGCGTCCACGAGCTGGACGGAGACCCTGATCCTGTTCCCCGACTTCCTGACGCTGCCCTCGAGGATGCTCCCCACTCGGAGGTCCTTCCCAATCTCTCCGGCCGTCTTGTCGGAACCCTTGTACTTCATCACAGAGGTCCTCGCGATGACCCTCAGTCCCGGGGTCCTCGAGACAGCGGAGATCAGCTCCTCCGTCATGCCGTCCGCGAAGTACTCGTCAGTGTGGTCGGCGCCGAAGTTCGAGAATGGCAGGACCGCGACCCTGTCCTTGGAGGGTGCCTGGTCAGGGCGCGCGGAGGCGGGTGGGGCCATCCCGCGCTCGTAGACAGAGTAAACCTGGACCGGGGCCAGGACGTTCTTCAGGTCGGGGGTCCCCAGGGACTCGAAGGAATATTCGACCTTGTTGAAGACGCTCTCCTTCACCTGCGCGGTCACGCAGACCCCTCCCGGCGTAGCGAGGGACTCGATCCTCGATGCGACGTTGACTGCGTCCCCTATCAGGTCGGAGCCGTCGTGGACCACGTCGCCCAAGTGTATCCCGACCCTGGCCTGGAGCCTGTTTCCGACACCTCTGATGGCCCTCTGCATCTCCATGCCGCATCTGACCGCCTCCAAGGCGCTCGAGAACTCGACCAGGAAACCGTCCCCGGTCGTCTTGACCTCCCTCCCGTTGAACCTGAGGAACTCCTTCCGCATCAGCTCCCTCTGCGTCCTCAGCAGTTCTATCGCTCCGGCCTCGTCCTCCTGGCTCATCTTGGTGAAACCGACCGTGTCAGTGAACATTATCGCCGCCAGAGACCTCCGTGCCTCGGGCTTAGCGACCTCCGCGGAGGGCATGTGTGCCTCGATCGCGACCTCTCCCGTGTCTAGCAATCGGAGCCTTCTCCAGGCCGAATCGTGCGGCGCGCCTCTCATCGCCCTGACCCTCATCCACTGGGTCAGCCCTTCCGTCGAGTCTTCGGCCTTGAACTCGAAGATGCCGTCGCAGAACGACTCGAACTGCTTGTAGAACGAGTCAGAGAAGGCACCCCGGAGTACGGAGTGGAAGGCGGCCATCTCCTTTCTCCTAGCATAGGGGACGGTCTGGGTCCTGAAGTGAGAAACCACCTTTGCCTCGCCGTTGAACTGCACCAAGATCGAGGTGTCGTCGTCGACGTGGAAGCGGCGCTTGTCGACTTCTGGGACCTCCAAGGCAGCCCCCTCGATGTCTGACTTGGTCCACTCGTCCAGGTCGACGGTGAGCAGGTCCACCGGGAGGCGACCCGCACCTCCCATCTTCTCAGGCTGGCCGATCCCCGTTTGGACCGTGTAGCTGTCAACGATCCTGAAGGCGTCCTGCTCCTCGAGCGCGTTGGCGTCTATGCCGAGGTTCGCAAGGCCGGCCCTCACGTCGCGGGGGATGTGGGTGAACGTATGGTAGTCTGCCTTGGAGCCCTTCCTCAGCGCCTGGGCGCAGAGGGTAAGCGACGCTTCGAACCACAGAGAGTGAGGCTCGAACTCGACTAGATAGTTGGCCCCGTAGTTGAGCCCCTTGGGCAAAAGGTCTTCGAACAGGGGGAGGCTAATTCCCGGCAAGGCTGCCTAGCGTGGGGTCGGGATAATTTATCCGATTCTCTTTCAGACCGCTCGACTGACTAGTCGAAATCGCCGCCGCCGTCACCGCCCATCCCTCCGCCTCCCGGCGGACCGGACGGTGCCTTGGACTTCCCTGCTGCGATGACGTCGTCGATGCGAAGTATCATCGATGCGGCCTCAGTGGCCGACCTGATGACCTGGATCTTGACGGCCAGGGGCTCGAAAATCTGGCGCTGGTACATGTCCTTGACCTTCCCGTCGATCGCCTCTATCCCGAACCACTTTCCGTTCTCGGTCGCGTGCTTCGCCCGGAAGTCGACCTGAGCGTCGATGGGGTCCATGCCAGCGTTGAGGGCAAGCGCGATTGGGATTGACTCCAGGGCCTCTGCGAACTTCTGCGCGGCGAGCTGCTCCCTGCCTGAAAGCTTCTCGGCCCACTTCAGGACCTGGTAGGCGGCTTCGGCTTCTGCTGCGCCGCCGCCCGCGACCACCGCTGGCCGCTCGATGACGTCCTTTGTGACCATCAGCGCGTCGTGGAGCGACCTCTCGCCCTCGTCTACTATCCGCTGCGTCCCTCCCCTGATCAGAATCGTGACTGCCTTCGGGTTCTTGCAGCCCTCGACAAAGACCCATCTGTCCTCCTCGATCTTCCTCTCCTCGACGAGCGCCGCGTACCCGAGGTCGCTCTCTGAGAGGTCCTCGAAGTTGTTGACTATCCGTGCGCCGGTGGCCTTCGCGAGCTTCGTCATGTCGCTCTCCTTCGCGCGCCTGACTGCGAGAATTCCTGCCTTTGCGAGGTAGTGCTGCGCGATGTCGTCGATCCCCTTCTGGCACACCACGACCGTGCCGCCGACCTCGGACACCTTGTCCGCCATGTCTTTCAGCATCTTGGTCTCCTCGTCTAGGAACTTCTTCATCATCGACGGGTCGTTGATGTTCAGCTTCGCGTCGAACTCTGTCTTCTCGATCTCGAATGGGGCGCTGACGAGCGCGATCTTCGCCTTCTCGACCCGCTTGGGCATGCCGCTGTGTACAACCTCTTTGTCGAGGACTATCCCCTGGATCAGCTTGGTGTCCTTCAGCGAGCCTCCGGGCTTCTTCTCTACCTTGACGTTGTCGATGTCGACCTTGTATCCCTTTTCGGCTTTCTCGGCGACCGCCAGTACTGCGTCGACCACGAGCCCTCCGAGCTCCTCCGCCTCTCTTGAAACGAGCTTCGTCTGCATGCTGGTCCTGGCGACCTTGACGAGCCACTCCCTGCTGTTGGGCGAAATCTTCTCAGCAATTTCCTCCAGCGCCTCCATCGCCTTCTTCGAGGCCTTCGAGTAACCGTCTACTATCACTGTGGGGTGGACGTCCTTGTCGAGAAGCTCCTCGGCCTTCTCCAAAAGGGCTCCCGCGAGGACGACCGCGGAGGTAGTGCCGTCACCGACCTCGTTGTCGGTCGTCTTCGAAACTTCCACCAACATCTTGGCTGCGGGGTGCTGGACGTCGATTTCCTTCAGCATCGTTGCGCCGTCGTTTGTTATCGTAACGTCTCCCAGCGAGTCGACCAGCATCTTGTCCATTCCTCGCGGGCCTATGGATGTCTTCACGATCTCGGCGATTAGCTTTGCCGCTGCGATGTTGTTCTTCTGCGCTTCCCTGCCCCTGTTCTGGCTGGAACCTTCCTTTAGGATGAGGACCGGCTGGCCGGACGAGGTCATGGCTGGAATGGCTGTTGCGGACATTATCTCAGTGGGTATACAACCCGAAGTTGTGTATATAAATTTTCCAGTGGGAAAAAGGACTCTGCTTCCTCTGCGCAGGATTCAACTTACCGCTTCCTTTGGGGGGATAGGCCTTCTGAATGAACTGACGAAGATTGCGAAGGAGAAGACAGCGCATAGACCAAGAACGAGTGCCACTACCCCGAGTCCTTCTACGGGGAGACAGGATGATACTGGAAAAGTAGGATGAGGAGGGATGAGAGGGAACGGGGCACAGGTAGACAGGGCATAGGCTATCCATGTGAGATTGGAGAAGATGACCGCTCCAAGGCCAGACATTAGTTTGACGAACAACCGACTCAATTCGCGCCTTCCTCCCATTCAACGAGCGAGGCTTTCAGCAGTTCGAGCCCTCACTCGAGGAGTCCGCCAGGCCTTTCCTTGTCTATCTCGGCCGCCAATTTGAGGTCCCGTGATGTGACCCCTCCCTCCGAGTGGGTCTGAAGCGAAAGCGTCACGTTCGTGTACCTCACCGAAATGTCCGGATGGTGGTCCAGTCGCTCTGCGACTTTCGAGACTTGGCTGATGAAGGAGATTCCGTCCATGAACTTCTTGAATGAGAATCGCCTTACGATGAAGTCCCCCTCGAGCCGCCACCCGTCGAGAGAACTCAACCCCTTCTGGACTTCGTCTGTGGTCAGAATCCTAGGCAATGAGCCCGTTTCTCCTCAAGTTGCTATTTAGTTTAGTGAACCAACTAGCTCTTTTGACTCGCTTCGTTAACGCGTCCCAGCGCCAGTCACAACCGAACTTGCAAGGGTTGCAAGGAAGGAAGCTCTTGACCGCCTCCACCGGCTCCGTCACCCGGCTTATTGAGGCGCGCGCCGAGGTGGGAAAGAACACGAGCGACGCGACGGCCCAGCACCATATGCGAAAGCTCACCAAGCCAGGCTCGCTGGCGAGTGGGATGAAGAAGGCAGGCATAGCACTTATCGCGACGCCCGATCCGATTACAGGGATCATTGGAGTCCCCCTCCTGGCCTCCTCGTACGTGATGAAGAAACGCGAACCGACCACCCTCGGGAACCTGGCGGAGGAGACCAGACGAGTCCTTCGCGAGATGCAGTCCTTGAGGCTTTAAGTATCTGAATCAGCCGCAATTACAGCCCGATGGAACTGAAACCATCGAAGGGGCTCAAGGTGGTCGTGAACGCTCAGCGCGAAGCCATCTTCGGCGACGAGTCACTCTCCATCCAGGCCATCAAGATCAAGGACGGGAACAAGTTCGGCGAGATGACAGGGCAGACCCTTGCGGGATTCTGCGAGATAGACATGAAGGGTCTTGACGGGCGTAAGCACTGGTACCCCATCGGAGACCTAGTGGGGGAGCACGGGGAGACAATAGTCGAAGAGGAGATGCCGGTCGAGCTGGAAGAAGACGGAGAGGGATCAGAGTAGAATTGTCGGGAGCCTCCAAGGGCGAGCTCCTCTTCGTAGTAGACGTTTCGCGCTTCACCCGCGCTGGGTTCTCCAGCACGGCCACTTACAAGGGGAAGAGGCTTGACCTCCACTTCGACGACCAGGACGAGGGCATCTTCCTGACCAGCGAGATGGCCAAGAAGCTGGCCGTGCGCAAGGGTTCCAAAGTTTCGGTCCTGCTTCAGGACGACGTCAACGAGCAGGTCGTGGCCAAGGTCGCGGGCGTCGGGGCCTCCTTCAGGGTCTCGCTGGCGAAGGTCTACTACGCGATAGGCAAGGAAGGCGGCGCAGTGATGAAGGTCTCGAAAGCCTAGGAGAGCATCGCGTCCCCGTCACTTTCCGGCAGGTCGTACCACTTCGCCTTCTCGCCGATGGTGGCCCTCATCCTCCACGCGAGCGACTTTGGCCTATCCTCGACCATCGAAATCAGGCGCTCTACCCTCGGCCCGATGACCCCCTTGTCGTCCGGGGCCAGTGAATCCAGCCGCGAACGGAGCTCCAGTAGGCTCTTCCTGAACGTTGTGTAGATACCCCAGTCCCTCGAGCACAGGTCTGCGATCTCGTCCCCCCTGATCCCGCTCCCGCCCGATGCGACGTCGAAGTCATTGAACGCGCAACACAGGTCCAGGTACTCCTTGTCGGTCTTCTCGACGACCTGCAGCTTGGTCATGATCAGTTGTGTGATTGGTAGAGTGTAAGTCCCGGCCAATATGCTCTCCTTGAAGTTGAACTTATGACACATCACGAACTCGTCAAGGAAGAGGTCGACCCTCCGCCTGTTGTGGAGGTCGTAGTAGATGAGCCTCTGGCCCATGTTGAGCTTGTTGAAGACCTCCCTGGGCTTGTAACCAAGCGTTTCCATGGTTTTCACGATCCCCCTGGAGTCCTGCCTCTTTCCCATCAGGTCGATGTCCTTGTTCTCCCTGAAGTACCTTCCCTTGCTGGCGCTGGGGCAGAGCCTCTTGAAGGCGAGCCCGCCCAGGAGCCTGAGGCGGACACCTCGAGCCTCGGCGGCGTCTATGATCTGGGTGGCCGCCTCGAGTCCGTCCGCCGGGGGCGCCACCACTGTCTCCAAGGCTGACTTCGCGGGACTCTTCCGATTTTAACTTGCTCGTCTTAGGAAGGAGGCGGACGCAGGTTCCGCACTTTCACTTTCACCCAGAAGTGGCCAGAACCCTGCGGCGCGCTTCAAGGTTTAAAGTCGCACAAGGGTGAGCGGCGTCCCGTTGTCCGGACCCGAAGGAGGCTACGAATCCAGGACAGTGGCAGATGTGCAGGCTTCGACGCGGTTCCTCCTCGAGTCCTTCAAGGCAAAGATCGCCGCCCTCAAGGAGTGCGGGCCAGAGATACAGGGGATCCTCAGGTTCGGGGTCGACCCCTCGGCGGCGAGGACCACGGCGCAGAGATTCTTCGGGTCCGACTCTGTCAGATACATGGCAGTTGACGGGACCGAGGACGTCGACCAGCACCTTGACCTGATTGTCTTCTACGTCGGCGCGTTCGCCTACACCGGCGAGCTGAAGTTCGCTCCAGAAGGGGTCTTGGCCGGCGAGCCAATCCCAGAGGACGAGAGCCTCTCCGTGTCGGCCGCGATCCCGCTGTCAGAGGAAGACGCCGCCCAAGTCTTCGGCCAGAGGAGGGAGTCGGGGGTCGAAGTTGACCCCAGGCGCCTCCCCGGCTCGATAATGCACCTGGCCGAGTACTACCTCGCCTATCGTGCCATGACCGCCGCCGTAGGGGCTCGGGTCGTGCTCCTCGACAGAAGCCTGGCAGGCGACCTCGCGCACCTTGTCTGGAGCACCAAGGACCTGGTCTCTAGTCGACTGTGCATCTTGGAGGGAGTCAAGACGAAGTGGGGAACTGTGACCAACTTCGACCTCGAGCTTGTCCGACTGCTTCTTCCCGAAAAAAGCCTCCAAGCACCTTCCCCGCGGAGTCACCTGCTGAAACTCGCCGCAGTCCAGGTGTTGATGGGAGGGGAAGAGATGAGCGCCGAAGAGCTGGTCAGCCGCCTCGGGGCGAAGCCCGGGCGCGCCAAGGGCCTGGAAGAGGACCTCCGAAGATACGAAGAAGTGTACGGAGTCGCCCACGAGACGTCCGGCAGGTTCCTGCTTGAGCCTGGCGTCAAGGACCACTGGGAAAGAGTGCTAGAGGCGACCCTCACAGTATGCGAACACGTCTTCAGGCCTGAGGGAGGCCACCCTCTGAGGTTCAAGGGAGGCAGAAGCGAGGTCTGGGTGACCGCAGACGACCTAGACTACATGGTCCTGGTCCTCTGCAGCGCAGTCGCGAGGCTCGCCTGGGCGCGCAAGATCCTGCCCATCGGGCTCGTCAAGGACTCCAACGCCTTCGAGCTAATCAAGGCCGGCGTCCCGATCTTGGAGGCGGCGGGACTCTACAAGACCAAGCGCAAGTTCCCCAACTTCAACAGCGACAAGATGCTGCTCCAGACGAACAGCGTGGTCAACGCCGAGGAGGTCCCGACGCCCTGGCACACCGTCGAGATCGACGCCGCCTTCAGGACGATGGCCCCCGTCCCTGATGGCCCCGTCCCACCCGGCGCAGCGCGGGTCAACGGCGCGTACAGGAACTTGATCTATCCCGAACGCCTATTCGTAAAGTCCTACATCCAGCTCTGGGCGAGCGAGAAATCTCCAGAAGTGAGAAGCCACGTCTTCGCGTTCGACCGGCCAGCCTTCGCTGAATTCGACCACTGGGACGAGGTGCTGATCGTGAACAGGGACGGCCCGGTCGATGAAGAGATCCGGCCCATCCTTCACTTCAACCGGGGCTCTGAGATGACCAACATGGCGATGTCAATCCTGTTCGAGATGGGCCGGGAGGTCATACCCGAAGCCCTAGGGCACAACTACCCTCTCTTTCTCGCCGACAAGAAGGCGAAGACAGTCCTCGCCGAGGCCAAGAAGGCCTACCTTGGGGCAGTGGAGGTGGAGCTGGCGAAGTCGGACCTCGACCAGCAGGTGCTCTTTTCGCGGAGGTTCCGGGACTACCGGAGCATGGTCGAGGGCCAGAGGAAGGTGTAGGCATGGAGCCATTCGACGACATCGGCGGGGAGTTCAAGGCGAGCCTCAGGCAGATAGTCACGACGACGCGCCAGACCGTGGAGGGGAGTTCCACAGTGACATTCAGAACAGCACTGGTCGAGTGCGCCTATTCCCCGCGGGTCATCAAGGCGCTCGCCACTGGCCAACTCGTCGCGATTCCCAACGTCCAGGCGCTTGGGGGCAACGGCGCCTATTCGCTCTACGAGATAGCTGACGTCTACCCCATGCACTACTCGATGCTCACCCTCGACAGGTCGCAGCCCGCGGCTATCAGGAGGGAGTTCATGGACCTGATCCAGAAAGAGTGGGAGAAGGGCTCCAAGAGCACCTGGATCGAGGTCGTGGCCGCGCCCATAGGATACGTCATGAAGGTCGACGGGAAGGAGGCGAACTACGAAAGGCGCGCCCAGGCTCCCCTAACCGGAAGTCCCGTCAAGCTCCTCAGCAAGGAAGCGATCCAGAAGCTCGTCTGCTACATGCCCCCGAAGGGAGACGGCGACTATGTCTTCGGCGAGCTCCTCGGGTTCGCGGAGGACACGATCCCGTTCTCGGTCAACCTCGAGAGCCTCGTCCACTACATGGTCGGCGTCTTCGCCTTCACGGGCTCCGGGAAGAGCAACCTGACCGCGATGGTGGTCAGGAAGGCCCTCCGCGTCATGCCCGACCTCAAGGTGGTGATCTTCGACGTCTCCGCAGAGTACGGAGTCCACATCCTCGACGTCCTGAACGAAGTCCCAAGCAAGGTGATCTTCACCGACCCCTTCAAGGGGACGAAGGACCTACCCCTCGAGTACCTCAAGAGGCACGCGAGCCCGGAGTCCTTCACCGGGAAGGAGGCCGTTCTCGTCAAGAAGATCTCAGAGCTCTTCCGCGACGGCAAGGTCGAGTTCGTCCAGAGCAGCCTCGCCGGTGAAGAGGAAGTCGCCAGGTTCAGCACCTACGAAGGCCTCATCGAAGTGCTCTCGAATACTCTCAACGATAAATACGGGACGGTACAGCAGAAGATTCTCGTACCTCAGGTCGTCGAGACCATCAAGCAGTTCCTGAGGAAGAACGAACTCGAAGTCGAGACGAGGTTCGACTCCAGGACGAGGGACCTGATCGCCAAGATCCAGCCGCTCCTCGCGGACCTCGACAACCGCTCGTCGCTCAAGAAGACCTTCGACAGCCTCGGGACCGTCGTGGACGCTATGCCGGAGGCGGAAGAGGAGCCGGAGGGCTACACCTGGAACAAACTAGTGGACGATGTCCTCTCGGTGGAGAAGGGTTCACCCAGGGTCTTCGTCATCAACCTCCCCGAAGCGGAGGACGCGCGCCTCGAGACTGCGAACGTCATCACCCAGGTCTTCAGGAGGAGGAAGAGGAGCTTCACCCTGTCCCCGAGGGTCCTCTTCATCGTGGACGAGGCCCAGGAGTTCATCCCTCAGAACGCGCGGAAGGAGGACGGGACAGACCAGTCCAGCAGGGCCTTGGAGAGGCTATTGAGGCACGGGAGGAAGTACCACCTGAACTGCTGGATCAGCACTCAAAGGGTCGCCCACCTCAACACCAACGCCCTCCAGCAGCTGCACAGCTACTTCGTTTCGACGATGCCCAGGCCCTACGACAGGCAGCTGATCTCCGACACCTTCGCCATCGACGACGCCTTCATGGACAGGACGCTTGCCTTCCAGAACGGGGACTGGCTCCTTACCAGTTTCAAAGCGACGGCCACCCAGAACATCCCCGTCTTCTTCCACGCCCAGAACAACGAAGACGTGCTCGACGAGTACCTCGGCGAAAAGAAGGAACCTCAGTAGACGACAGCCAGGACTAAGGCCGCGACGATGAGGGCTCCGCCGGCAAAGTCTCTCGGGGAGGGCGACTCCTTCCCCATCACCTTGGAGAGGGCCTGGGTCAGCGCAGGAGAGAGGCTTGTCAGGATCACGGTCAGGGCTACTCCAAGTGCCGCGATCGAGTAGACGAAGATCAACGAGCCCACCACCAGGTCGCTGATGATTATCAGGCCCATCAAGCCAATTTCACGGGGAACAAGGCCCCTCGGCCACTTGCGGGCCCTCCCAGTCGCAATCACTGCGAGAGCCAGCGCGGCAGCGGCTGCCGCGTTCCTGCTGAAAGCCACCACGACCGGGTCCCCGCCCGATGTGGTCGCAACGCGCACCAGGTCCTGTCCGGCCGTCCATGCGAGCGCTGCCCCCAGGGCGAAGGCGATGCCCTTGGCCCTCGGCTTGCCCTCCCCTCCCCTCGAGAGGAAAAAGACGCCCACTATCACCATGCCCGCTGCCAAGAAGTTGGAACCAGGGACTGCCTCCCCGACGAGGCCTGCGGTGAGCTGGACCAGGAGGACGTACGTGTAGACGACGGGAGCCGCGACCGAGGCCCCCGTCTCCCGAATCGAGAGCAGGAAGAGGCTGTCCCCGCAGCCCAGAGTGATTACCCCCCCGAGGAGAGCCGGGAGAAGGCCCGGTCCGAACCCGACCAGAAGTGCGGGTACGAACAGAACGGCGGCTGCGGTCGAGGTTCGGACGAGGTTCAGGTTAAGGAAGCCGAACTTCTCGAGGAAGGTCCGATAATAGATCGGGCTGAAGGCCCAGATGACCGCAGCCACAAGCGCGTAGACAGGGCTGAACAAGCGACTCGGGCCTTCTCTATTCAGGGCGCAAGGTTCCAGACCTCACACGGCGGCAGTCCTATCGCGCTCCTTTGCGCTGGTGCTCGGTCCTCATGCAACTGTCCATCACATAGTCTATCCCGGCTACTGAGAGGATTCCCTTTGCTTCTTCGTTCTCGAGCCCGAGCTGGCCCCAGAATACGAGGGGCTTACCGGCCCTGGCTTTCATCGCGACGACCTGCCTCGCAACCTCGGGGAACTCCTCTGACGGCCTGAAGACGTCCACAACTTCTACGGTTCGCGCGACTTCTTCGGGGATGTCCTTGAGCGAAGGGTACACCCTGACCCCGTGGATGGCGTCCGCGGTCGGATTGATGGGAATGACCGTGAAACCGTGGGCCAGAAGGTATTCCGGAACGGTGTAGGCGTCCTTCTCCGGGTTCTTGGAGGCTCCGACCACGGCGACGACGCGGGGCTTTCCGATTATCTCCTGAGGGTCCACCGTGGACTTCACTGTTCAGGAGCGGGAGACCCACGTTATTATCGCTTGCAAGTACCTTCGGAAGAGCCCGGGCCATCCGTGGCGAAACGCTCTATAACCTCCGCCCCGGCGAGCACAGCGAGATGTTCCCGCATCTTGCCACCAACGTCCCGCCCGCGACTGCCGACGTCCTCTCCTGGACGATGCTAGTGGTAGTAGCAGTCTTCCTCCTGTCTGGACCCTCGATCGTCTACTACTACTGGAAGCGGCTCAAGAAGGAAGGCGCCAGATCCCAACCCGCCCAAGCCTAGCACTCCTCATCCGGCAAAGCCCTTATCTCGACACTTCCTCACAAGAGCAGCCTTGGCCCGGGAGGACAGGGAGAGGGTCGACTTCGGCCTTAGGGGCAAGACCCTCAAGGTCTACCTATACCTCCTAAGGTACGGAAAGGCGGTCGGGGTCCGCGAGATCCAGAAGGAGCTCGGCTTCTCCAGCCCGTCCGTCGCCTTCCACCACCTCAGCAAGCTCCTAGAGCTGGGGGTAGTCGAGAAGGACCAGTACGACAGGTACGTCCTCGCCCGGAAGGTGGACTCGGGCATCCTCCACTCCTTCGTAAGCATCGCAGGGCTGACCCTTCCCAGGCTCGGGTTCTACGCCGCCTTCTTTACCACCATCGCCGTGGCCTACTTCATCCTCAACAAGGCCTCTCTTGACCTCTATGCCCTGGTAGGCACAGTAGGAGGCGCCGGCGTCTTCTGGTACGAAGCCTGGAGAGTCTGGCGCAGGAAGCCGTTCTGAAAGCTAGAACTATCTACGCGCGCCCTAGAGATGAATGCCATGGAAGGAAAGAGGTTCGGGGCAGGACTTGTCGGGGGGCTCTTACTGGGTGCCCTGGTCGTCTATTCCGCCTCCTTTGGACCCACGGCGCCCGCATTCAGCGCCCTCAATCAGCAGGTGGCGGACAAGGGGAGCCAGTCCTACACCACCACCTCGGAGACCTCCACCACCTACTCCAACGGCACCTCTGGGAGCGTCCCAGTTTCCAGCGGGACCACGACTACAACGACAGCCTCCCAAGCGAACCCGGGCGGCACCTTCGGGCCTGTTTCCGGTGCAGTCCCTGCGCTGGCCTCGAGGGTCGACAACATCCCCAAGCAGTCGCCTCTCACTGACGCTCTTGTGCTTCTGCCTCTCCTCCTGGCAGTCACTATCGGGGCCGTGCTATACAGGGCATCGAAGTCTAATGACGAGCCTGAAGAGACCGAAGCGAAATAGGAACCTACTTCGGGACCACGAACTCTCTGCTGTTGGGCTCCTTGCCTGCCCACCTCTCCGACCAAGTCGCAAGGTCGCAGAGGATGTTGTAGACTTCGTGCCCCTTGACAGTGAGTGAGTACTCGACTTTGGGCGGGGTCTCCGGGTGGACCTTCCGCTGGACTACTCCGAACTTCTCCAGCTGAGAGAGCCTCTCCGCGAGCGAAGTGGCGCTGATCCCCTGTATCCTTCTCTTCAGCTCGTTGAACCTTGCAGGCTCCCCGAGCCCCAGTGCGTGAACCGTCGGCAAGGTCCATGTCCTCGTGATCTCGTTCCACGTTGCGTGGACCACCTTGCAAGAGTCAAGTGTCTGCTGGTCAATCTGGACTGACTTGCTCAGGTCTGGTTCACCTACTTAGTAGGGTATTACTACCAGTATTATAAAGATGCCTCGCAGGCGGATTGACATGTATTCCAGAAGGGAGAACGCCTCTCCTCGGCCTTCGCAGTTCTCCGAAGAGGAGGCCGATTTCCTTGCAGAGAATTTCATCGGCAGGCTCGCGACCGCCTCAAGCTCCGGGCAGCCGCACGTCGTCCCGGTGACCTACACCTTCGACGGGGAGTCGATCCACTTCGGGGGATGGGACCTTGCGTCGACCCTGAAGTACAGGAACTTGGCGTCGAACCCGGCCGTCGCCTTCGTCGTCGACGAAGTCACATCGGTCAAGCCCTGGAGGGTAAAGGGCGTCGAGGTGCGGGGCGTGGCCCAGGCCTACGTCGCCGAAGGAGGCCGGACGATGGTGAAGATAAGTCCAAAAGCAGTCAGGAGTTGGGGAGTCTATCGAAGATGACGACCCCCGAAGGATTCGAGGACCGCGTTACGAAGGCAGTGGAGAAGGTGGGAGAGAGCATAGTGGTCGTGAGCGGCGTTCACCTCGAGCGGAGATTCTACGGCGTCGTTCCCACTGAGGGGCAGGGCTCGGGCATAGTCATCGACGGAAAGGGCCTCATCGTCACGAACAACCATGTCATAGCGGGCGCGAGCCAGGTCCACGTCGGGCTCAAGGACGGGCGCTCCTTCGTCGGCCAGGTGGTCGGGTCCGACGAGGCCACAGACGTCGCAGTGATCAGGCTGGAGAGTGAGGACCTGCCCGCTGCCGAGCTGGCCGACTCCGAGTCCCTCAAAGTTGGGCAGTTCGTCCTCGCGATCGGAAACGCGCTCGCTCTCCCGGGTGGGCCCACCGTCTCCCTGGGCGTCCTAAGCGCAAAGGGCCGCCCGTTGCCAGGCTCGGACTTCATCTTCGAAGGGCTCCTCCAGACCGACGCGGCCGTCAACCCGGGGAACAGCGGAGGGCCTCTTGCGGACTTGGACGGCAGGGTCATCGGGATGACCACGATGATGATCCCCTTCGCGCAGGGCATGGGCTTCGCCATTCCGATCAACACGGTGAAGAAGGTGGCGCAGGAGATAATGGAGAAAGGGCGCGTAACGAGGAGGTGGATCGGCATCTCCGGGGTCGACCTCACCCCACCGATTGCGAGGAGGTACGGCATCAGGGACGACACAGGCTTCCTCGTCGCTGACGTCACGCCGGGCGGGCCGGCGAGCCTGGCGGGGGTAAGGTCGGGAGACGTAATCACGGGCGCGGGGGGCTCAGAAGTGAACCACACGAAGGACCTTCTGTTCGCCCTTTCCAAGGTCCCTGACGGAGGCGCAATCAACCTGCAGGTCTTCAGGGCAGGGACGGCAGGAAGTCTGACGGTCCGACCCGTCGAGGGCCAGAAGATCAGACGCCCAGACGACCGACAGGCCTACCGATAGGCGCCAAGAATTAAGTAATCAACTCGCCCGGCCCGGACTGTGCGCCCCAGTACTCAGGCCGCGGTGCTCTGCGGGGGGCGGGGCGAGAGACTGAGGCCCCTGACCGACTACTTCCAGAAGGTGATGATCCCGATAGGCCCGAAGAAGCTCCCCCTCCTGACCTACATCATCCGCCTGATCTCGCACCACGGAATCGACCGCGTGGCCCTGCTGACGGGCTATCGCTCGCATGACATCCGGGACTACTTCGGCGGCGGCTCCCAGTACAAGGTCCGCCTGACCTATTCAGAAGACCGCAAAGGCGAGAAGGGCAGCCTGAACGCTCTTGCCAACGCGCTCAAGGGAGGCGCGATAACCGGATGCGACGAGCTCCTTGTCTACTACGGGGACGTCCTCACTGACCTCGACATCGGCGCCCTCCTCAAGACTCACAGGACGAAAGCCGCGGACGCGACACTGGTGCTCGCAAGGGGGTACAGCCTCCCCGTCGGGACCGCCGACGTCGGCAAGGGAGGCGTCGTCTCCGCAGTCAGGGAGAAGCCGAAGCTAGACCTCAGCGTGACGATGGGCTCGATGGTACTGGGCCGCAAGGCGATGACGATCGCGAGGAAAGTTGCAGGGAATGACAGGACGGACCTGATGACCCACTTCATGCCCGCACTGCTCGAAAGGGACTGCAAGGTCGCGGCCTACTACACTAAGCGGGAGTGGTACGATGTCGGAACCGTATCAAATTTCGAGAAACTCAACGCCGAACTCGGGCGCCACCCTCTGAGCTACTTGGTCTGACCAGCGACCCTTTCCTCGATATCCCTCTCCTTCGCACGGGCTCCACCAATCTCCTTCCTCATCCTCGACGAGAACCTGTAGTCGCGAAGCCCCACGTAAAGCCAGAGGAGCGCCAGCACGAGAACGAAGACCTCCGTGACCCGCAGGACCGGGTTGGTCAGGTCTACCAACACCGCCGTGGTCCCTTCTATCGGAGCCAGCAGCTGCGAACTGTAGGCAAGGGCGAGGAGTATCGACACCGCGATGGTCAGCGCGGAGAGGGTCCGCATCCTGTTCGCCCCACTTTCGATGTGGGCGACGAGCTCCTGGTGGGCCTCGAGTATGGCTGCTTCTCTGACCTTCTCCGCTTCCATGCCTTCAATGACTCAGCCGCAGATAAAAGACGTGCTGACCTAAGGTCAGTTACAGCGGCAGCCGACGCCAGACCTCCAGCCAGGCGCCGTAAACCTTGTACCCTTCTTCTGTTATGGACAGGACCTCCTGTCCCTCGACTAGTCGGGACCTGATGAGGCCCCTCTCTAGCAGGGGCTTCGTGAAAGTCGCGAGCCTCCCGTAGTTGAGGTTGCACGCCTGAGCCAGCCTCGTCGGTCCGCGTTCCCCCTCGTGCAGGGTCGCGAGCAGTTCCATGTAGATCAGAATCGGCTCGCGCCTCCTCATCCGCTTCAGGTGTGACGAAGTTCGAGATATAAGATGAGCCGAAGTTCAGCGTGCGCTAGGTGCCGGACATCGGAGGGGTCCATCCCCACCTCGGTCCCCTCATCCGCCCCTTGCCCGAAAGCAGCGCGACCCCGACGACTATCAGGACGATTCCGATCAGGAGCGCGATGGCCTCCAAGACGAAGATGATGATGCTGATCAGGACGCTCACCAGGAGTATGATGATCGCAGCTCCGACCACCACCATCGCCGCCCCCAGGATCCGCCCTTTCATGCCACCATGACTTCGGGTTTGATATTTATCCTTGAGAGGATGGCGTCCTCACAAGGCGCGCCCCTCTAATACCCGCGAGTCTCTGCTCAGGGGCGACAGATGCTCTCCATCAAGAACTGCGGGATAATGCTCGAGCCGCAGATGGGCATGACGATGCTGGAAGTCGTCTCGACAGCGAGGCTCGTCGAGAGGCTGGGCTTCGGCTACCTTTTCAGGTCCGACCACCTTCTACCCACTGACAACCGCAGAGGGGTCGACTCCCCTGAATGCTGGACGAGCCTGGGGGCCCTCGCGGCCTCGACGACCGACCTTCGCTTCGGCCCGATGGTGACTCCCATTGGCTTCAGGAACCCCGCCCTGCTTGCGAGAATGGCATGCACCCTCCACTCCTTCTCCGGCGGGAGGCTCCAACTCGCGGTCGGGGCCGGCTGGTACGAATCTGAGTACAGGGCGCACGGCTACCCGTTCCCGCCGTTCAAGGAGAGGATGAGCCAGTTCGACGAGGCCTTTTCGGTCATATCCTCGCTTGTGCGCGAAGGGAGGGCCGACTTCGACGGTTCCTATTTCTCAGCCCACACCGACTGCCTCCCGCGGCCAGACGGCAAGGTGAACGTCATCATCGGGGGCAGGTCCAAACCCCTTGCAGCCATGGCGGCCCGGAGGGCGGACGAGTGGAACGTGTTCCTATCTCCCCCTGAGACATATTCGCTGCTCAAGGCGACCTTCGACTCGGCCCTCGACGGCAGAAGTGTCGTAGTGTCCGAAACTGGTCCGTTCATGTTGGGAAGGGACCCTGGTCAGCTCGAGTCGTTCGCGAGGATGCAGGCATCCTGGCTGAAGTCCGAGGCATCCCCTCAGGAGACCCTCAGCCGGCTGAAAGCAAGGGATGCCCCGGTCGGAAGCCCTGAGGAATTCCTGGAAAAGGTCGGGAGGAAGGTCGACGCGGGAATCGAGCGGTTCTACTTCCAACTGCTCGCGCCGGAGAACACCGCCATGCTCGAACTGCTCGCGGAGACTCTCAAGGGAGGCGTCTAGGGAGTGGGGGAGCGGAAGAGGCCGCCCGCCAAAGCCAGGTACATCGGGAGGAGACCCTCCGACCGCGGCATGAAGATTGGAGTCATAGGGGCGCCTGTCGACCTCGGGCAGGAGAGGAGAGGAGTGGACATGGGCCCCAGCGTAATCCGCATCGCAAGGCTCCAAGAGCGCCTCGAGGACCTCGGGCACAAGGTGGAGGACTTTGGCAACATCCCTGCGGCAGACATGTCGATCGCGAGGCTGGGGGACAAGAAGGCGAGGTACCTGGACGACGTCGTCAGGGAGTGCAAGCTCATCGCCGTCAAGGTGGCCGAAAGCCTCAGGCAGGGATACTTCCCGCTCGTCCTGGGGGGCGACCAGAGCACCTCCATCGGGACCGCTGCGGGGCTCGCTTCCCAGGGGACGAAGAGGGGGGTGATCTGGCTCGACGCCCACGGCGACTTCAACACTCCTGCCACGACCCCCAGCGGGAACATACACGGGATGGCACTCGCGGCCGTCCTCGGATACGGGCACCCGAAGCTCGCCAGGCTGGGAGGCGTCTTCCCCAAGGCTCTCGAAGCGAACACCGTACTCATCGGTGGCCGCAGCTTCGACCCCGAAGAGGCGAAGGCGATCTCCGCGTCCAAGATGACAGTCTTCACGATGCGCGAGATCGACGAGCTGGGGATGAAGCGAGTGATCGAGGAGGCGATCAAGGTCGCGGGGAGAGGTGTAGACCAGGTGCACGTCAGCTTCGACGTCGACGCCATCGATCCACGAGAGGCACCAGGGACCGGAACGCCGGTGCGGGGTGGCCTGACCTACAGAGAGGCTCACCTCGCGATGGAGATGCTCTACGACTGGGGGAAGGTCACTTCAGCCGAGTTCGTGGAGGTCAATCCGGTCCTCGACACGTCGAACCACACCGCAGAGGTCGCCGTAGAGCTGATCCTCTCACTATTCGGAAAGAAGATCATAGCGTAGCGGACTGACCCCAGGTCCGGACCGAAGGTGCGCAACCGCCTTAATTCCTCGCTCCTCCCTCTGCGGCATGTCATCTCCTCCGGGCCTCTGGCTCGGCCACTCCCCTTCAGGTGGCCGCGCCGGCCTAGAGTGTCCTCCGGGCACTAGGCTCGCCCTCCTCGGCCCTCGCTCCGGAGACATGGCCGGGCTCCTCGCCATGGCGGCCAAGGAGGCCGGGAAGGAAGTAGTCGTTCTCGACCTCGGAGGCTCCCTCGCCAACACGATGTCGGGGTATTTCGACACCTACGACTACCGGACCTTCCTCTACGACTCCGTGCGCCTGGCCGAGCCCGGCCCTTGGCACGCCCAGCTCATAGCCGCAGCGTACGCAGCGGCACTGGACCTCTCAGTCGAGGAGGAGGCGATAATAGAATCGACTCTTCAAGCGGTCGCTTCGCAGGGCGACCTGGCAAGTCCGGTCTCCATCTACGACATCATGGGCAAGGTAGAGGGGTTCAGGGGCTTTTATGTCGACAAGCTCAAGGGGCGCATAGGGTCCCTTCGCCTCTTCGATGCCGTTGACGACAGGGTCATCGGAAGCCTCCTGCACTCCTCGGCCCTCATTGACTTTCAGAGGGCCCCCTACCCGCTCGCCGCAGAGCTGGGCGCTGCCCTCTTCCTCGCGAAGCTCCTCGCTGTTTCCAGGGAGGAAGGCGGACGTGGCCTCCTGATCCTGGTCACCGAGGCCCATCGGCTCTTCCGAGCCAATCCTCGCCCCTCCGTCAGGCAGAGGCTCATGCTGGAGCTCCTCTCAAGCGGCGTAGGCCTAGCTGTATCGAGCGAACTCCCCCTAACGCTTGACAGGCAGCTCTTGGACGCTTGCTACATTCGCGTACACTCGAGCGAGTCCTGGCACTCGAAGTCGGCGACCGCTACTGTCCTCGTGGGCTCAGTCGTCATCGAAGACCTCAGGTCTAGGAAGGCGAGCGTCTTCTATCCGAGGCGCCTGGTCACCAAGACTTCCGAGTACGTGTCAGGCCGGGCCTCGAGGAGCGCGGACACCGGACTCACCCAGACGGTGTTGGAAGAGGTGGGCAGGTACCCCCTCTCCACCAGGGACTCTGTCGTACAGTTCCTTGCGCCCGAGTTCCTGCCCGCGGACGTAGGTTCCGAAATCGACCGCCTCGAGGCCCGCGGATGCCTGCTCCTTGAGCCCAAGGAGTCGGGCTCTGGCCCGAAGGTCTTTGCCTTCACCCTGACGGAGAAGGGGAATGGACTCCTAGAGGAGCTGAGGAAATAATGGAGAAGATTCCCACTCTCTGCAAGGCTGTCGACGACCTCCTCGAGGGAGGCCTGCCGACCGGGACCATCACCCAAGTCTTCGGAGAGAAGGCTTTGGGCAAGAGCATCTTTTCCTACCAGGTCGCTTGCTCCACTGTCGGCTCGGGCCGCAGCGCGGTCATCCTCGACACCGAGAAGTCATACTTGAGCTACCTCCTGCCATATCGCAAGGAGGGAATGGCCAAGCGCTTCGGGAAGGAGCTGGGAACCTTCGACCTGAAGCTGGAGAGAGTCGCGAAGCAGACTGGGAAGAGAAAAGGCGCTTCGAGAGGCGAGCTGATCACCGCAGTCTCATCCGCCCTCGACCGCATGGGCATCGCCTATTCCGACTCCCACCTCGGCTCCATAGCCGACATCCTGTCGCCATCCTTCGCGGTCGATGTCCCCAATCAAGGCCCGGCTGTCTTCCTCCTCCAGACACCTGAGGTTGTAGACCTGCTGAACCTGCACGGCGTCGACGCGGTCAAGGAGGTGTCACCGGGCGGCAGGGTCGAGCTCAGGCTGAGGCAGACCCCAACGTACGAGTCGGTCCTGCACTCCCTCATCCAGCAGACGGGGGCCAAGCTGCTGGTCTACGACTCGATCTCCGCTCCCTTCAAGTCCTCCTTCCCCAGCACGCAGGACCTTCCAGCGAGGAGCGCGGGCATGGCCATGCTCCTCTCGCACGCCCAGCGTCTCTGCGTCGAGTTTGACATTGCCGTCCTCGTGGTAAGCCACGTCTCCATAGACCCGATCAAGGCATGGAACAGGAGGCCCTACGGCGGGGTAATACTGGGGCACGAAGCGAAGTTCTCTCTCGAGCTCACGAAGAGCGGGGCGAAGAGGAACGGGGAGGCTGAGTCGGAGAACGAGGACGAAAAGACCGAGCACGGTCGTGCCTTCTGGGTGGCCCGCCACCCTGCGATGCAGGAGTACTCGAAGTTCGGCTATGCGAACATAGACGAGGAAGGGTTTCACTGATGGGGTGGGGGAAGAGGGCCCTTCTCCTTGTCCTGGGGCTAGCGTCCTTCGGGTTCGGCCTCTGGCCCGTCGGCGCGATTTGCTTCCTTCTTGGGTTCCTGCCGGCGGTCAATCGGGGGAGCAACCCGACAGGTCGTGGACGAGCGGTCGTCCCTTTGTCGAGAGGGACGCTAGGAATCGCATTCGGTCTCCTTGGTCTCGCGTCGCTCGCCTCCGGAGGGGCCTTCTCGGTCCTGGTCTTCTTCTCCCTTGCCGCTCTTTTGCTCCTGGGGCCTCTCCTCGGCCTCGGACGGGGGCTTTGGAACTACGCCGAGGTTCCAGGGTCCATCCTGTGCCGGTCCGCCTGGTGCCCCTTGCTCTGGTGCGCGCTCGCCGAGCTCAAGCCCGCCACCGACCCTCTCGCAAGGTCTCTCTCGAGCTTTCGAGGAGTGATGATCTTCCTCCCTGGGCGCTCCTTCGCGGTCGCGAGGGTGCCCGCGCTCGGTCGGAGGTCCGCCGAACAGAAGGCCCTCGCTTCCTTGAGGAACACCGCGGCGTCGCTCAGGGGAAGGGCCTTCCTCCTCCCTCTTGACTCGGGGCAGTTGAAGAATGACTTCTCGCGGCCCCTCGAGAGGTTGGTCGGCGCGAAGTCGCCTCTGGCCCAACGCGGGGACATGATCGTCTTGGACGCTGAGCGGGGCCTCATCGTAAAGACGGGAGAGTTCGGAGCCACCGACCGGGAGGTCCGCGGCTTGGTGATCCCAACCGCGCAATCAAAGAGCGCCGCGGGCCACCTGACCTGGGAGGTCCTGGAAGTACTGGCCAAGAGGGGGATGTTGGCAGGCCCTGACGAGGCGTCCGGGTTCCTGGAGTCGTTCAGTGCGGCCAAGGGCGAGCCCTTCGGAGAGCGCCTGGGCTCGCTTTCTGTGAAAGGCCCGTCGCTCCGCCTCGAGAGCCTCGGAGGGGCGAAGGTGGAGCTCAGCCGTCCACAGGCGAGGGCCCTTGCGGCAATCTACGGTTAGGTCAGTCCAGTCTCAGTTTCTCGGCCCACTCGGCGAGCGCCACCATGAGCTTTGCCAGCTGCTTCCTCATCGTCTCGTCCGTGAGCTTCATGTCCTTGTCGAACGCCTGAGACGCCCTCGAGACATAGACCTGGGGTTGATTGACCGGGTGCATGTTGAGGTCGACCATGATGTGCCTCAGATGAAGCTGGCCTCTTGCTCCGCCCCTCGGCCCTGACGAGGCGCTGACCATGGCCGCCGGCTTCCCTTCCCACGAGTTGTCCCCGTCGGGCCTGTTCCCCCACTCGATCGCGTTCTTGAGAAGGGCCGGACCGAGTAGTTGAACTCCGGGGTAGCGAAGAGGACCGCGTCCGAGTCGCGGATCTTCTGCTTGAATGCCACGACGTTCTCGGGCATGTCCTTCTCCAGGTCGGAATTGTAGATCGGGAATCCGGTGATGTCGAGCACTTCCAGCGACACTCCCTCCGGCAGGAACTCCTTCGCTGCGGCCAGTAGGGCGGTGTTGTAGGACCCTTTCCTCGAGCTCCCAGACATCCCGACGACCTTGATGGTCCGCCCCTGCACCGACAACTTCTCGCCGCGACGAGGGCCTGCTTATGAAACAATCTGAGCCTGCTTTGAACCCCGATAGGTGTAAATACGGAGAATCGTGCGCCGGCCAGAAGTTGAACAGCACTGGGTCTAACGCACCCCAATTCTCCCGAAGGTCCCTGATACTCATCGTGGCAGGCCTGCTGACCGGGCTCCTGCTCGGCGCCCTCGACCAGACGATCGTGGCGACTGCCGCGCCGAGGATAATCGTGGACCTGAACGGGCTCACCCTGTATGCGTGGGTCTTCAGCGCCTATATCCTCACCCAGACGGTCTCGATGCCCATCTTCGGGAAGCTCTCGGACCTCTACGGCCGCAGGAAGTTCCTGATGCTTGGTCTTCTGATCTTCATGGGAGGGTCCGCGCTCTCGGGAGCCGCCCAGGACATCAACCAGCTGATCATCTTCAGGGCTATACAGGGAATCGGGAGCGGGGCCTTCTTCCCAATCGCGATCGCCGTGGCGGGCGCCGTCTTCCCCCCGGCGCAGAGGGGCCGGATTCAGGGAGTCTTCGCCAGCGTCTTCGGAATGTCGGCCGTCCTCGGGCCTACGGCCGGGTCTTACATCGTGCAGACCCTCAGCTGGAGATGGATCTTCTACGTCAACCTGCCCCTCGGCGTGCTCTCGATCGCATTCCTTGCCCTTGCCCTCAAGGAGTCAAGGGACTCGACCGCCAAGCCGGTGGTCGACTGGCTGGGGGTCACCAGCCTGACGGCGTGGATTACCTTCTTCATGCTGGGATTCCTGAGCGGCGGAACCAGCTTCGGGTGGTACTCGTGGCAAGAAGTCGCGCTCTTCGGGTCGGCGATATTCTTCTTCGCGCTCTTCATGATAGTCGAGCGGAGGGCGCTGGAGCCCATCGTACCCCTGGGCCTCTTCAAGATCCGTACCATCTCGGCGGCTACCTCCGTCGCATTCCTGACGGGGGTCTCGATGTACGCCGTCATCAGCTACGTCCCTCTCTTCGTCCAGGCCGGCCTAGGAGGCACGATCGACGACGGGCGCAACGTCCTCTACGCGTTCATGATCCCCCTCGTCATAGGCGCCGTCTTCGCAGGACAGCTGAGCACGCGCTCCGCGGGATACCGACAGGTACTCTCGGTGGGCCTCGTGGTCCTCTGCGCGGGACTCTTCCTCCTCACTTCGATCAACTCCTCATCGAGCTTCACTCAGGTGATGGAGGACGGGGCAGTGATGGGACTGGGCCTCGGCACGACCTTTCCGGTCGTAATACTCGCTGTGCAGTACTCCGTCCCCCGCAGGCAGATCGGGATAGCCTCCTCGCTGGCCCAGTTCACGAGGAACCTCGGGGGCACCATCGGCCTCTCCATCCTCGGGGCCCTCCAGGCCAACGCCTTCGGGGCGCGGCTTACGACAGTCATCCAGCAGATACCTTCCCAGTACCAACACCAGGCCGCCGCCTTCTTCGGCGACCCAAACGCGGTGGGAAGGGTCCTGGCTTCGTCCACAGAGCTCCAAAAGGCGGAGACCGCCTTCCCGCAGGTGCCCTGGGCGACCATAGTCCCTGAGCTGAGGTCCGCCTTCGCCCTCTCGGTCACCCCGATCTTCTGGGTGAGCCTCGGCTTCGCGGTGGTCGCGGTCGTCGCAGGGGTCCTGGTGAAAGGGTCGTTCAGAGAGCAGGTCGCAGCGCGGGACGCAATAATGGCCGGCGAAGCAAGGCCAGAGATGAAGCCGCCTCCAATCCCGATAACCGAGCAGTCACCCGGGGCCCAGAAACAGGCCCAACGGCCCACTTGAGACGGAAACCTTCTTAACCCAAAAGCCGACGGGTCGAAACGAAAGCTGAAGCATTCATGCCGAAGTTCAAGACGACCGCAGAGGCACTCAAAATAGTCCACAACAAGGAGCAGATCCGCAACCTCGGGATCATAGCCCACGTGGACCACGGCAAGACTACGACCTCGGACTCGCTGCTCGCCGCCTGCGGGATGCTCTCCCCCTCCGTGGCTGGCCAGGCCCTGGCACTGGACTACATGGAGCTCGAGCAGCAGCGACAGATGACTATCAAGGCCGCCAATGTCACGCTCTACTACGAGCAGGAGGGGAAGGCGTACGTCATCAACCTGATCGACACGCCCGGCCACATCGACTTCACGGGCAAGGTCACGAGGAGCCTCAGGGCCGTCGACGGGGCCATAGTGGTGATCGACGCGGTCGAAGGGATCATGACGCAGACGGACACAGTCCTGAGGCAGGCACTCGAGGAGCGCGTCCGCCCGGTCGTGTACATCAACAAGATTGACCGCCTGATCAAGGAGCTCAGGCTCTCCCCCGAGAAGATGCAAGAGTGGCTCTTCAACATCATCAAAGAGTTCAACCGCCTCATCGAGACTTACGCTGAGCCGGAGTACAAGCAGAAGTGGAAGGTCTCCATACAGGACGGCCAGGTAGCGTTCGGGTCCTCGAAGGACAGGTGGGGCATCAACTCCGACATCGCGAAGGCAGCGGGGATGGGCTTCAAGGACATCATCAATGCCTACTCGGAGATGTCCCCCGAGACCCTCGGCAAGAAGCTGCCGCTCCACGAGGCACTCCTGGGAATGGTAGTCAAGCACCACCCGCCGCCACACGTCGCCCAAGCGTACAGGATCCCCAAGATCTGGGCCCAGGGCGACCTCAACAGCGAAGTCGGCAAGGCCCTAATCGCGTGCGACGACAACGGCCCCACTGTGATGATGGTCACCAACGTCGTGGTCGACCCGGCAGCAGGGCTGGTCGCGACCGGGCGCCTCTTTTCGGGAATCGTATCGAACGGGGACACCGTGTACCTCCTCAACTCGAAGCGCGAAGGCAAGATCCAGTCCGTCCAGTTATTCATGGGATTCCAGCGCGAGATCGTGGACTCCCTGCCTGCAGGGAACATCCCGGCATTGCTCGGCCTCGACATCAGGTCGGGCGAGACTATAGCGAACCAGAAAGGCGTCGCGACCTTCGAGTCGATCCACTACGTGAGCGAGCCGGTTGTCACCGTGGCCGTGGAGGCGAAGTACCCGCGCGACCTCCCCAAGCTCGTCGAGGTGATGCGCAGGCTCAACATCGAGGACCCGAACCTCGTGGTCACGATCAACCAGGAGTCGGGCGAGACCCTGATGTCTGGGATGGGAGTCTTGCACCTCGAGATAGCGACGACCATGATCCAGCAGGCCGGCCTCGAGATAATCACCTCTCCCCCGATCATCAACTACAGGGAGACGATCAGGTCCCGCGCGGGCCCGATCATGTCTCGCTCTCCCAACAGGCACAACAAGATCTTCGTGGAGGTGGAGCCCCTCGAGCCGCAGGTGATCGAATTGATCAGGAACGGGTCGATCAGCGAGAACGTCGAGAAGAAGACAGTAATCAAGGTCCTGAGAGACCAAGGATGGGACCCCGACCAGGCCCGGAACTTCCAGGCGGTGGACGAGCGAGGTAACCTCATGACCGAGGTGACCAAGGGTGTGCAGTTCCTCCAGGAGTCGATGGACTCGATCAGGGCGGGCTTCGATGACATCATGAAGAACGGGCCGCTTGCATACGAGTTCACAAGGGGGGTCAAGGTCGTCCTGACCAACTTCGTCCCCCACGAGGACGCTGCCCACCGCACGTACGCGCAGCTGATGCCCGCCTCCAGGCGTGCGATCCTGGGCAGCATGCTCTCTGCCAACCCCACCCTGCTCGAGCCGATCCTCGGCATCGAGGTCAAGGGGCCCTCCGACCTGATCGGGGCTGTCACCGGCGTGATCAGCTCGAAGAGAGGGAAGCTCGTCAAGATAGACCAGAGGGAGGTAATGACAGTCGTGGAAGGCGAGATCCCGGCCTCCGAGACCTTCGACCTCAGCGAGAAGATGCGCGGTGCGACCGCAGGAAAGGCGGTCTGGAACACCCACTTCAAGACGTGGCAGGCGGTGCCCCAGAACATGCTGTGGGGCTTGGTCACGGAGATCAGGAAGCGCAAGGGGCTCCCTCCGGACCCGCCGAAGGCCGAAGAGTTCATCGACAGGGAGTAGGCCTCCTCCTTGCTCTAGGAGCGAGCGTTGTCCAAGCCTGCGGGGCCCTCAGCCGGAGAGGAAGATGTAGAGTACAAGCGAAACGTCAGGACCATGTCTCTCGTGCTCGCGGCGATCGTGCTGACGATCTTCGCCGCCTTGTTCATCCCTCCCTACCTGAACCCCCAGGATACCGCCCAATCAAGGACTTCCTCGGTCGACTCCCCACTTGGGTTTGAGATGACACTTGCCATCAACTCGACGACTGTCTCCAGGACAGGCGGAGTGACCATCACGGCTTGGATCAACAGCACATCCAACCAGATCCTGAACCTGACGGTTGCGAACACATGGCAGGGGTTTGAAGGACAGCTCGTAAGGCCCACCTGCGCTCAGGGATGGCCCTTTGGCATCGGCGTGATGCGCGGTCACTACACCCTGGAGGACTTCAAAAAGGAGTCGCTGCTCCCCTTTCGAACGCCCAGCCAAACATGCTTTGCATGGGTCGTGCCTGAGTACTTCCTGATCTCCCCCCATGGCTCGCGTGCCATAGCGGTCGGAGCGAACTCAAGCCAGACATGGGGCCTCCAGACGAGCAACCCTTTCTCGCCTGGGTCCGCCGACCAGCCGAGCTTCGTGCCGGGCACCTACACTGTGGTAGCTGAAGACGAATGGGGAGACGTGACCTTCGTCTACTTCACAGTCAGCTGACGGCTGCGACTTTACAAGCGAGCGCCGCTCCTGCGCCCCTGTGAAGGTGCCGCCGGAGCTGGTCCACAGGCTCTTCTACCCTCAGGTCCCTGTGGTCTTCGCAGCCTCCCACCAGGGGAGGGTCTCGGGAATGGCCGTCGTCTCGTACCTAGCCGCAGCCTCAAAGCCCCCCACCGTCATGGTCTCCTGTGCGGAGCGAAGTTACACTCTGCGCCTCGCTTTGAAGTCCCATGCGTTTTCTCTTTCCGTCCTGGACCGGAGTCACCGGGAGTCGGTCGAGGCGCTGGCGGCCCACAGCGGCTCCAAGGTCCGGGACAAGCTCGCTTCCGCGGGGCTCGGGCACTCGCCCGGGAGGAAAGTGAAAGCGCCTGTCATCAAGGAGGCAGCTGCGACCCTCGAGTGCAAGGTTGTCGACTCGATCAATATTGGAGATCATGCGGTGGTGGTTGGGCGGATTGTCTCTTCGAACGCGGGGAATGCCTTCGCCTCTAGTTGGGATTACACGAAGTACAGCCCTCTCTTGTACGCTGGCTGGATGAGTGGCTTGACCTCCTACGACGGACCTTTCTGATCTCTCTGAGAAACGAACTTGGTCGAGAGGCTGCCCGTGTCGTTGTACCTCGCCAAGTTGAGGATCAGGGGCGTGACCCTCTCGACCGTCTGCGCCTCAGAGAGCGGGCCCGCGTAGAGTGGCCTGAGGCCTGGTATGCTTCTGACCAGCTGGGCGGCAGCCTGGAAGGTCTCCATCGAGTCCGCTGCAATGAGAACGTCGAGTTCGGCGGCCCGGGCGCTCTTGAAGAATCCCGCTGTCACGTTGTTGAACGCAGTCGCTACTTTGCTCCTTGGGAGCCTCTTGGCAAGGGCTTCCGCTGCCGAGCCTGACTTGAGTCCATAGACGAGCCTGTCACCTTCCAGCTTGATTGGGTTGACGATCGAGATGACGAGCTTCCCCGAAAGCGGCCCTGCCAGGTGGTCCACGGAGTCGATGGCAGAGAAAGGAATCGCGATTATGGCCACGTCGGCCTCCTTGGCGGCTGTGGTGTAGTCAGTCCCCCTGGCTCCCTTGATTCCTGCCGCTGCTGCGTTGGCCTTCGCAGGGTCCCTCGACCCGATCAGGACCTCATGGCTCTTCGCCAGCTGTGTCCCCAAGCCGATGCCCATCTTACCGGTCCCCCCGATTATCGCGACCTTCACTCTTCCAGCTTCGTCTGGTCGCGAATCGACGCAGGGCTCTTTGTAAACTTCGCGTCAAGGGCCTCCTTGATCTTCTCCGCCCTCTTCCATCCTATGCCCTGCGTCATCGCGAGCTCGCCCGGCGTCAGGCTCATTATCTTCCTGGGCGTCCCGTACTTAGAGAGTAGCCTCTCCGCCAGCCTCCTCCCAACTCCTGGAAGCGAGGACACGAGATAGACCTGCTGCATGTGGAGGCTCTTGCCCTTTGGTGAGAGCTCCGGCGGCATCGTCGCGAGCGGCTTGGCCCTCGCATGCACCAGCAGCTCGGAGATGGCGGCAGCCGTCTCCTTTGGGTTGGCGGTGTACAGAAGCCTGAGCCCGTAGGCGAGGGTGACGTTTGCAATGGCGCCATAGAACGACTTCACGTTCTTGACCAGGCCCTCGACCTCCGTGGAGTCGCCTTCGACGAGGAGGAAGGGCTTCGCGTAGGCCGCCGAGATCCTGGCCGCCTGGGAGAAGATCCGCGAGTCGTAGACCGAGGAGACCAGGTCCCTCACCGACTTTCGCTCCACGGCGATCTCAGGGTTGAGCACGTAATCGGCGACTGGGAGCTGGCTGAAGTAGACCCTTACGTTCAGCTTCGACAGCTCTTCAGGGACGCCGCTCGCCTTCTCCCTCTCGTCCGCCACGACCCTCGCCGGTATCATGCGAGCTCGGCAGGCAGGACAAAATAAAAGGAGTAGGCGGTCAGGATGAAGAGCACCACCGCGGCCAGGGCGACGAACCTGTCCCTCCAGCTCGTCCTGTACTCGACCAGGGAGGTGGGCCTCGCGACGGCCCCGTAGCCCCTTGACTCCATCGCCTCGGCCAGCTCTCCGCTCCTGATCACAGAGTTGACCACGAGGGGGATGAGAATCGGGACCATGTTCCTCGCCCGCCTCAGGATGTTCCCCTTCTCCAGCTCGAGTCCCCTGGACTTCTGCGCGTCCATGATCTGAAGGGTGTCGAGCATCATGACCGGGATGAACCTGACGGCAGTCACGAAGGCGAAGACAACGTCCCTGGGGAGCCTGAACGTCTTCATCACCTGCTCGAGCTCGTCTGGCGATGTCGTGAGGAAGAAGAGGCTCGTCGAGGCAACGATGGCCACGAACCTCAGTGCATAGAGCTCTGAGGTCGCAAAGTTCCTCGAGACGAAGAGGTTGATGAGGAAGATGAAGGCCGAAAAGGTCGCGGTGAGGGCCATCGTCCTCGCAATCCTCCTGAGGATCGACGCGACCACCGAGAGAGCGACCATGAACAGGATCACGAGGCCCAGCTCGTAGAGGTACTTCGCGAGCAGGGTCGTAGTAAAGAGCAGGGCCGAGATGAGCAGCTTCACCCGGGGGTCGAGGCGGTGGTAGACCGAGGTCCCCCTCCTGAACACGAACCCCCCGCTGAGCCACATCATCCTAGCGTCGACCTCCCTCCCATCTTCGAACGTCCAGGGGGTCCACGAAGGGAATTCCCGGCCCGCCCGCGAGTTCCTCGAAGAGCGCAACGAGCTGCGGCTGGACGACCCGGGCTGAATCCAACAGCTCCTTCTGGAGCATCACGGCCTTCGCGGGTCCGTCGGCTACGACCCTCCCTCTCTTCATTACTACGACCCTCGGCTGCATCGGCCAGAGGAACTCGATGTCGTGCGAGACCACGATCACGGTCTTCCCCGCCGAACTGAGCATTCGTATCGTGCCGGCGAGCTTCTCCTTCTGAATCGCGTCCTGTCCGACAGTTGGCTCGTCCAGGATCACGACCTCCGGGTCCCAAGCAAGGATGCAGGCGAGGGTCAGCCGCTTCTTCTCCCCGCCGCTGAGCACAAGGGGAGACACGTTCCTGTACTGCTCGAGACCGAAGAGGCCGAGCCCGCGAGTAATCCTCTTTTCGACCGACCCCTGCGGGAAACCGAAGTTCTGGAGGGCGAAGGCCATCTCCTTCTCTACCGTCTCTGAGAAGAGCTGGTGGTCCGGATTCTGGAAGGCGACCCCGACTTTCCTTGAGAGCTGAGCCGTGCTCTGCTCCCGCGTGTCCCTCCCGTCGACCAGGACCGAGCCTTCTGTCGGCTTCAGGAGACCGGTCACGTGCTTGACCAAGGTGGTCTTGCCTGCCCCGTTCTCCCCCACGATGGCGACGGTCTCGCCCGGGCTTACTGCCAGGCTCACCGAGTCCAGGGCCTTCACCCCGTTCTGATGTATGAACGTCACCCCTCTGAACTCGATCACTTCCGCGCACTCTCCAACGCCCGAGCGAGCTCACGGGCGCCCAGTGGCCTTTCCCCCAGCTGGACGCCGTCGGCCCTCAGCATCCTCTGCACCTCGACGAGAGCGGGGACGGACACCCCGTACTTCTCCGACTCCCCGCCCAAGAGGACTTCGCCCGGGCTCCCTTCCATGACCTTGGCCCCCTCGCTCATCACGACCACCCTGTCTGCGACCCCGACCAGGAGTTCGAGCCTGTGCTCCACGACAAGGAAAGAAGTCCCCACCTCCCTCCTCAGGCTCGCAACGAGCCCCACGAGCTCACCTGCCGTCTTTGGGTCGAGCAGCGACGTCGGCTCGTCGAGGATCACGAGCCTCGGCCTCATGGCGAGGACCCCGGCCAGCGCCACCCTCTGCTTCTGCCCGTCGGAGAGCTCGTAGGGGGCCCTCTGAGCGATGTCCTCTATCCCCAGGAGACCCAGCGCCTCGTCAACCCGCTCTCTCATCTCCGGCCTGCCTACGCCGAGGTTCTCGAGCCCGAAGGCCACGTCCCTCTCGACCGTGAACATGAATATCTGGTTCTCAGGGTTCTGAAAGAGGAAACCGACCGTCTGCGCCAGGTCCTTCATCGAGGCGTCGCGGACCGGGGTCCCCCCGACCCTCACGTCTCCCTTGTACTCCCCCGAGTACATGTGGGGTATCAGGCCGTTGACCGCCCTGAGCAGCGTCGACTTGCCGCAGCCCGAGGGGCCAGCGAGGACGACGATCTCCCCCTCCCGGACCTTGAGGTCGAACCCCGCGACAGCAGCTCTCGGCGCGTCGGCGTACCTGAAGCTCAGACCTTCTATCTCGAGCAATTCCCCCAAGGTGATCTCCCCAACTGCGGCCAGGGCTCAGCCCGGGCGAACGGATGGATACCTTGACTCGACGGCCCTCAGGACGCTGAAGGCGACGGGGACCGTGTAGAGGACGACCGTGAAGTTGAAGATGCCGATGAAAACGAGGAGGCCTGGAACTAGACTCGGGTCCACAGAAAACCCCACTGGGTACGGCTGAGGAAGGGCTGCCCAGTTCACCGCCGTCATCACTCCCGTCCTCAACACGGCTCCGGCGGCAGTCGCGAGCACGACGAGGACCGGCGTCCCCCACCTGGCCCGCTTCGCAAGCCTTACCGCTGCAAGAACGCCCAAGAACATCGAGACTTGGGCAACCAGGTTGTAGATCGGCCCGGTCGGGAGCGCCCCCGGGTTGAGGGCCTCGAGGCCTATCGCGTTCAGGCTCGCTACGCTGACCCCTCCAAGGAAGCCGAGCATCAGCATCGCAGTCAGGACAGGGATCTCCCATACGCCGTACAGTAGGAAGGGCTCGTATGGGGCAGGGACAGTAACCCCGTTCAGGACCACGGCTATAGCCGCGAAGAGGGCGATCAGGGCTAGCTTCTGCGACCCTCGGAGAGTCATCGGAGCCTCGGTGGGAGGTACGTTTATAATATTTTGGTAGCTACAAGCCCAGTTGTTGAATGCCCGCCAGAACTCCGCCGACCTCCCGACACTCGCGGAGTTGGCAAAGCTCGGCGCAGCCCGAGGCGGGGTGGTCGTCTCCTCTGCGGCCCTCGGCAAGGCCATGGGCGTCACGCAGCAGGCAGCGTCAAGGCGCCTCGTCATCCTGGAGGGGTCGGGTCTCATAGTCCGCTCCCACGCTGGGAGGGGACTCAGGGTCGCCCTTACTCCTGCGGGGAGGAGAAAGGTCCTGGAGTTCTATTCCGGGCTCAGGGCCGCCTTCGAAGAGGAAGAGAAGCTCGACTTCACGGGAAAGGTCTTCAGAGGCCTCGGCGAAGGCGGATACTACGTCTCCTTGAAGGGCTACGCCCTGCCCTTCCGAAGAGCTCTCGGTTTCATCCCGTTCCCCGGCACGCTCAACCTCCGTCTAGAAGAAGCGGAACAAATCGCGCAGCGCGCGCGGCTCCCGTTCATGGAAGGGGTGGAGGTCCGTGGCTTCAAGGACGGACGGAGGACCTTCGGGCCAGTCAAGTGCTTCCGGGCGGTCATCGAGGGAAAACATGCCGGCGCGGTCCTTGCCATCGAGCGGACTCACTACGACGACACTGTTCTCGAGGTGATCTCGCCCCTCGACCTCAGGAGGACCCTCGGCTTGAAGGACGGCGACCCGGTGCACGTCTCCGCCCTTCTCCGGTGAGCCCTGCTCCGTCCATCGCAAACTCGACCAGGTCCCCATCCTTGACCCCCAACTTTCCCCTAAGGTAGACGGGCGAGACCAGCTCCGCGACCGTCGCGTTGTAGTGAGTTATCTCGATCCGCAGGAAGGCAGCCCTCTCCCCCAGGAGCGACCCCTCGAAGCACTCCAGGCCGCTGAAGCTCTCCCCCTCGAACGTGAACGGCCTGATCACAACTCCCCCCCTGGCCTCGTTCAGGGCTCTAGAGGACTCGGGACTCTCGAGCTTGACGTTCAGGGTCCCCGGGTAGGGCCTGTATCCAAGGGCCTCCTTGAACCTCTTCTGGTACTCTGGGTGGCCCACGTAGTACCTGCCTTTCCCAATCCCGCTGAAGACCCTGCCCACCACCAGAGCGCCCATCGGGGCGGCGCCCCAGAGCTCCCCCATAAAACCCTCCGATGGGCTTATGTAGAATCGGGGGAGATTGTGACTGATCATGCCCGAACAGGAGATACTCGTGCTGGTGGACGAGAACGACAACGAAATCGGGACCGACACGAGAGAGAACTGCCACAGCGGCTCGGGACGACGGCATAGGGCATACACGGTCCTCCTCTTCCACAGAAGCAAGCTCCTGCTCCAGCAGCGCAGTTCGAAGAAGCTCCTGTGGCCCGGAGCCTGGGACGTCTCCTACACCAGTCACGTCTATCCGGGGGAATCCTACCAGCAGGCCTCCGCAAGGAAGGCGCTCCAGGAGCTTGACGCGAAGGTGGGGGCCCTCGAGGACGTCCACTCCTTCGTCTACTTCGCCCCGCAAGGGAAGAACGCCGAGAACGAGTTCTGCAGGGTCATGGTGGGCGAGTTCGACGGCGGGGTCAGTCCGAACCCGGACGAGATCTCGGCGATAAGGTGGGCCTCCCCGAAGGAGGTCGCAGCCGAAGTCGGGTCGAACCCAAATTCCTTCACGCCCTGGTTCAGGCTCTCGTGGGAAGGTTTCTCGAGGAGTCCCCAGTCGGCAAAGTACGGCCTCTAGCTACTCGATTTCCCTGGCCTCTTCGGACAGAAGACCCGAGACCGCTCCCAACGCCGCAGCCACCGCCTCCTCCTCCCCTACGCTCGTGGCGAAAGACGCGGCAGTGGCGTGCCCGCCCCCATGCCCCCCGATCTTCTTCGTAGCCGCCTCCGCGACCTGAGTTCCGAGCTGGACCCCGGCCCTGTCGAGGAACCTCTGCGTGGACCTCATGCTCACCCTGGTCTCTCCCTCGGCCTCTCCACCGACTATGGCGACGTCCGCCCCGAGGTACACCAACCCCCTCGCGACGTGCGCCTGGAACGAGCCCACGAGGCTCGTCGCAGCGACCCATGGGCCCAGCTTGTAGATCCTGAGCCTCTTGGCGCCTTTGAGCTTGGCAAGGACTTCGCCGTAGTCCGGCTCGCTCCGCAGTTCCCTCCGCGCGTCCCCGATGTCTGCCCCAGCGTCGATGAGCTTGACCACCGTCCTCAGGGCCCCGGGGCCCGCGATGGCAAGATGGGACGAGTCGAACATCACCGCCTCCAGGAGCGCCTGAGCGGTCAGCCTGTCAACTTTGACCCCCAATTCCTCAAAGATCGAGTAGACCACCTCAGCGGCGGAGGTCGCCGACTCGTCCACGACCACATGGTCGTAGGCCTCCCTGTCCCTAAGTGGGTGGTGGTCGACCAGTACCTTCAGCCCCTTGCTCGCCTTCATCTTCTCGAGCCACCCCTTTAGGAGCTCCGTGTCTCCAACGTCGACCGCGACGTAGAGGTCGTAGTCCTCGCCTCCCTCCTCCACGACCCTGTGCTCGAACTTCCTGCTCAGCTTTGTCGTCAGGGTCGTCATCCCTTCGGGAGTCACGATGTCCACATCGCAGCCAGGCGAGATGCTCCTCAGCAGAGCAGATAGCGCGAAAGCTGAGAGGTATGCGTCTGCGTCGGCGTTCCTGTGACAGAGGACTGCGGCCCTCCTGATCGTCTTGGGGTCCACATACGGGAACTGGCCGGACGCTCCGGCTCTCATGACCCAGGTCCTAGGCGTCGCCTGGGGGCTGTGCCTGCGAAGGCCTCACCTTCACAGCCTCGTCAATCTTGGACTGGAGGTCCTTAAGGCTCTCCCTGAAGCGCGTCTCCTGCTTCGCCAGTACCATCTTCCTCGTGTTCGCGAGCTCCTTCTTCTCCGTGAGCTCTTTCACTACCGAGTCCTTCTGGACCTTCACGAGCAGGTTCCCAGCAAACTTGTAAATCGCCTCCGAGTCGACCGCCTTCCCCAGTTCCTCGAGCGCCTTCTCCGTCTCGCCGAGCTCCAGCTCCACCTGTTGCTTCTGGACCATGACCGCCTGGAGGTTCTGCTGGGTCTGGTCGTATCGCGCCAGCTGCTCTCTGAGAAGTGGGGGAAGCTCAGGCTGACTCAATTTTCTGGCCGACGACCCTCTTGGCTACTTAAATCCTTTCGGCGTTTCAATTACGGCCCGGAGCTTTTCGAGGACCTTGTGCGCCCTCTCGGCAACCTCGCCCGGGTCTGACCCTTCGATGCTGATCTCGCACTCGCTCCCAGTCACCCGCGACTCGGGGAAGGACTCCTTCAGCTTGAGTGCGGTGCTTGCATCGGCCGTGAACTTGATCTTCAGGTGCACGGACTCGATGGGATTACCTTGACCTTGCCTGCGCAAGGTCGTAGGCCCCTCCGGCGACGGTATAACCGCAGGACTTGCACTTCCAGATCCCTGAAGACTCCCGCCTCAGCCTCATGCTGGAGCACGACGGGCACTCCCTGGCCGCCTTCAAGGTCCTGAAGATCCTAGCGTACCTCTTCCTGAGCGTCCCCCCGTACTTGGCCCCCAGGCCGCGGATGCTCTCCTTGGCCTTTGGCATTACTTCGTGGCCTCCAAAATCTGTTCCCTGATCTTGCGCCCTATGGCTATCGATATGTCGGCCGCCCTCAGCACTTCCCCCGGCGTGATCGTGCTCGCCTCTCCCTTCTGGCTCGCGCACACGTTCCCGTCGTCGTCGGTCGTAATCGTGATCCTCATGTCCATGAGGCCCTCCTCCTCAGACGTTGGGTCGACCACAAGGGCGTTTCCCATCCTCGCGATCGTGACGGACACCGGAGTCTTCTCGACCGGGACCGGAATCCACTCCTCGGTCGCGACCACCTTGTCCGCCTCTACGTTGTACTTCTTCATCTTCGCAGTCCTCAGCGCGGAGACGACCGCGTAGCTCACCGCGTCGAAGAGGTTCCCGTCCACGTTCATGATGTTCACGTCCACGAAGACGGTTACCACCGTCTTTCCGGGGATGAGGCAAAGCTTGGTGAGGTCCACCATCTCGGACTCCCTGATCCCCCTGTCGACCACCCTCGCGAGCTCGATCGCCTCCTCGCTCGGGGGCCCCGGCTCCGCGAACGGGGACGACATCGGCAGTATCTCGGTGTTGACCACTAGGAGCCCTTTGTCGGGCGTGTCAGGGAACGGAGTTCCGGTGGCAATCTTGACCCCGGCCAGGACCTCCGAGTGCCCCAGGCTGACCTTGGCCGAGCCGTTCGCCTTCGGTATGACGCCCGTCTCGATCTTTATCGGCCTGTGCTCCTCCAGGCCCCTGTCACCCATCCTCTTGCCCTGCGCAATCAGCTCTGCCATCTGGGCGCGCTTTATCGTCTCGACGACGTAGTTCTTCTTCATCGACATCCTAAGCCGCAGCCTCCTCTTCCTGCTCCATCTGCATCCCGCCCGCGCCGAAGTACTTCTTGGCCAAGGCTTCCTTCTGCATCTGGTAGATCTCCTTCCCCTTCTCGATGGCCAGCTCGAAGGCCTTCTGGAAGTTCTCCCTCGTGTAGATCCCGTCCACCTGGAGCAGCGAGACCTCGCCAAGGTTGGGCAGGATAGCGACCGGCATGTCCCCGTTCCCCTCCTTGTCCTCAGTGTCGTCCAGGTCCGCCACCACCTGCTCTCCGATCAGCCCGCACGAGCACCCCACCACGAGGTCGCGCATGTTGATCCCCGCGTCCGCCAGGGCGAGCGACGCCGCGGTGATCCCTGCCACCCTCGACCCTCCGTCAGACTGAAGGACCTCGACCCAGACCTCTATCGCGGTCCTCGGATAGTCCTCGACTATCACCGCGGGCTGGAGCGCCTCGCGTATTACCTTCGAAATCTCGATCTCCCTCCTAGAAGGTGCCGGGTTCTTCCTCTCGTCCACCGAGAATGGCGCCATGTGGTACCTGCTCCTCAGTAGTGCCCTGTCAGAGAGGACCTGGTGCTTCGGGTGCACCTCCTTCGGCCCGTAGACAGCAGCCATGATCTTGTTCTTTCCCCACTCTATGTACGCCGAACCGTCTGCGTTCTTGAGCACGCCGACCTCCAGCTTGATCGGCCTCAACTGGTCCCAGGTCCGGCCGTCGAGCCTCTTGCCGTTCTCGTCGATGAGCTTCTTCTTAGGTTCCATTCTGGCTTCCCCCTATGATCTCTTGCACCCTCGCGACGAGGTCTGAGCCGGCGGCGCCCCGGTCGATGAGCCCGATCGCCTTCACAGCCTTTGTAACCCCTTCCGGCGGCCCGTTGACTATCACGACTCCGTTCTGCCCGACCTGGATGTCGCTCCCCGTGGCTTCCATAATCATGTTGATCATCGCTCCTCTCTTTCCGATTACTCGGGGGACCCTCGTCGGTGATATCTTAACGATTTCTCCCGTCGGGATCTTCCCGTACCCCTCCCCCCTGATGCTCAGCTGCGGGTCCCTCAGCCTCTCGAACGACTCGATCCTCGCCCCTATCATGTCCCCCAGCGCGAACTTCGACGCCAGGTCGTGGGTCGCCGGGGAGAAGTCTCTCCCGAAGACGAACGAAGCCGGAAGGAAGCCGTCGAAGAACGAATTGATGTCGACGACCCAGCCGAACCCGTTCAGGTCTTTCACCTTCCCGATGACCTGGTCCTCAGCCCTCGGGATGTAAGGTCCCGAAGCCGGGCTGAGCCTCAGCCCCTCAGTGCTCACCTCAGCCACGCCGACCCTCAGCGCGATGTACTGCTCGCCCCTCTTCTCGATGAATGGCCCGTACTGATAGTTCCCACTGGCTATTACCTCCCCTGGCGTAACCTGTCTTCTCTCTACCATTCCCAATTCACTTGATTACTGTAACCTGGGCAGCGCCCTTCGTCGTCGAACCGAGCCTGTCCAGCAGGCCGGGCTGTCCGCCAGCGGGTATTTCTACTATTGCTGAAAGTGTCCCGTCTGCCCCCCAATCCTCCTTGAGGATTTCTCCGAAGTTCTTGAGGACCCCTATCGTCTGCCCCGAATACTGCGCCGCGACCCTGACCTGCAGCTTCACCTTCTCCGACTTCATGGGCAGGATGGTCCTGAGCTTCTCGATTACCGACTTCGTCTGCTCGTTGGCGTCCTGGAACGGGTCTATCGCGACCCTCGCCTCTTGCATCGCCTGCTCGATCCTCAGCGGCGGGTGAGGGAGCGAGGTCCTGGGGTCCACGAAGTTCTTTGAGATTGTCGCTATGACCGCCTTCCTTTTCTCCTCCGTGAGCCTCTTCCTCTGTTCCTGGGTCAGGTTCAGCTCTCCACGCTTCAGCACCTCGAGCGCCGCCATTGCGTGGTCGTCCGTCCCGAAGTTCAGCTTCAGCTTCTCGCTCCCCGCCCTCAGTCCCTTCCCGGAGTCGGAGTAAACCTCGTCGACAGCGATGACCTGCGATGGCTCGACATCCCTGCCCTGCTTGAAGCTCAGGGCCGCGTCTGGGTTGACGAGTATCTCGTAGTGCTCCCCTGCGATGGTGAGCTTGACGGTAGTGAACTTCGAGGGCCCCTTGGTCCTTGGCTTGAACTCTCCGCCTCCGTGCCCGAAGCTCAATTTACAGGCAGCGCCGTTCTAGGAGCTCTTGGCTGGGGGCTTGTCGGACTTCGTCTTTGCCATTGAGGCGTTCTTTGCTATCTCTTGCTCGAGGAGGCGGCGCCACTTCTTGGACTGGGCGTCCACGACCGAGACCTTGATGTGCGCGGTTCCGGCCTTGTCCTCGCTCACGAGATAGATGCACTCGATGGCAAGTGTGATGGCAGCGTCCAGCGAAAGGTCCATGCTGTAGTTCTTCTCAAGGTAGTCGTTTACCTGGTCGCTACCCTGACCTATGGCGATCGCGTGGAACCCCGAATACGTCCCCGTCGGGTCGGCCAGATAGACCACAGGCCCGTTGGTCTCATCGACGCCTGCAATCACGAGGGAGACTCCGAAAGGCCTCACGCCGGCATACTGCGTGTACTGCTGATTCATGTCAGCTATCCTCTTGGCGATTGCTTCGATGTCGACCGGCTCGTCGTAGATCAGCCTGTTGCTCTGGGCCATGACTCTCGCGCTGTCCACCTGAATCCTCGCGTCAGGGATGTATCCGGCTCCGACCGCTCCTAAGTGGTCGTCGATCTGGAACATCTTGATGACAGAGTCATCGCTCTGGAGCTTCCTGCCCTTCTCTTCTACGGCAAGCACTATGCCTTGCTTGGTCTTTATCCCGACCGCAAGGCTGCCTCTGCGTACGGTCTCGAGGGCGTATTCGACCTGATACAACCTTCCGTCGGGCGAGAAAATCGTGATGGCCCGGTCGTATCCTGCCGAAGGTGCAAACATTTTCTTTTCCTTGCTCCTTTTGACGCACGAATCCCGTCTGCTTTTAAACCCTTTTGGGGAGTAGGGCCAGTTTCTCAAAGTTCATATCGACAACTTGTCCCGGAGCTCCAATGGTCAGGGTACTCGCAGTCAACAACTATCCGACCGAAGAGCGCTTCCAGCGGCTCGTCGACTGCCTATCAGTGAACGGGGCCGATGTCTCGGCCCTAAGCTGGGAAAGCTGCTCCACAAAGACCTTCTCGAAGTACAGCGGGGTCGCCCTCAGCGGCTCACCTGACATGATGTCGAAGCCATCCGTCCAGGAGAAGTTCAGCGCTGAGATTGAGGCGGTCAGAGATTCGTCGGTGCCGATCCTCGGAGTCTGCTTCGGGCACCAGCTCATGGCCCACGCGTTTGGCTCCGCGGTCGTGGAGGACCGCCAGCACGTCCTCGACTTTGTGAGCACCAACGTGCTGACGCCTGAGGGGCTCTTCTCGAGCATGCCCGCGAAGCTGCTCCTCCTCGAGTCGCGCCACGAGGTTGTAGCTTCACTTCCTGCGGGCTTCCAGCTCCTTGCACGCAGCGAGACCACGGAAGTCGCCGCCATGCAGCACAAGGGAAGGCCTCTCTACGGCGTGCAGTCCCACCCGGAGAGGTACACCAAGGAAAACCCGGACGGTAGGGATGTAGTCGGCAACTTTGTCCGGCTTCTCAGGTGATCTTCGATGCCCGTCCAAAAGGTCGTCTTCCAATCGGATGTAGTCGACAGCCTCCTCTCTTACTCGAGGATGGCCTACCCCAACGAGGGGATCCTGATTCTCCGAGGCAAGTCGAAGAAAGGGGTCGCAGAGGTGAACAGCGTTATGGTCCCCCCTGCGGCGGTCCACGGAGGCACCTTCTCGTCCTTCAACTGGTTCATGCTTCCCATCGACATGTCATACCTCGGCGTCGCGCACTCCCACCCGTCAGGCAACAACACCCCCTCGGACCAGGACCTGCTCCACTCCACTGGGAGGCTGATGGTTATCATGGGATACCCCTACGCGACCGAAAGGGACCTTGGAGTCTACGACCACAACGGGAAGAGGCTACCTTTCGAAGTAAAGCGCGGGTAGTTCTTGATCAACCTTTGCCGTGACGCGCCCCGTTTGCTTTCAATTCTCGCAGTACCCTTCGCAGGACGCCCTTGGTGTACCCATACTTCCGGCTGAGCGTCGTCTCGCCCATTCCTAACTTGAGGTGGTCGTTACGGATCTTCTCCTCAACAGCAGGGTCGACTCTGACTCTGTGTGCATCCCTGGCTCTTTTCGCGTTCGTCAGTTCGTGAAGCCTCAAGCCTTGTCGCCGTGTGTAAGGCATCATAGTCATCCGTCTCTTCCCCTTCCTCCGTCCGGTCGCGATAAGGTCGTTGAAACGAGAAGCTGCTTCATCTCCAGTGATGCGGTCCTCCAAGTAGTCGAGCGCGATCTTCAGGTCTTCGCTCTTCTTAACACAGAGGCTCCCAAGTGCCCGCACGAGCATGATCACGCTTGCGGTCTCTCCCACATCAAGTCGGTACGCCGGTCGCCTGTTGCCCGCCCTGTCTTGATCAAGGCCCACCCTGCCCATCCTTACCCCTTGCCCCATTAGGAAAGACCTGATTGACTCAAGCTGTGGGCCCCAAGTATCTACGAAACGAACGCCCAACCTCAAGACAAATTTCAGAACCTCGACTCTGACGTTTCCATCCCCGTCGAAATACCCCCCGACCTGTTCCCACGACCTGTAACTTGTCAGCTCTTCGGGCACTGAGGCTGGAGCAGAGATTCCTAGTTAACCGCCATTCTGGGGTGCATGAGACGCGAAGGCTTATATTCGAACTGGGATGGGAGATGTCTCATGTCGACCCAATACTCGAAAGGTCAAACATGGGGAGCCCTGAAAAAGGCTTGGAGAGGCTACAAGGTCGCGAAGGTCCAGAAGAACGTAGATGACATGAAGAAGTACGCTGAGCGGATCCGAACTCTCCAAGGCGAGCTGGGCCTCGTCCAGGCGAAGTTTCCCGAGCTAGGTCTTAACTGACCTAACTCGTCACTATTTTATGCCACTGAGCCGGAGTGGTTCGTCACTATCTGGTTTCTGAGGTCCTGCGCCTGCTGGAGCGTAAAGTCGGGCTCGGCCGAGACCAGCACAAGCTTGTTCCCGAGATTGAAGGTCAGGATGTTGAGCTTCTCCCTCTTGATGAAGGTGTACTGACTACGGCCGAAGTACTTGTCCCAGGTCTGGTCAGTGTTGAGCTGGATGGTTATGTTCGCTATCAGCCGCAGGTCCTCGCTCTGGGGCTCCAGGGAGGCGATGCCCTTCTTCATCCCTCCCGCTATCTTCCTGCCAGAGTTGTCGAGGATGCCGGCGAACCTGATCCTCCTGTCGAACTTGAACATCTCAGTGCAAATCTTGTCCCACTGAATCGAGAGCATGCTAAGCGAATGGTCCGGGCTGTAATATAAGCGCGACTGAGCGCGGGGCCCCCCGGGTCCGGGGCCGGTTTCTGGTCGAGAGAAAATGAGGGATTTGTGTATCATGTTTGACCTTGGTTTAGAAGAGCCCCCAACAACCGTATCATCAGTAGCAATGGTCCTTGAACTAGCGACTGTATTGCTTGGCGTTGCCGTGGGCGCTGTGGCAGTGCTCTACGCCGCACCAAAGGGATACCTAGGACACCCGAGAAAGAGGGGATCTGCCTCCTCGCTCGAGTCTTACGCTCCGGCGACGGAGCAGGTGAAAGTACCAGCAACGGAAGTGCCCGCCGTAGCTGAGCCTGCTCCGTCCCCTGCCCCCGCACCAGCCCTCTACGAGTCGGTCCAGCCGGCCCCAACGCCGGTCGCCTACTCATCGCCTTCTTCGACATCCTTCGGGGCTCCATCCATCTCGAGGAAGACGACGAAGAACTACAGGAGGCGGACGGCACCTGTGAGGAGCACTTCAGTATCCAAGGCGTCGCGGACTACCAAGCCTAAGAAGCGCTAAGCTGAACGAAAAGAAGAGCGTGGGTTGCGGCCGGAAACGCCCATAAACCCACACTCTGCCTCTTTTGATGTTGCCCATCGAGCCGCAGGTAGGGCTCCACCTTTCGATTGAGAAGTCGCTGGACCTGGCGTTTGACCGAGCTGAGGAGGTCGGGGCGACGACCTTCCAGATCTTCACCAGGAACCCGCGGACGTGGAAGTTCAAGGAGCTGACGGCAGAGCAGGTAAGTGCTTTCAGGTCGCGCAGGAAGAAGGCAGGGACCAGATCCGTGGTCGCCCACATGCCCTACCTTCCAAACCTCGCCTCGCCCTTCGCGGGGATAATGAAGCCCAGCAGGGCTACTCTGAAGGAGGAGGTCAGCAGATGCGACGAGCTAGGGATCGACTTCCTGGTGACCCACCTGGGCAGCCACCTCGGCGCTGGAACAATGGTGGGGGTCAAGAACGTGGCCGAGGCGATCAACAAGGCGTTGGCTGAGAGCGGTGGGGCGACGACGGTCCTCCTCGAGAACATGGCCGGCCAGAAGAACAGCGTGGGCTCGAGCTTCGACGAACTGAAGCTGATCCTCGACCGCGTCAGGGAGGAGCACAGGGTGGCAGTCTGTCTTGACCTCTGCCACGCTTTCGCCTCTGGGTTCGACCTGACCAGCTCGGCGGCTGTGGAGAACACGATGAGCCTGTTCGACGATGCGGTCGGAGTGGACAAGCTGCGGGTCGTTCACCTCAACGACTCCAAGGGCCCGCTGGGGGGAAACCTTGACCGGCACGAATTCGTGGGCGAGGGCAAGATTGGGAAGAAGGGCATGCGAGCCTTCCTACGCTACAGGGGGATCAGGGAACGCCCCCTCATCATGGAGACGCCCTTCGAGGACGTCGAAGGAATGCGAAGGAGCCTCAGGACGGTGCGGTCGCTCCTCGCCTGACGCAAGTCTCAGGGTAAAATAGACCGTCCGGGGGCGAGGCTGTCGCGGGCCCGTAGCTTAGTTCCACCAAGTGGAGAGGACTCAGGTAGAGCATCGGGCTTTTAACCCGAGGGTCAGCCGACGGCCCCTAGACGGGTTCGATTCCCGTCGGGCCCGCACTCGTTCGGGTTCAGGTCCTTGGCCCCTCTTGCAGAATTTTCAGGTTGCATGCGCTAGTGATAAGCCTGCCTTGCCGTTAAAAGTGCCACTATTCCCTCGTTGCCTGAGTTCGAATCCCTTCCGGCCCACACCCATTTCCGTGCGAATCCCCCATCTGATTTTGCAAGGGGTTCATAGGTCATCATTCTAAGAGTCGATATGTATGCGCCCCCTTCCACTGTGTCAAACTGGTTCTCGGGATTCGACCCCGGCGTGGACAGTTCCAAAGAAACATTCCTCAATGTTGAAATTTTCGAGATGCTAGGGAGCAACTCGCTCGTAATTGTGGATTTAACGGAAGTGCGTCCAAATTGCCTCCTAGAACTTGGGGTGGCCCTTGGCCTCGGCAAGAAGACCATCATCACTGCGATTGAAGGAACGCAGCTGCCGTTCGACGCGGAAGCGCTGCCTTGTCACTTCTGGCGCGTGGGCCAACCGAACAAGGTCAGACGAGAGGCCTTCGAGAAATTCGTGGTGAGAAACATCAATCGCAGAGGTGTCAGCCAAGATTGACGATGAGGACTGCGCCATTGACCTCGATAGCCATACGCGAGAACAGCCCGAATTAGTTGGGCGAATTCTCAGCGCAAGAACATTTCCAGTGAGGGCACCGTTGTCACTGGCGCCCGGTCAAAGACTGACCAGAACCTAACTTGAACTCGCTCTGGATGCGGATTCAATATCGTAACTGGGGTGTCCCGCTTGAGGACTTCATTCTTGACCATTGTCCCGAGCAACATCTCAAGTTCCCCTCACGTGATGCTGGGTCCAAAACAACAACCATATGTGGTCACAGCAACTCCCCATCAAAGATGCGGGTCGGAGCAAAGATTGCATGAGGTGTGGGAACTCGTTCCACCAACCGCTCGGCAAGGTGGTTGCCGTAGTTACCCAAGACCTGCCGCGAAGGGCCGTCTCATAGAGTTAAGTAAATCCTGACCGACTTGTTGACGCGTGATGATAAAGGGACTTCTAGCTTTAGTGGTGCTTCCCACGGGAGGATATATGATATTCGACGGTCTTCATAGGCTAATCACGGGCTCATTTTTCGGTCCTGGGCTTGGACCTTGGGCCACGGTACTCCGGGCGGTCGGAATCGACCCACTGTCAATGGGACTGCCATTCGTCATCTTGGGCGCCCTCTGGATTCTTTTCTTCGTTCTTGTCTTGAATGATTCTAGTTGGGGGTTCTACGGAGGATCGGCACTTGCCGCATTTACCTTGTGGTATTTGCCAATTGGCACTGCCTTTTCGGTCGCCTATCTGATAATCTTGTTCAAGTACCGAACTAACCTCCTGTCTAGTAGGCAGAAAGAACATGGCTAGATTTGGGTTACGGGCCCAATACGTGCGCTCTAGTCCCACCCCCCCGCACCGTGTGAAGTCTCATAGGGATTAGCACGAGAAAGTTCTAGGAAATTTCCACCCATCTTGCTGGGTGGTAGTCCCGGCGACCGCATTTCAGTCATTGTTAAGCCCCGCTTTTCTCAGTCTTTCGACGTACCAAGAAGGAAAGCAATAGGATTTCGCGGTTTCGACCAAGAGGCTCACGTAGTCTGGCTTAGGAGAGGCGTTCTGGCGTAAAGGAGCAACATAGCAGGACGCGGTCACTTCTTGCCCATCTTTCTTTTTCGCATTGATGGATATCGGTTTGTAATCACTGAGCCATCCCCGGGAGTAAAGGAGGTCAATCTCGTCGACTGTCAGTTCCGCCAGGACACCGTACACCACGCCCTTCGTTGAAGGCACCAGGGTCGCGTTCGGAGAGAGAACGACATCGAATCCTTCGAGAGTAGCAACCTCCATCGCCCCCACTTCTCTGCTTAGCCCTTGGTCCCGAAGGACTTTCGGAGACATGAAAGAACCGTAGAAGAAAACGATGGCCTTGCTTATGTCCATCGGGAGATTTGAGCCAGTCAAGGATTATTACCGTTATAGATGTCTTTCGAAGGCAGATTAACCAGACGACCGGCGCATCCACGTATGGCGTGAGCGTTGGTGACAAGCAGCCATGATCGAATCCTTTCAGCTCTACATGTAGAGTCCAAGTCCCGGAGACCGCACATTTCTAACACTACATCCAGCTTTCTCACTGGCGAAAAAGGTCGCCCCCAAGATACCTGAGACCAGAGTCCACGATGACGGTCGCTATTCTGTGTCCGGGGCCCAGTTTCCTGGCTACCTGAAGTGCAGCAAAGACATTGGCTCCAGACGAGATTCCTGCGAAGACTCCTTCAGACTTCGCGAGTTCTCGAGCTGTGCTGTAGGCATCCTCATCTGTAACGGAGATAATCTCATCAACGAGGTCCATTCTCATCACCTTCGGGATGAATCCTGGCCCTATTCCTTCAATTCGGTGACCCCCGACGGGTCCACCCGACAGATGGCGAGACGATGCAGGTTCTACTGCCACACATTTCACCGCACCCATGCGGTCTTTGAATACCTCGGCATTTCCTGAAAAACAACCGCCAGTTCCCGCACACATCACGAACGCGTCGAAACCGCCGACTTGTCTCAGTATCTCATCCGCCATCTTATGGTATCCGGCCTTGTTGTCTGGATTGTTGAACTGGTCCGTCCAGAAAGTGTTAGGCTCCTCGGAGAGTTCCCTCGCCCTCTCTATCATGGTCTTGAACAACTCAGGCGTGGCCTTTCGACTTTCGCTAGGAACAACCTCGACTGCTGCTCCTAGGGCCCGCATGGTCGCGAGCTTTTCTTCGGCGAATGCGTCTGAAGAAACAAAATGCGCGCGATAACCCTTGGCTGCGCAAATCATTGCCAACGAACTGCCAGTGCTACCCCCAGTGTATTCGACAACTTTGCCCCCGGATTTCAACTGCCCTCTCTTTTCTGCTCCTTCAACCATAGATAGCGCCATTCGGTCTTTCATGCTACCAGTGGGATTGGCGGCCTCCCACTTTGCCCAGATTTCTGCGCCATTCGACGCAGGCATCTTTTGCAGGCGAAACAGAGGAGTATTGCCGATGGATCGAAGCACGCCTGCATCCACATCACTCGAGGGAGCCGGTGTCGCATCCATCAAGCTGCGGCCCTGCGGGGGATCCTGTTTCATGTATTTGCCCCTGGGCTATCCCTCATTGGCTGGTGAAAAGCCACACCGCCAATGATCAGAAGGATGCCGACGAGTTGTCCCGGAGTGGGGAGTTGCCGAAGTACGACCGCACCAATGATAGTCGCCATGGCAGGAAGGATGGACAATAGAAGGGCAAAGGTGGCCCTTGGCAACCTCGACATCGCAAATTGATCCAGGACGTATGAGAGTACTGAAGAACAGATTCCCACTCCTATGCCAGCTGCAAGCAGAACCGGTTGAAGGAAAGAAGAGGCACCGCTGATTCCGACGGGAGTCATGAAGACGAGCGCGAACATCATGGAGAGTCCAACTCTGTTAATACCCGTGGATGAGCCTTGCTGAGCGAATCTGTGGCCCAAGGCTATGTAGCAGCCGAATAGAGCGCAATTAGCGAGGGCGAACGCGAGTGCCAACGGTTCCTGCGAGAGCTGAATCTCTGACAATGAGAATGCACCCAGGCTTGCTGCAGACAACGCAACAAGGTTCCTGAGGCTGCGGACCCCGGCTGCGGCCATCGCGACCGGTGCCAGAAATTCAATCGCACCTACGGTGGCGAGGGGAATCCTCGAGATTGCGAGGTAGAAGAAGGAGTTCATGGCCGCGAAGGTGGCCCCGAGTCCGACGCATCCAGAGATTTCACCAATTCTTAATGGGTGGAGAACCGTTCGCCACGGCTTCCTCCAAATTGCAAAAGTCGCGGCGGCGGTCGCGATCCTAAGCCATGCCACCCCCAGGACAGGCAGATAACCGAAGAGGATGACCGCAAATGAGGGACCGAGGTAGTGAAAGACCGAGCTTGTGACAAATATCAAGTGCGTCGGAACCTTCGCGTGACCCTTCGACAGCTTCGCTCTTCCCATGGCTCTTTGATTGGCCGTTCGTCGCACAGCGCGGTAAAACGGAGGGAAGTAATAAATAATACCAGCATTCCGAATCTGGCATAGGATATATGCCTTCAAAAAAGAGGCCGAAAGCCTCCCTTGCCTCCGATTCGGTGAACGAGGAGCCCGAATTGGATGATTTGGACCTACGGATATTGGATACCCTTGGACGCAATCCCCGTATTTCCATGTCTGAACTCGCGAAGAACGTGCGGATGTCCAGGCCCGCCGTCGTCGAACGCGTCCGGAGGATGGAAAGCAAAGGGGTAATCAGCGGTTGGAGAGTCGACTTCAATCCCGCAAAATTAGGGCTTCCGCTTACATGCTACATCAGGATTAGACCTCTCCAGGGCCATCTTTCTACGATTGCGAATCTGGTGCGCGAACTTCCGCAAGTCGTGGAGTGCCATCGCATTACGGGTGAGGATTGTTTTCTAGTCAAAGCGAATGTGTCGTCAGTCGGTGCCTTGGAATTGATCATAGATCGTTTCCTTCCGTACGGACAGACCACCACTTCGATCGTCCAATCTTCGCCGGTTCCGGTTCGACTGCCGCCACTACCAGAACTTGAGGTGTCATCCAAGCAAAAACGGTCGTAGAATTTTCCGCCCAGTATGCCGGGTAAGTCCCGGCGACCTCACTGCAAACTGGTTCAAGACCAGGCGAGCGCGCGCGAGGTACGACCAAGGTCTATTCGTTTTGAAGGTCCAATTCGAAGAAGCGGGTTCCTTCAATCGGGTTGTACCTGTATGGAGCCGTTTCCCTGAAACCAAGAGATGTGTAAAGCATGATAGCTTCATTCATGGTCCTCAGCGTGTCAAGGCGCATCACTTCGTATCGCAAGCGACTTGCTTCAGCGATTACGCTTTCTGCAAGCCTCCTTCCAAGAGAACGACCTCTGAATTTTGGTCTCACGTAGAGCCGCTTCAGCTCGCAAACCTTTCCATCTGCTCCAAGTTTCCTCAGAGCGACGCAGCCCGCAGGTTCTCCATCAAGCAGTGCAATCAGCAGAACGCCATTAGGTGGGGAGTAATCCCCCGGAAGGGAATTGAGTTCTTCCTCGAAGTTCTGAAATGAGAGATCGATCCCTAGCGACTTCCCGTATTCTGAAAAAAGGTCTCGAGCGGTTCTAATCTGACCTTTTGTCTCGGCGTGCACTATTCTGAACATCGCTAATACACCCCCATATGCATCGGAGAAAGCTTGGAGATATCTTCTCCGTTCAGAGCGACGTTGCGAAACGGGTCGCTGTGGCGCCGCCACGGAAGGTGGTGACGTGTCCGTGTCCGTTCAAGACCGAACCATGCTGGTGGTTTGTACCCATTTTAGGTACAAACCCCGGCCGGGGCATTGTACCTACGGGTTCACTTCCTCTCCTGGCGGAGCCCACGGGAATGGAGGCTGTCAAGGCGAAAAGGGATTACCGGGATAAGCTATGTGGAGCGTTCCCCAAAAATCTAGACTCGAAAGGCTGAAGGCAAGGCAGTCAGTAAGTTCATTTCGTCAAGCTGTAGAAGATCCTGCAGACAGGGTCTTCAGCACGCTTCAGATCAATATTCGAGAACTTATGCCCCTGCTCTTCGAGGTAAGTGGACAACCCCGGTATCTCGATACCCTGTAGCCTCCAAATGGCTGCGAACATCCTAGATGCCCATGGCAGGAACTGCCCAGTTACCTCTAGCCATGTGTCGAGGTCTCTCCTATCCCAGCCGGGGCGATGACGGTGAGCAACCCGAGTCACATGGACGTATCTCGACAACTTGGCGTACAGTTGCCTAACGACATGGTCCTGATCCTTCGAGTATCCCTCGTTCTTCAGTTTCGCTTTGACCACCTCTCGCATCAGCTCAAAGGTAGGCACACGCTCAACGACAAGTTTAGTGGCTTCTCTCGAACACTTGATTGTCTTGCACCCAATCTCCTGAGGATGAACTGGTACTCCAATGGGGGAAGAAAGTCCCTGCCTGTCGAGCTCCTTCGACAGGCGCATGAAATGCTCGTTGCAGTAGCGACTCGCGAAAGCCTCTAGGTAGAAGTGAGTGAAGTCCACTAAGCAATCTGAAACGCTTCTTCCTTCCGTTTTTACCTGACCAACGACTTCCCTGAATGAAAGTGGCCGGATGCCAGAGTAGTATTGCCATAGGTCTGTTGTATACAGCTCGGTGAATGGGCTCCACGACTTTCTTCCTTGCATAAGGTAACTGGTGGACAGGAAGGCTGCTTCGATTGATAGTTCAAGAGAGCGTCGCAGATGGGAAATCCCCTGTGGGACAGCCCGAAGTCTAGCGAGTAGACAGGCCACAAGAAGCTCGTAGGTGGCCTCTTCAGGAAGGTCCCAGGCCACAAAGGCAGCCTCGGGAGGATTCTTTGGGAATACGACGTCTGTAAAGTACTCACCTTGGTGGACGACAATGAAAAGTAGAAAGTGAACCCCGTCGAATGTCTTGACAGCCCGACGGGCAGCTGGGAGCCTGCCCTCGATCTTGAATGTCAATTTGAGAATCTCACTGAGGGAATTTGACCGGTGGATATGATCCCATAACCTAGGCTCATTTTTTGTCTTCTTTGCGGCCTTGTTTGGCCGCGGGTGCTTGTCAATCAATTTCCTCTCGGACTGTGAGTAGTGGTAGTTCCGTTTCAATTCAAAAATTCCCCTTGACTCGTTTTCTCGGATTACCTGATATTGAATGAACGGGTATTCCACTAGCCCTTTTTCCAATCCTGGATGGGAACCCTCAGACGTCTGAGTCTCTTGTAACCTCCCTGTAGGTTGAAGATGTTGGCACTGGGGTCCTTCCTGTAGATGTATCTCAACAGACCCTCGAGCTCCCTTATCATGTCCTCGGGTATGTTATCCCAGATTTCGAAAACCGAAAAGTAATCCCAGGCGTCGCCCTTTCTACTACTTCGAGCATGAGCATTGAGTCGGCCGTGAATGTCCGAGTCTGACATCCCGACGTAAATAACATGAAAAGAGTCTCCGTGTCCCTTCTTCATCAGAACGTAGATTCCCCTGGCTCTCGGAAGAATGCTCCTTTTCTCTTTTGGGATGAACTCAGCACATCGCCTTATGAGGAATAGAATCTCATCGGTCAATGGGGCACGTCCCTCAACGTCAGGCCAGAGAAATGGGTGGTCTTACACCTTATTGCACAACTTGTGCCTGTAGTCGCGTTACCTAGTGCCTTTCTTGGCTTCCAGTTCATGACTAGGATGGTCATTCTCGACTACCAGTGTTTGGCAGGTCAGAAACAATGGCTGGAGAAGGGGAACTGGGAATCGTGACTACTACCTGCCAATGCTTGACTGTGGGCAGCGACGACTAGCGTCTAGAACTGGCTTTGTTGACGAGTTCGACCCAGTTCGTCTGTTCTAGGGCTAGAGGCATGACTCTCCACACATCCGCATTGACATAGAAAGAGATGACCTTATGTCGCTCTAAGCTCGACCTCACTAACGTCTCGAGGAACTCCAGAACCATCGAGTAGCCTCGCACTCTGTTGCCCATGCGGCTCAGCTCCCTGACGGTCGCGAACTCTTCAGGGGCGTTTGCAAGTTTTGTCGCGAGTCGGATGAACCTGGTCAGGTTCTGACAGCGAGCCAAGATCTCTCCGAAGCTCTGTATCTGTCCGCCACGCTCCTCCCTCGCGTAGAATAGGTCATACTCTTTCCTGAAGTAGGAGTTAGGGTCCTGGTCCAGCTTGACGGCCGCCCGCTTGACCATTTCTTCTAGGGCGTAAGCGTCCCGGATCTTCTTCTCTTCGAACGGCCTCTTCTCTTGGCATTCCACTTCGAATTCGTCCGGCCCGGTCTCCTTTGCGACGAAGGCCGGAAGCCTCACGCGCATCCGGAAGTATGCCATCTCGTTTTCCCTGTCAGTCTGCTTGAACTTCTCTGGGATCTCGGAAATCCTGTCCATGGTCTTGGCGAACCCCCTGACCTCGTCCTCGCCGAAGGCGTCGAATACGGCCTCGAGGTCCTTGCCATCATACCACATTTTCCCGTTGGGGCTGACTACGGGGACAAACCGGACCCCATTCTCGCTGACCGATGCCTCGAGGAAGGTCGAGCTGACGACGTCCTCCCCGATTTCTTTGAGCCAGAGCTCGCGGAAGTGCTGGTACACGTTGTCCCCGCTCTCCAGGTACGTGTAGTTGACTCGGCGGATTATGTCGTCGAGGTCGCCGAAGACAATTCCGAGGAACGCCTCCTTCACATCGTCGACCTTGTACGGGTACATTGCTATCACTCCGGGAAGGTCGGCTTCCCAATCGGCTTCCTTCGTCCTGGACTCAGGCTTGTTCTTGGACCACGCTTCTATCTGGGCCTCCAGATGGTCCAGCCGCATCTTCGCTGCTCGCTGACCGGCAACAAGTGGAGCAACCCTTTCCCGGAGGTAGCTCAGAATTCTTGGCCTCACGACGTCGGTCACTATATCCGAAAATGAGGAGCCGAGCTCAAGCTTGAGCCTGTAGAGCGCAAGATACTCACCTGTCCCGATGCGCACACTCTTCCTGACCATGTCTTCCGTAGGCGACTGAACGGTCGACGCAAGGGCGAGGAGTCGGTCCGCTGTCTTCTGATCTCCCCTGTCCAGTGCGGTTTCTATGTGCTTCTTGAGCTCCACCCGCGACATTACTTTGAGGCCTGTCGGAGCTGATTCGGAGCCCAGATCCGAACCTGAGAGGACGAAGCTGTCGCTCAGCCAGGCTTGGAAGGAGGCTTCAGTCTTTTGATCTGCAGTATGATTCTGAGCCCCTTGGTTCTTCTCCGGGTCTCGCTCCTTGGCAGGGGTAGACATCCTCCTGCCTAGTCTAATTGCCGGGGCTTAAGTGTGTAACGTAAACTGTAACATAAGAAGCACTTATAAATAACACAACCATGGTAGGGGGCACCATGACGGCCCAATCGCGTCGTGCAGGGGGTGATTGAGCAAGATGGGGCACATTGATGGAGATCCTGACAAGACCCAGGAGGAGTACGATCTAGACAATCATGCGGACCAGGAGAACCCCAATAACGATGAGTACGACAAGTAGTGAGTTGAGGGCAGTCTAGGCCCCCAGCTCTCCCCCATTTTTTCTTTCATTTCTTTCCAACCCCTCAACCTCCTGTTCGAACCATGGAGGAATGAACCCGTGCACGTAGGAGATGAAGCTTGGTAGCTAGAAGGCATCTACTGTCGTTTGGCTTGATGGTCTTAAGGACTCGGCGTAGTCCCGTAGTCGTCTGATTGTCTTCTCTTGGGCCAATAGCAGGGCCATGAAGAAGGGGTCGGTAGCGAGATTCTTTCCCGATGCGTCGACGGCCTCGCCGAACTGTTCTTTGACCTCTTGATCATGGCGTTCCACAGGTCCAAGTCTTCTTTGCGTAGCGCCCAAGGGAATCCCTTCCACGACTCTATTTCTTCGTCTAGCATGCCTTTCGTCGAATTCGGAAGTTCGCTCGCCATCCGATCTCTACCTCGCAGTCCTTCGAGATAGTTCTGACGGAATCAAGGCCGAACTCCTCAGCGTCTGACCGCGTTGATCACTTGAGGGAGCGCCCCCGCAAAGGCAGTATGCGGGCAATAGTCCGTGTTGTCCAGGGCGCAGTAGAGCTTGAGCTTTCCATCGTCAGCCCTCTTGGCCCTCACCTCCACAACCCTATCCTTCTTGTTGTCCCTGATTATCACCTCGTTGGCCTCCAGGGCGACTAGCTCAAGGAGCGGGACGTAGTTCGAGAACCTCTCATCAACGTAGAGCATGTTCAGCAGAATCTCGCTGACGTAGCCCGCTGCGCTCTTCTTCTCCCTCTTCGCCTTCTTTTTGACCTGGTCGTAAAGTTGCGTGGTCACGGTAATTGTTTTGAACCCTCTGTCTGGCATAGGCTACGGTAAAACTACGGAAGTCTTAAATGTTTACTCGAGTCCAGACGCAAATAATGGTCATGGAGATTTCTTACGCGTTAAAAGCACCTTTCGTTTTCCCAGACGTGGCAGAAGGAGAACCCCTAGAATTGTGTGAGGAGTGCGGCTCCCCACTAGTGGAAGAGTCATGCTCGGGTTGTGGACCCGGCTACATGGACGGGGCCAGCCCTGTGGGCGCCGCCCCCCTTGACAGGCGCGAGCTCTCAAGAGTGCTGGGGAGGAGTGTCGGCACCAGGGCGCACGGATCCTATGCCCTCTCAATCCAGCAGGAAGGGAGGATGGCCCCACTGAGGAAGGGGATCAACGCCCTCGTGGAACAGTTCAACGCATCCTCTGAGGTGAAGGTTGCAGTCAAGCAGAAGGCGGAGCGGACGGCGGTGAAACTGATGGACGAGCTGGGGCCCACGAAGGCTGCAATCGCTTCTGTCGCAGACGAGTTCCTGAGGCTGGGCAGAAACGTCACCGAGGTCAGCCTCTGCATCTCAAGAGTCCACCCTCGAATCGGCCAGCTGAAGGACTTGATAGTCGAAGCCTACCCAATCTCTCCGGGAGATATCGGCGTCCTTGTCAACGGCAGAGCAAGGGGCTTCAAATTTCACCCGAACGGACTCTACACCAATCTGAGGGTTCCCCTGTTCGTTTCGGACGGCGGGGCCCTTCTTGAGCTGAGCAACGCCCGGCTCACACGGAACGGGTACGACCAGAAGAGGGCAGCGGCACTCGGTCAGTCGAGACTGCTGATCACGGCCGACGAGAGGAACTTCGAGCTCTTCAAGGTCCTCGAGGAAGCAAGGCTCCGCGGGGGTCCAGTCGCCAATCGTGCGGACCTGACTGGGGCGCTCAGGAAGTATTCGATTTCAAAGCTGCCACTGACCGAACACCTGCTCCGGGAGGCGGGGCTGCTGCAGAGGGTGAGCGCTGAGTATGCGGAGAGGTACGCTGCGAAGGCGATAGACGGGCGCGGCCGCTCTCCGAAGAAATTGGCAGAGGAGGCAGTGGTGGAGGCGTGCGAGTCGGTCGTGCCCGTGGAGCTGAGCGACCTGACGGTCCAGAAGCACCACCTTAGGCCTTCAGCGATGCGGTCGCTGGTCGTGAAGGGCGAGCTGGATCACTGGCAGGGGTAATCAGACGAAATGCCCTCTCAATTGGTAGCGATACCCCTAGACCATGCACAGCCCCACCCACGACTCGCGTTCCGCTTCAAGTACGACGTCTCATCCTTGGCTGACTCGATCAGGGCTGCGGCGGACGACGCCGTCCCGAACGGGCAGCTTAACCCGGGCAGGGTGATCAGAAGAAAGGACGAGGACGGTTACTACGTGTACATCGGAGTCAGACGCTTCCTCGCCCTGAAACAGCTGAGCCAGAAGACGAAGGACAGGAGGTTCGATTTCTACAACGCCTACGTGGACGAGGGTCTCACAGAGATGCAGATGTTCGTCAGGGCGAGGGCGGAGAACGAAGACGGAAAAGGGGAACGGCAGGGGCTGTCGGTCCTGGAGCAAGCGTCAGGGCTCCTCAAGGTCAGGGGTCCGACAACGGACGAAGAGCTGGACAGCAGCCTGAAGCGCCTCCTCAGCGTGGCCGAGAAACTTGGGGAGGAGAGGCTCAAGAAGCTCTACGACGTGGAGAGGGCCTCGCGATCCAAGTACTCCCTGACACAGCTGGAGCACCTGTGCGAGGTCGAGGGAGAGAAGGAGTTCTACACGACCGCGGCCTCCACAGCCGAGTTCGGTATCGAAGACGCGGATGCCGCCGAAAAGAGCAGGAAAGCCGCATACAGCCTGAATTGGTTCCCCAAACTCTTCCCGAACATCAAGCCAGAGGAAGCGGCACAGGTGCCGAAGAGGGCCGTTGCAGAAAAGCACGAGCAACCCATGGAAGTCCATGAGGAAGCGGTGCTCGTCGCGTCATGTCCCCGCTGTGGCGGGGGAAACATGTTTCAAGTCAAGGGAGAAATCGACGTCACCCAACTCCCGCCCAACCCTGAAGGCGCAAAGGAGACGAAGGTGGCCGAGACGCTCTCCAGGGTGGCGTGTAATTGCTCTCATTGTGGGAAAGAATTCTTCCTTCTCGTCAGGCCTTTGGAAGGAAGGGCCTGGGCCGTCTCATCGCACTTCTCTGCGACGTTCATGGAGCCGGAGGGGAAAATGCAATCGGTAGACCTCCGTTTTGACCATGAGACAAACTCATGGCAGAAGGTGGTCGAAGGGAAGGTGGCCGGTCCCTTGCAGTTACCACTTCCGCGAATGAAGCGGTGATGGTGTGCCAAAGGTCAAGAGAGAGGCCCTGGCAGCGATCATCTCCGCTGAAATGCTCACGCAAGGGGTGTACTTTGATTCGCAGAGCATCTACGCCCTTCCAGTCGACGATAGCCTTGTGGCCAGGACCTTCCGTGCCCTCCTCGACGCTAGGGTAATCGCGCGGTCAACCAGCAGGGCGAAGTACCTCTTCACCGACTCGTTCCTTGAAGAGATGAGAAGACAGATCGCGTCCGGCATGCCCAGAGGAATCTTCGTTCACTATCCGGACCTTACCGTTTTTGACATGTGCGGCATCAAAGAATGGACCGAGTCGGAACTCCAGACTTACGTAAGGCGGCTCAAGGAACGCTGGGCGCTCAGGACGGGGATTCCCTGATGGCGGAGCAGAATCTGAAGCGGCTACGCTCAACTGTTGAGCCTATCTTGCTGCGAGAGTTAGGCTCAACCCTCGACCCTAACCCGTTCGATTCGTTTTAAGCCGCCCGCTCCTGGGTCTTCATGCTAAGCTCGGCGATGCAGAAGATCGAGTCTGCCATCATAGCGGTCGTGCTCGGCCTCGCGATTCCTTTCATCATCACATACCTGGTCTCCGGGGGACAGACATCATCGTTCCTCCTCCCGTGTAACAACCTCGCCTCGGGGGTCTGCAGCGTGGGCACACTCGACGGCAACACGATAACCCTTCCCGACATCCTGGTCAGCACGGCGAACCTGGTCATCACGCTCCTCGCTGGCATCCTAATCATATTCGCGTCCATCTTCGGAATATGGGGTGCGATAGAGTATCTGGGTGCGCGCGGCGGATCGGGCAGGGGCGGGGTCTAGGTCTCCTTCAAGGAATTACGGTCCGTGCTGGTAACCCGGGTTGAAGTCCCGGCGACCGCACAGTAATCTTGGCTTCTGAATATCCTGCTTTGAGCACAATTTATTGTGCTGAAATCCCACCACCCGCACTTCATGCTGAGTTCAAAGCGACGGTACCTAGAAACCGATGCCGATTTTACTCAAGTAATCCATTCCTTCCTTCCATGAGAAACTTGTGTTATTACCGATTTTTTCTGCTTCCAACGCGTCAAACTTCTTGCCTCTTGAAAGGTAGTTGGCAATAAGGAAATAGATGGTTCGTTTTGCCGATTTCGGTGTCTGATCACTGAAGAAGAGGTTCTTTGAGAAATCAATTATCCGCGGCAATACCATTGCGTTGAACGTCTTCGCATTGTGTGGGTCGTATCCATATGCTTCCATCGAATTATACCACGCCGAAAGTAGGAATGCTCTTGTCTTGACATCATACGAATTGCTGTTTAGCCAATTCACTACCTTCCGTTCTTGATCGCCACTCAACAATTCAAGTAAGATTCCCGCTTCTACGTATTCTGCGATTAGTTTCGACAACTGATTCATTTCATCAACTCGTTGTTCGGACATAGTGGTAAGCAGGCGTTCCATCTCCAAAACTCTCGATTTCTTGTGCTCTTCAATGACGTTGAGGTACTGTGGTTTTGTCCACTCTCGGTAATGTTTCGCTCCGAAAAGTCCACGCAATTTTCCGACCTTCTTAGCTGACTAGTCCGAACTCCCTTTGTGCACCTAAAGCATCATGAAATCTCTCTCCGAGTCTAGTCATATGAAGAGAGTACTTACGAACAAACTGCCGAATTATCTCTTCGCCTTGTTGCTCTGTCAGCTTGAGTTGATAGTATGCGCAAAAATCGGGGTTCTTGAAGAGATATTCGTAATGATTGTCTCCTACCGTTTGTTGTACCCTCTCTTGATATTCACTCGGGGCAGCGTAAGGACCGGTCTTCACCTCGAAGAATTTCCAGACACTTGGGCGGTGTCTGATGACGAGAAAGTCCGCGCCGTTGTCGATCTTGATTATCCTAGAAGAGGGAAAGAGCGATCTGAGCCAAAAGTAAGCCAAAGCCTCACCTGCGTCACCTTGACCTCTTTTCGTCCAGACTGACGTAATTTTATGCTGTGACTGCGCATGCTTTAAGGCTAACAAGAGAATGAGAACCGTCTCCTGGCATTCTTGAGCAACGCCTACCTGACGTTCAATACTTTAGCCACAGCATGCTAAGTCCTAATCCCGCCCCCACATTCAATCATGCTCAACGCGTTCTCGACCCCAGGCCCAGAGTCCAGAGAATTTCCGCCCAGCATGATGGGTTCAAATCCCGGCGACCGCACGCTAAGATACGACCGCTTCCGGCACTACATGTAGAGTTGTAGTCCCGGCGACCCCCCTCCATGACGAGTCCGGTTCTGCCTCTTTTAACAGTGTGAGAGTCTGATAATCGGTGCGACACTAGGTGGAATTGAGAGCCGGGATACGCGAGGCTGCTTCCTCATATCGCAAGATGTCCCGATACTTCTTCTATTGCCTCGTCATCATCGGGCTCATTGGAACTGTTACCGGCGCATTCGCCCAGAGCCTGAACCAGCCGCTTCCGCTAACCGTCACCCTTTCCAACGTCAAGGTGAACTCCTATGACATCTATGGGGCCTCCTTCATTGCTGTAGGAGCGACGGTCACCGTGCAGGGGGCGTGGAATGGCGGCCCCCTTCACTTCGGGGGATGGGTGTACGTGGTCGGACACATCACTGGCCCCTTGGGCGGCGCACAGACAACCGTAAACGACACGATTGACAGCGGCGGCTTCAACCCGTCATCCCTCAACTATCCATCGTCCGTGAGTTCCAACCTCAGCTATGTCGGACAGGGTCTCAATCAGCCCTCGCAGATGGACTACTACACACTGGTAATCAACGCGTACAACCAAAACAACACAGTCGTTGGCACATCGGGCTCGCACCTAGGGGTCAGCAACGGGAATCTGTACATCCTCGTGGTCGAGCTTCCGCTCTTCCAAGTTCCCCAGCTCGGGATTACGGCCAGTAACCCGACGTTCACGAGCCTCTTCGCGACGTTTGACCAGCTTCCCTTGGGCGGCTACTACATGCTCCTCGCCGAAGTCGCGGTCATCTTCCTGATTGGTGCCGGGATGATCAACTTCATCCTGTATCTCATGGGAGGAGGTGGGGGGAACGGGAAGGGGGACACCAAGAGGACGCTCGCAGGGCTCGACGGGCTATTCGTGACGCTGCTGATGATCTTCCTCCTCCCCTTCGCCTACAACGCCATAGCAGGATTCGCCAACATCCTCAACCAGCAGATCATCGCCGGGCCGAACAGCTCGTACACAACATACAACGTCAACATCGCGACCGTGAGCTCCAACCTGGCGTTCGGAGGGGACTTTTTCACAGATATCATCGGCTGGATCGCAAGCATCATAGTTTGGGTGATGGAATGGATGCTCGGGACCGCGCGCCTCTTCCTGATAGGATCGGTGATAGTCGCCATGCCGATAGTTCTTGTACTAAGGGACATCAGGTTCACGGCCAGGTTCGCAGGAACGATCGAGGACACGTTCTTCGGGATCATCTTTGCGTCTGTGATTAGCGCTCTCTTTCTTGGACTCGCGGCGAACATCCTCAATAACTACGGCGGCTCGATCTTCAGCGCCGCGGGGGTCGAGAAGAACTGGGTCGCCCTCGCCGCGCTCCTAGGGGCGATACTCGCTCCGACCGTCTTCGCCCCGCTGACCGGCGTCTTCTTTCAGACTATGAGCCAGGTCGGGATGGCGTCCGCGGGAACGGCGATAGCGATTGGAGCAGGAGCGGCAGGGCCGGCGACGGCGGGAATGTCAGGCGGGATCTCGGCTGCAGGTCAGGCGGTTTCTGGCCTGCCCTCGGGGGCAGGGTTCTCACAGAAGGCAGGGGCGGCTCTTGGAGGGTTCGGAGGGGCCTTCGGCCGAGCTGTCCCGCACATGGCTCAGAACATGGCGCTCATGGGGACGGTCGGGACGCTGGGTGGCATGGGGGCGAGCAGGTCGGCGGCGTCAATCAACAGGGCGATCGACATCAAGATGCCTGCGCAGACCTCGCAAAGCATAGTGACCTACAGAGGAGGGATGCTTGCGACCGAACTGAAATTGCCTTTCGAAATGAGAGGGATTGTTGGGAGAGCTCTTGGGGTCGGAGTGCCCCATGAAGAAGTCAGAATGCTCGACTCACAATATCACGAGAATATGTCAATGTTTGAAAGTGCACTCAGAGCGAAAATCGATAGACTTAGGGTTCGATAGTCAGGTCACGTCTGATTCCACGAAGTCCGGCAGGGGTCAAGAACTGGCGAGAACAGGTTTCCTCTCGCCCGGACGGTACTTCCAATGTGATTTCAAGTAGCTCTTGAACTTCTCCGTCAAGAATGGGCCATCTGTCAGCTTGAATCTGATAAGGATCCGTTCCCAGTCATCGGGCCAAACCTCGTAAGCAGAGTACCCTATGTCTTCGGTCTCCGCCTTTGGACCTACTAGCCCTCGCAGGAAATAGATGTGAAGGACTCTGACTACATCTAACTGCAACTCAAGCTGATGTTTCTCCAGGCCCCAGAACGATATCGGATTATCGTCGGTTAGTGGGTCGAAACCGTACTTGGTGCCCATCAAATTAACCAACTTCCGAGAAGTTCTCTCGCATCGCGCTTCTTCATCGGGTGTCAATCTCAGACTTCTGTTCTTTGGGTCTCCCTGCACCTTGGCGAGCCTTTCCTCAAGTTCCTTCTTTGTCTCACGGTACAACCTCTCGAAGATTTCGTTGAGAGCGGTGGAGGTTGTTGGGCTCAGGGTTCTACTAGGAGCGAGGTCCGAAGCCCTGTCAGGAACGAGCAACGACGCGACAGCCGTCATTGGCTCTACTTTGACTGACCTGATTTCATTCCCGTCTGAGTACGCAATTACCATCATCTCACCTTGAGGCTTTATCATCCTAATCGCGTTCTTCTCGAACCCGCCGATCTTGCCTCCTTTCTCGAACAAGACCGATTGACTAGTGATGTGAAGGATTGACTCTTCCCCGTCAACTTTCACCTTCCTGCTGCCTTGCCCTCCCCTTACCTCAGTTTCAGCCATCTGATTTCGCGTTTCCTGAATCATCTCGGTGATTCGGCATATAACTGCCCCTTTGCCAAGCGGTCAGAGCAGTCTGCCAAGCATTGGCGATTTCAGTCGAGCCCTCCCACCCGGAAAGGGTCAGGAGCCAAGAATAGCTTAATATTCACCAGAGCCCTCGACTGCCGTAGATGGCTTCCAAACTCACCGAACTCCACAGGGAAGTGAAGGGTCTCCGAAGAGACATCGAAGAGATAAGGGAGATGCTGATGCCTGAAGTCTCTCCAAGCGCACAGGATAGGAAGGCTGTGGCGAGAGGCAGGAAAGAATACGCGCAAGGCGACGTGGAGGAGTGGGGCGATGTCAGGAAGCGAGTCGCGGACTAGTTGTATCATGTTGTCCTGACCAAGCGAGCGGGCAAGGGTCTGGAAAAGGCGCCCGAACATATCAGAAGGAAGAGCGTCGAGGCGCTGGACGCACTGCAACAATCATTCGCACCAGTCAAACTCTTCGACGTAAAGAGGATGAAAGGGATGGAGGGGGTGTTCAGGATCAGGGTAGGTGACTGGAGGATAATCTATGAGTTTCACAAGAAGGACGGCGTGATAGTGGTCTTGGAAATAGGCCCAAGGGGCAGAGTCTACTAACAACGCCACGGTTTTCAGACCTATGCATGGCACGACCGGACCTGCTTCAGTCTGTTAAATTCAGGTGCTCTCGTTTCTTATGTGGTCAGGATTCTCTGGTTCAAAGAGGCCAACCGCTGGTCGAGGAGGGGGATCCCGCTAAGGCTGGTCTGGGTCAGTCCGAGGCAGCTGGTGATCCTGTTCTTCTCATTCTTGGTTGGGATGGCCTTCTCGGTCCCGCTTTCGACAGCAACGCTCAAGCTGATTCCGGTCGGCTCCTTTCTCCTCGTCGGTTCCGCCTTGGCGTTCTGGCGGGTGAAAATGCTGACACCTGAGCAGCTCATCTTGGTGAGGCTGCAGGGGCTAACGACGATTGCTCCCAAGGTAGCAGCGGAGAAAGAACAGCACCTAGAGAAGGCCCCTGACAGCAAGGAAGAGCCAGGGAAGGAAAGGGCGTTCAGGATTGAAGCTGACACTGACGAGTACTTCACGCCTCTGTCAATAAGCGGTAGATGGAAAAGGACCAAGCAGCCCAGGAAGGTCTCTCTGTTTGTCGATGGGGCGCCGAGACCCGGGACCGACGCGCTTGCCACGCCCATCAGCGAGGCAGAGAGCGCCTATACGATGATTTTCGTACCCACCGCAGCCGACCTAGGTCTTCACGACCTCGAAGTGAGGATTGAGGGCGAGGAGAAGCCGATCCACAGGGTGAAAGTCGAAGTCAAGGTGAAGGGGAAGAGATCCCTGGAGATGAAGAAGGTCTCTTGAGCGCCCCTTTTGCCTACGAGGTGGGCCCGATCAACTACTTCAACCTCAACGAAGGCGAGCGTGGCGCCGTTCTGTCTGGTTTCGCGGCAGCCCTCCAGCAGCTCAGCTCCCCCGTGACCTTCCACGTCAAGCTGGACAGGATGAGCGTCGTGGTCGGGAACGAGCTCTACCAGGTGAAATACCGGCGATACTTCATTGAGGGTGAGCACCCCCTCGAGGGGTTCCTCGCGGCCATGGGTCTGCAGGACAAGTGCGTCAGGGTGATGGAGATCCCAGAGTACCAAGTCACAAACAATCTCAAGAGGTATGCTGTAATAGAGAACGGAGACCTCGCGAAGGCCTACAGCATCACGGGCATCTCTTCAGAACTCGACCCCGCCTTTCTTGCGGTGGACAGGGGGGAAGGGAGCATAATCGACATGACCGACGAGGTGAGGATAAGTATAGAGCCACTCCCCAGAGACGAGTCCAAGACGGTCATCAGGCTCCACGCAGACACGCTGCAGGCCAAGCTTAGTATCGTCCAGATTGCGGGGGGAACAGACAGGGAGCTGACGCAGGAGACGGCCATGGCTGAGGAAGCAGCCAGGGGGGTGATTTCGGGGTCGCAGAAACTCTTCAGAGTGTCGTGCGTCTTGGTACTGAGAGACAAAGACCACTCATCGCTGAAGAAAAAGGCGGAATCCTTCTGGGATGTGGTGATGGGCGTGGTCACTGAGCTCGACTCGCCGAGCGGGATTCAGCACCTCCTGGTATCAGGAAAAGGGCCCGGGTTTCTTCATGGGGCGAACCTGCTGATGCCTACGGACAGCGTCCCGGCTTTCTTCCCGTTTGCCGGGTTGGACATAATCGAGAACAACGGCGTCTTCCTCGGGACGAACCTCCAGACCAAGGGGCCAATCATATACGATGTTTATCGAAGAAGCAACCCGCACATCCTCGTGGTCGGGGCAACAGGCTACGGGAAGTCAATACTCCTCAAGAGCTGGGTTTCCAGGATGGCAATCACATACCCTGACCTGGCCTTCATGGTCTTCGACAGCGTGAAAGAAAGCGAGTACGGCAAGGGCCCCGACGGCACCTATGATCATAGCTTCGCCGGACTCACAGGCGCGAAGGTCATCAGGTTCAACCCAAGAGAGCCGATGGGCCTCGACCCGCTCCTTCTCTTCAACAGGAAGCAAGCCTCGTCCCTCCTTGCAAGGATGGCACACATCAGCGACGGCGAAAGGAACCTGAGGGCCGAGCTAGCAATGGTGGTCCAGTCCGAAGGCACTGCAACGATGCAGGACGTGTACAGCGCGAAAGTCTCCGACCAGCTGAAACTCAGGCTCGAAGCCAACCTGAAGCCGCTGAACTTCATGTTCGAGGGGGAGCCCCAGAAGCCGTACACGAGGACGATTTTCGTACTCGACGACCTCCCTGACGATGAGGAGGTGAGGGGGTCCGCGGTGATCCTGAGCAGCGCCCTGGCGATGGCGGCACTGAAATCCCTCCCGATTCCGCAGAAGAAGGTCCTGCTCATCGACGAGGCCTGGGCCTTCCTTGCCACAGACGATAGGGGCAGATTGTACTTCTCTGAGGCGATGGACATAGTCGCTGAGCCAGGACAGGGAGACACTACAACATCGCATTGGTGCTTGCGACGCAGTACGGGAAGGACCTGATGAGCGGGCAGGGAAGGACGGTCCACGAGTCGTGCGCCACGAAGGTCCTCCTCCACCAGGACTCGGGGGGCCTGGGAGGGGGCTCAGACCTGGCAGCTTCTCTCTTTGGGCTCAGCGAACAGGAGAGGGCCTTCGTGGAGCGGTCTGACAGGGGGTTCGGGATAATGGTCACTGAGCAGGGGAGGGTGCCTTTCTACAACAAGCTGACCGATATGGAGCACAGGTACTTCACGACGACTCCTGACGAGGTGGGAAGACAGGAAAGTTCGGTCACTTGAGGGAGTGAGCTATTCGACGCCAGACAGATCAATGTCGGCGTGCTCTTCAGCATCTACGATTAGAGTTGTAAGGTGGGTTTGGGCTTTCCTAAGATGTTCCAGGTACGCCCTATGGTTGCCTTCTTCAAATTCCATTGTCGCCACGAACAACTCTGCGTTCAGCTCGACGATCTCAATCGCGGCCTCGTATGCATTGAGCCGATTGCTAGCCACGTTGAATGTCTACAAAGAATTCGAACTGAGCATATAATACCCGCGTTCCTGTTTCAGAGCACATTGAGAAGAGAGAGGAGCTGTGAGGATTGCAGAAGTTTTCGCCATGCGTTTTAAGTGAAAGGCATGTCCTCAATTGATGGTCGGCCTGTCTTGGTTTAGACGACCTCAGAACTCCAACCCCAAAACAACGCCAGACGTTCCCACGAATTCCTCGCTCAGCAACGAAGCTCCGGTTGTCATCGAAGGGAACATCGTAGATAGCTACCGCGTACCACGTGATGATGACCCCGACTCTTCAGCCCAGGTCTTCATCGTCGACGACAACTCTATGGGCCAATATGTCGTCAAACTGCCCTCTCTTGAAGGGAGGCAGCTTCAGGCCCTCAAACTCCTGAAGGACAACCTCCGCGACTCCATCCCGGTAGAGACTTCAGGGAGCCCCCGCCAGGTCCTTGAGAGGTACCTCTGGGAGGCGGCGGGCAAGGCGGGGCTCCTCTCAGTGGTCCAGGAAGCTCCTAGGAAGTTCCTCTACTACCTCTTGAAGGATTTCTCCGGCTTCTGGGAGATTGATCCTCTGGTGGGTGATGACGACATAGAAGAGATCAGCGTCGTACGCTGGGACAGGCCGGTCAGAATCTTCCACAGAAGATTCACCGAGTACCTCTTCATGGAGACGAACATCGTCTACGAAAGCGAGGAGCGGCTGCAGGCATTCATCAGGCGGATGGCCCAATTCGGCGGGACAACGGTCTCCCTCGCCCAGCCCTCTCTCGAGGTAACGCTCCACGGCGCATCCGACAGGAGGGTCTCCGCGACCCTTGGAGACGAGATTTCGAGGCCAGGGTCGACGTACTCGATCAGGAAGCAGAAGGAGAACCCGCTCACGATAGTGCAGCTGGCGGCCCCGCAGCAGGTCAAGGTCACCTCGAGCAGACCAGTACTGCAGTCGGACCCGTTGTTGGTCTACAATGAGACCCACTTCCATAAGACTCTCTCCGCGTTGATGGCGGCCTACTTCTGGCTCTTCCTGGAGCGCACCACGACCGTGCTGGTCGCCGGCGAGACCAGCAGTGGGAAGACGACCCTGATGAACGCCATCCTCTCCATGATGAACCCCAGGGCGAAGATTGTCACTGCCGAGGACGTGCTGGAAGTCAACCTGCCTGACGACCTCCACTGGCAGAGGCTCAAGACAAGGTCTTCTCGCGCCGGCCTTTCACCGGCCTCGGGCAGGTACGAGTACACCCTATCAGACCTGCTAAAGCTCTCCCTGAGGTTCTCCCCGACCATCCTCAGCCTGGGGGAGATGAGGGGGGAAGAGTCAGAGACCGTGGCCGCTGCCATCACGCTCGGGTTCTCGACCATAACGACAGTCCACGCCGAGGACGCGGAAAGGTGCGTCCAGAGGGTGACTACACCGCCGATGAGGTTCGCTGAAGGGCATGTAAGGGACATCACCGCCATAGCCACGATGAGGAAAATCACGCTGCCGGACGGGACGACTGCGAGGAGGGTCATCAGCGTCGACGAGATAAGGCCCGTCGGGCACGACTCCCACGAGATCGTCAACGTCTTCAAGTACAGGTTCGCAGACGACTCCTTCACCCCCACCACCCCCGAGGAGGTCCTCGACAGGAGCTTCAGGCTGAAGGAGATGGCCGAGAGCTTGGGATGGACCAACGAGCACGTTCTGAATGGTCTGACGACCCGGGCGGCCTACATAGCCAGTTCCGTCAGCAAAGCCGAATTCTCCCCGTCGGACCTCTCCTCGATGGTCAGGGCCTACATCAACCGAGAAGAGCCGCGCGAACTTCAGAGGACCCCAAATTGAGAACCGCCAGCCTCAAACGAGTGGTTACGTTTTCAATAACAGCAGTCTTTGCGCTCGCTTCGTTCATCGTATACCTCGCCTTGCCCGCGTCGTCTTCTCTGCTGGGCCAGCTCGAAGGTGCCCTGTTGCTCAGCGTGAGCCTAGGTGCGGCGACAGGCCTGCTGTTTTCCATTACAGAGGGCCGCGCATTCCTGAGACGAGCGTCTCAGCACACGATCGTCTACGACCTCAGACTGCCAGCCGCAATCTTAGGCCTGTTCATCGCAGGCGCCCTTCTCTACGAGTATAAGGCCACGGGCCTTTCGCTCTACCTGGTTCCCGCTCCCTCTCTCCTCGTTTTCTCCCTGCTTTCATTCAAAGGAGTCTACCCCTTCAAAGGCTCTGCCAGTTCGCCCACCTTGGCGAGGATCTCCGAGGACAGGTGGGTAAGGTTCGTCACAGGGAAGGACCGCCTGAAGAGGTTCGCGGAATACAGGGCCCAGAGGTTCTCAAAGCTCCTGTCAAGGTCGGGCGAGATAGGAAATCCGTATTCCCTTGCTGCCCAGTCCATCATGTCATCCATGGTCGGGGCGGCAATCATCCTCCCAGCAGCTTTGATCCTCTCTGTGCTACTGTGGCCTCCCTTGGCCTTGATCGTCACAATCCCAGCGGTGCTCTATGTCTACCCCGAATTGAGGCTCAGGGACAAGGCCACCCAACGGCGAGAGGGGGTCGAGAGCGAGCTGCCGTTCTTCTCCATCCTGGTCAACGTTCTTGGCAGCGCGGGAGTCTCTCTCTATTCGATATTCGACGGCATGATCGACACCAGGATCTTCGTCTACGTCAGACGCGAGGCCCTGCTCGTCAGGCGGGACGTGACGATATTCGGGTCGAACCCCAACCAGAGCTTCGAGAGGCTCGCATCCAACCACCCGTCGAGGAAGTTCAGCTCCTTCCTGTACGGGTACACTTCCAAAGTGCGCAGCGGAGGGGACATCCCGACCTACTTGATAGGAGAGAGTGGGTCGCTGCTCCGCGAGCTCCAGGAGAGCTGGACCAGGTACGCCGGGAGGGCTGGGATCGTCGGGAGCATGATGGTCACGCTCTTCGGGGTCATACCCCTACTGATACTTGTGGTGGGCATGTTCTCACCGGGAAGTTCGATCCTCGGACTGTTGGGCTTCACCGCCCTCGGGATTCCCCTCTTCACGATCCTGCTCGTTGCTATGGCTGGGAGGATGCAGCCGGTCGGAGACGAGCCCCTGGCGGGGAACTTCGGGCGGAGCTTCGTGGTCTCGTTGCCGGGTCTGGGGCTCGGCCTAGCCACTGGGCAGCTCTGGATCGCTGCGGCGAGCGTGCTGTTCATGTTCACTACAATCTACGGCTTTTCGGTCATCCGCCAGCGGAGGGAGATGAGGGAGATTGAGGAGGCGCTTCCGGACTTCATGAAGGACATCATGGAGTTCAAACGGCAGGAGTACGACCTCAACAGGTCGATCCTTTCCATTGCAGCCCACAACAGGTACACTTCCTCATTCGACAGCATCTTGGCCAAAGTGGCATCGGAGCTGAGGGCGGGCACTCCCCTCGACGAGCTGCACATCGACCCGAAGAGCAGGCTGGCGAGGATGGTGTTCTTCGTCCTGGGGCAGATGTCGCACTCTGGCGGCGGGACGGTGGACACGGTCTACCAGCTAGCCTCGTACACCGAGAAAGTGGTGGAAATGAAGAGGAACACGCAGGCGGAGATGCGCCCGTATCTCATGCTTTCCTACGTGTCGCCAGTCCTCCTCGCCTTCGGAATCTCGTTCATGGGAGGCGTGCTGCAGAACTTCGGCTCGAAGGTAGGGCCAGGGTTCACCAACCTCCATGTGTCCAATCTGCAGATAGGAGCAGTCCCCCCTGAACTGCTGCAGATCTCCAATCTGCTTGTTGTGGTGTCGGCTGCAGCATTGGGAATAATAGGCGCGAAAATGACCGACTTCACGGTCAAGAACACGCTCAGGGCATCGGTCAACATGGCGGTGGCGGTAGGAGCCCTGCTTGTCATGTCCTACCTGAACTTCGCGTCTCTCATTCATCTCTGAAGGCGCGTAGCGATTCGTCAGCAGCGATGACTTGGCGGACATCACTTTCGATCTACCGTCTGTCTCACAGGCTCCGGAAGACCCTTTGCCTTATCTTAGAACGATGGTACGGACGTGTTGATGGCTTCGAGAAGCCGACTCGAGGAAGAGATTGAGTCATGGAAGGGCTTTCCCTGGGCACTACGCAAGGAGGACAGGGAGCTCTGGGACGCCATGATCAAAGAAGTCACGGAGCAGTTTGGCGAGGCGGTTGAAACGTCGAAGAAGGACTTGACAACCGAACCGTTCTTCATGGTCTCGCTTCTAGGGCAGCAGAAGAAGATCAAGCTGCTTCAGGCCGAGATCAGGGCAAGAGGAGGTATGCCATCAAGAGGAATACCTGATTCCCTGCAGGAATTTCTGTCGCCGTAGCGGCCGCAAGTTCCTTCGCTCAGCCCGCGCGGGGGGTCTGGTAGGTCAACTGGACATTTTCCCCTGTTAAGAGGCTGGGCAAGAACAAGTGGTTCTGTTAGGTTGATGGGCCAAGCCTCAGGATTTTGTCGGTGTCAAGGGTCGGGCCATGCGAGGCTCAATCGAGGAAGAGAACCAGTCCGAGTAGTATCAGGAAGACCCCTGAAGCCACCTTGAGCTGCCGCAGCCGACCCTCTACGAACCGTGAGAAAGGCCCTCTCAGGACGGCCGCCAGAGAGACGCTCAAGAAGAGACCAATCGATGCCGCGATGGTCGCTTCCAAAGCGCGGGATGACAAGACCAGTGGGATATGATCAACACGATTTCGACCTCCTCGACTGACACGAGTTGTAGTGCGACCGACAGGTTCCCCTTCCGAGACTTCGCTTCTTCAATTTCGTCTTCCTTCCCGAAGATCGAGGTGAGGAACCAGAAGGCCCCGATCATTCCCAGAAGGATTGCAGCACCTTTCTGGACCAATCCAAGGTAGGCCTGTAGATAGGTTGCGGCGAAGAAAACAACGAGGGCAGAGACGAAAGTAATCATGATGGACGCGATTATCAGAGCTTTGATCAGCGTCTTCCACCCGAATAGATGGCCGTAAATCAGGTCAACCACAGAGTCCTCGACCATCTCTGTCGACAAAGCCCACAGGGCAGCAACGAAGATTACAAAGTCAAAAGCCATCTTTTCGGGGTACGTGGGAAGGGATGGCTTATGCCTTACTTTCGTCGGCACTTGCGTTCTGAATCAGAGTCATCCGCTTGTTCTCGCCTCGACCTTGATTCCAGCTCTTTCAGCTGGAGTCATCCGTTCAGAGCTTCATGGGGTCGGGTATAGTTGTGGGGGAAAAGCTGATAGCCCCTTGAGGATTTGAGAGCGCCCTCCGTGGCCAGAGAACTTACCAATGCCCCGCGCAGGCCTTGGTCCGTTAAAAGCCGCTGACTCCTTGACCGTCGATGAACATAGCGCATCGAATCGCAGAAAACAAGCGCAAAGCAATCTCCCAAAGCATGGACCTCTTCATCATCATCGCAGCCGTCCTGGCTGTCGGCGGCGTTGTGGCCGCCGCTGTCTACGGTCTCGCAGGCAGCGCGACAAGCAACACCAGCATCCAGGTCTCGGCCTCATATGTCTCCGGAGGGGGGTCGGCGTCACCACAATCCATCGCAATCACAATCAAGAACAACGGAGGTTCTGCAGTGGCCTGCACTGCTCCAACCTGCACTGTCACCATCTCGCCCGGATCAATCGGGACAGCCGCCCTGGCCTGTTCCGGGGCGTGCTCTCTCAGTGGGGCGAGCTGGGGCCTTGGTTCAGCGACAACTGGCCCGGTCACCTTCACATACTCCGCAACCCTCTCTCCAGGACAACAAGCATCCTTCATTCTGAACGGCCCATTTTCGGGAACAACAACATTCTCCACCATGGCCGCCAAGGGCTCCACGGTCACTATCAACGCCCTCTTCGGCACAGCGAACTCCCAAGTCCAGATAACCTCCAACTAGAAGCGCGGGGCTTCGCATGATGGAAGCCCCCTCCCTTTCTTTTAAGCCTCCGGACCCTGCTCTCTCGTGAGAATCGCAAAGAGAGCGGCCGTAAGCGAACTGTACGCAACCATGCTGATGATCGGTGCAACCCTGCTCTTCGGAAGCCTGGTTGTCGAGGCTGCGCTAAGCCAGTCTAGCACTACATCGTACTCGTCCTACCTGGCCGCATCCGCCCAGCAGGCCTCAGCAGGAAAGCTGATCGTCCTCGTCTATTCTTCCGTCTTCCCGGGATCCGGAGGTTGCATTCAGTCTTACAAGGGGTTCACCGAAGGGACAGCTTTCTCCCTCGCTCTCTACAACTACGGTATCACAAGTTTCATGCCGACAGCCGTCTACATCAACGGCACCCTCTACTCAGGGAGCGGTTACGCCTCTATCATTGCGAACGGTCTGACGGTGTATTCGTTCACGACACCAACATGTGTGCACGCTTCGGGTCAGACGTTCACTCTAATCGACGCTGGAGGCAGTGAGGTCTCGATTGGAACCTAGACGCAGGACTGCGATCTCGACCTACCTCCAGACATTCATGCTCGTTGCCATTGTGTCAGGTGCCTCGGTTTTCGTGTACAGCGCCATCGGTTACTACTCAGCGTCTCTCCAGGGCGCGTCCATCTCCATCTCGAATGTGTCAATCCGGCAGGGATCCGGCCTGGCCATTGAAACGTTGCAGATTGCAAACACCGGGAACGTACAACTCTCTTCATTTACCTTGGTGACTTCGGGAATCTCCTCCGCTGCGGCCTACAGCGGTACCCTTGAAAACCCGGTCACTGGTTCCTTGACAGCGTTCTCCGGGTCCAGCCCTGGCTCCATGGTCATCGCGACGACCCTCCCTCCCGGTCAATCTCTTCTCGTAACCGTGACCATCAAAGCCGGGAACGTCTTCACCCTCGGGACAGGGTACTCACTCTATGTGGCAGCCTCGGGGGCCAGTGCGCAGCAGGCTGTCTCGGTCTTGCCCGCCTGACTCGTTAAAAGCCGACTGTGAGTAAGTTCGCGATGAGACTCGGCCACCGCAGGGGGGTTTCTTCCATAATCGGGACGATTTTCTTTGTGTTCGTCATGATGATCGCGATCGGGGCGATTATTTACCTCTCAAGCCTCCAGAACCAATCCGCCCAGGTTCAACAGGTAGGGCTGAATCTCATGGCCGCCAGAGCATCGACGTCTCTCTCGTTCCAGAACTCAAACGGCCTCTCAGTCACTAACACCGGCAACACAGGGGCGACAATTGTGAACCTCATCCTGAAGTTCGCGAACGGCTCTGTCTACACCATCGGTGAGAACACAGGCGTCCCGAGCGGGGGCAACCAGGGCCTCTCCTCGATTGCCACAGGGACTTGCGGCGGGGGCACATGCTCGTCGAAGTATAGCGCCCTGCTTGGCAGCAGCAACCCGGCGGACACAATTGGGGTGCTTACGTCCTCCGGGGCCTCCTTCTGGTATGCTTCTGCCGTCCAGCAGCCTGGCGTCCCGAGCTCGTGTGGCAGCGTCGGAACCCTGTCGATGCAGGTCTCCCCGGCGGGCACAGGAATGACCAGTCCAGGCTCGATAACCCAGTACTGCAACGGCCAACAAGTCAGGATAGAGGCGTACGCAGCTCCTGGTTACGCGTTCTCGTCATGGACTGGTTCAGGCACCGGCTCCTACTCCGGCAGCTCAGACCCAGCTACCGTCACGGTTAACAACCTGATTACCGAGACCGCGAACTTCGTTGCGGGAACTGGCCCCCCACAGCCATCTGGTCAGGATCCTCCTCTTGTCTATGTGACCACGGCCTTTCAGTCCACAAGTCTGAGCACCTGGACTGCAATCAATCGTCTTTCATTTGCGGGCACCGCGAACACGCTCTATCAGGTAACATTATCTCTGGGATTCTACCAGTCAGGGAACCAGTTTCCTGGACCGGGGTTTGGGGTTTCGGCTCCCAGCGGAGCAACCATGCTTGCCTGCGGGGGGCTGGCTCTCAACTATCCAGCTACACAGTGGTGCACAATGAGTTTCAATGCTGTAATTGGCTCTTCGGTCTTTAGTGGCGGCGTCTCGGGCCTCGCTGATAATGCATGCTCGAGCTCAACGAGCCCATGCCTGTATCAGGCGACCATCTACGTCGCGTTCGGCTCTACCGGGGGCACGTTCAACGTGGAATTCCAACAACCCGGCGGCACAACGGCGACGGTAACCCCGAATTCGGTCATGATAGTGACGCCAGGATGAGGCCAGGGTCCTCACTTCCGCAGAGGAAGGAATTCGATGCGCAATTCAGCGAGGTCTGCGAGTCGACGATGAGGGAAACGCTGGGCGAAAGCGGAACAAAGTCTGTAGTTTGGTGGCTCCACCAGTCGGGCGTCTCAATGAAGGACAGCTCACTTAGGCCACAGGATTTCGACGATGCCCTTGTCGACCTGTTCCACCCGATGGGCGCGTTGGTAATCGAGACAAGAATCCTGGCGCGATTCTACAGGGGGCAGGGGGCGAAATACTCGCGCGGGGGCAGCCTGAGCTTCGGAGACGAAGTAGCGAAGGCAAGGCGACTTTTCGGGGGACCTAGAGAATCGGGACGACCGTAGGCACCCTTTCGGCGGCGAGTGCCGTTTTTAGGGCCGCTGTCCCATCCATTCGTTGAACTCAATCGGCGTACTCTTCCTCTACACCCCTTTTCCATGGTTGGCATTCGCATATGTAGCAGCCTACCGTCATGACCTGACGAGGATAGCCAGGCCCATCAGAGATCGTGCGAGTCGGAAAGATTGGTGGTCAGTCTGTGAGTATCTAGGCCTAATCCGCGCGAGTGTCGCTAGACCGAAGGAAAGTACGTGGAAGGCTCCGCCCTTCATCGCAGTCGCTGTCTCGTCATTCATTAGCCTCCTTTGGCTCGCCACTCCTGTATCGTTGGCGTGGTACTACCTTTGCGCTCTTCAAGCTCTGGCCTCTCTGCCTCTATTCCTCCTGCTGGTCACCATGGCCGGGCCGATTCCCTTCAGGCCGTACAGAGACGTGCTACCGTACCCGCGTCTGGGGACCAGGGTGAGGCACCTCAAGAAGGCGAAGGAGGCGGCCTAGGTCGACGAAAGAGAAACAAGGTGTTAGGGAAGAGGTAGTATTCTTCAACATCTCGCTCATCAACGGGGATCCGGTGTCCATCCCGCGATATCCACAACCGCAGCGTCTCGTCAGCGAACTGATTCGATCGATCGAAGCCGCATCTCCCAGGTTCGCATGGATACAGTTCCTCTTCAAGCGGGTGAACCTATCTTCTGCGCTCGTTGCCCTGAGTAATTCGGTCCATTCTGCGGCTACGTTGATCAAGACTCCGAGAACGAGCCTGATCGACGGGAGCGAATTTGACAGGGCTGAACTGCACCGCGACTGGTACAGGAGGTCGGGCGAGAGGGTGAAGAGCATCGGCGCCCTCGTTCACAAGCCCCATGTCCTCCTCGCCATACAGGGGATGTGGGTCGGAGACCCATCGCAGTTGTCAGGGCTGCCCTTCAGGGACTGCTACGATGAGCACGACAGGCTCGGCGTCTTCGCCTACCGGAACCCCTGGATGCTCGCCGAACTAGTGGAGCGGAGGATGGTCGAGGACATCTCCTCCTACATCACGAGCTACGCCTCATCCCGCCTCGAGCCGCCGTCGTTCCTAGTCACCCAGGAGGAGGTACCGTACTACCTCCACTTTCCCGTGGCCAGACAAACCGACTTCCTGAAGTCCGTGAGCTGGAAGCAGCACACGGCTGAGGTGAGGGAGGGTGATGTCGAAGGTGATGAGCCTAGGGTAGAGGCGGCGCACTCGAAGGTACTGAGGCTGACGAAGGTCCCTTGGATTAGCGAGCCGCTAAAGGAGAAGGAAGGGGAGAGGCTGTCCCTGCTGCCCTCGCCGACGGTGAGGAGCTTTGAAATCACTTTCGCATCCGGGAGGACGGAGATCATACTTTCGTCCCGGACTGAGCGAGACACGGGAGAATATGTGGGCGTACTCGAGTCCGTGTATGGTGAGCTAGATGTCGTAGAAGGCTCCCCACGACCCGACTTCCTGAGGGAGATACCCAGGCTTGTGGGGATTGAAAGGAATCCGGGCTGAAGTCCTGGCGACCACACCGCAATTTGGATTCTAATCTGCTCCATTAGTTCCCGCGATGCATCCGCACAAACCAAATTCGTCAATTCGCGTGTTGCAGAACGGGCAAAGGACATCAGAGTAAGCAACATCCTCTGATTTCTTTCCATAGAACTTAGTGTGATCATCCATTTCGGCTGTACCAGACATCTCCAACCAGCCTTCGAAGTGATTTTTTGAGAACTCTGCTAGTTTAACGTTTAGAGGGCTATGCGCATGTGGTCCTTAAGCTGGCTCATACTGAACTACATGGCTGGGCACCGGGCCATCTAGCAGGTGACGGGAAAATCCTCTCCGCTACAGTCCCAACAAGCCATCCAGCGAAAAGGACCCTGCCCCAAGCACGAGGAAGACTAGGGCCAGCAACAGGTAGACGGCGTCGATTTCGTACGTGAGCTTCCCCTTCTCCACGCTGATGAAGCTGGCGTTCATCTTCGACTTCTTCATCAAGATGATCGACCCGAACTGGACGACGAAGAAGAGGCCGATAAGGGGCGTCAGCAGGCCGAGTATCAGGAAGATTCCCCCGAGAAACTCAAGGACCGTTACCAGGTCGGCTGCGAGCGGCGGTAATCCCATGCTCTTCAGCCATTGTCCGGCCTGAACTCTTCCTCCCTTTGCCTTCGGGTAACCGTGGAGCACCAACCCCGCCCCTACTGAAAGCCTTAGGATTAGCAGGAGCTCCGGCCCGTACGGGTTCAGGACTTCCAAGAGACCTGACACCTATGTCTTCGTCTCCTTGCGAAACCTAGGAGATTCTCGTGAGCGCTGCATTAGCCCAACTTTCTCAGGCTCCCTTACATTAGGCGTGTTCATCGGTGACTCTTGAGACAAGTCTTGGATATATACTTAGTGTGAATTATTTACTTAGTGGTATTTCCGTAGCTACTTAGTATCGTTAGGCTCACCCGACACACGCATTGCAAAGAGACGACCGCACAGTCTTCAGGAGAATTACATCTTCTAGAAGACTTAAGATGAAGTTGGACAACAATCCACACGCATGGACACGGAGTCCGTCGTCAAGCGTAATTTGGAGCTAATGAGGACCCTAGACGACGCTTGGAACGCCGGACCTGGAAGTCCTCTTTGGGAGACCTTCAGGGACCGTCATGGTGAGAACGTCGCCGTTTACTGGCCAGGCCAACCCAAGCCTACAAGAGGACGGCATAACCATGACTTGGAAGCTGTTGAATTCTTCAAGACATTTCCGGACAACCACCTGATCAACAACCCGTACAAGATTTTCTTCGGTCAGGGTGACTATACCTGCACGGTAGCAGATTTCTCAGGGACAATGAAAGGACCGATGAAGGCGGCTGATGGCATGGTGATTCCTCCAACGAACAGGAGTTTCCATGTGGAGTTCTGTACAGTCGCGCACTGGAGTGACAAAGGGGAGATACTCGAGGAGCGGCTCTCCTACGACCTAGTCGGATTGATGAAACAAATCGGATTATCCTAGTTCGGAAGATGAAGGTCTCAAGACTTCTGGGCCCGCAACTCTCTCTTCATAGAGCACATTCCTCTTTTGCGCAGGCCATTCGAAATATTGGTATTTTCGCCCAGCATGCTGGGCTGTAGTCCCAGCGACCGCATAGCAAATCGGGTTCGAACCGCGGCCCGTTAAAGGCGGTCCCTCGTCAGAAGCCTGAGGAACGAACCTGCATGGCCCGGCTTCTCGATAGCAACGACATGCTCTTTCACATACTCGTCGCCGGGGGCACTGGCAGCGGAAAGACCAACGCTATCCTCTACATGCTAGACCTCTTGTTCAGGAAGGAGGACAAGGGAAGCGTACTTCCGGCCCTCTTCCTCTTCGATCCCGCCGGTGATGCCTCGATCGACCTTCTCCGAGCGATATCACCGACTGAGCGGAATCGGGTGGTCATCCTCGACCCCCAGTACGTCACCTTCGGCTTCAACCTCCTCTCCCTGCCTGAGGGCCTCGACGCTGTCGAGAAACCGGAAGTCCTCCAGATTCAGGTCGAGGAGTTCTCCGCGCTTCTCTCGGACGTATTCAACACCGACGCCACCACGGCCCCTCGCCTGATGTGGATCTTCAAGGGCGCCCTCTACTACCTCTACACATTCACCAACGACCCTACCTTCTGGGACCTCTACAACATCATGCTCCTATTCACCAAGAAGAAGGCGAGGGAGGTCGAGGACCTGTTCAGGAGGAGGGACATGAATGTCGAGATCATCGAACAGACCCTGGAGGCGATATCCAAGCTTCCCCAGGACGCTTACATGCCGGTCATCAACAGGATTTCGAACTTCGTCCTGCCCCCAAGCTCGATCACCTTCAGGACGTTCTGCTCCCGCAAATCTACCTTCGACCTGGAGAAGCTCATGTCGCCCGGAAGGCTGACCATCTTCAGGATACCCAGCAGCCTCCCCAACGAGTTCAGGAGACTTTTCTCCAGTGCCGTAGTGATGCAGCTCTATTTCGCCAGCCTGAAGCGGGCGAAGCGGCTGGAGAGGTCGGGCGAGCAGCCTACCGCGCGGATTCCCGTGGTCCTGGCCGCCGACGAGTTCAGGGACATAGGCGAGCTGAAGATCCTGAGGACTATCCTCTCCCAGTCCAGGAAGTACGGCCTCTATCTTTGGATGGTGGTCCAGACGCTCTCCGAGATCCCCGAGGACCTCATGGGCTCGATACAGGCCAACGTCGGCCCAATCCTGGCGTTCAGGGGGAGCCCCGACGACGCGCGGAAGCTGGGGAAGCTGCTTCTCCCCCAGCGGGCCGAGACGGTTGAGACGCTGATTCCGGGCTTGGAGGACTACGCCGCCCTCGTGAGGAAGAGGCCCGTCGGGGGAAGGCTGGTGGAGCCGCCCTTCAGAGTGACCTTCCCGAAGCTCCGGGACCCTGTCAACGAGTACGCCGGCGCTCTGTCTTACATGAAAGGCGACATGGACAGGGCCTACGGCGGCGCGGTCGCAGACAGGAACCTCGTCTACAAGAAGGACCAGGAACTCGTGGCGAAGCTGAGGGGGGACTGCCCGCTCGAAATCCCCCTCTACTGGGTCCCGCTGACATACCTGCACCGCAACCGGGGGTGGAACCCCTTCACCCCGATGGCTGAGGAATTCGAGTCGGACCACGCGTGGGGACCGGACGTCCTCAAGGTCGCCCTTAGCCGCCTCGTCGACATGGGGAAGGTGCAGCAGAAGATCGATATCTGGAAGTTCAGGGCAGGCACGGACGCTAAGACCGGGAAGCCCATCTGGAAGGACCCCACGACCGAAGACGAGACGCTGAGGGCCAGGGAGGCCTTCTACTCCATCTCAGAGGATGCCCAGAAGGAGTACTTTGTTTTCTACAACAAGTCGGCGAAGTCGGACAGGGCGGGGGGCGACGTCCACGTCGCGCTAATCAAGCTGGTCCTGGAGGAGTACTGGAAGGAGGGGGCCTGGTGCGCGGTCGACAGAGGGGACAGGGCCGGACCCTTTCCGGACGTGCTGGTCCTCCATCCGAAGGTCACGATGGCGAAGGCTAAGGACGGAAGGCAGAGGGTCACCATGAGCACTGAGGAGTGGGACGAAGAGAAGAGGATGCCGGTGGAGTCCCAGGCGACGCCTTCCAAGAACCCGGACGGGGTCATGAACGACTACGAGAGGGACATGAAAGGGTGGGGGAGGATGAGGTTCGTCACGGCGACGAGGAATGATATTGAGACTGTCAAGACCATCCTCCAAGGCAAGGAACTGTCAATGGTGCAGTTCGTCCACAAGGACGTAGGCCTGCCGCAAGACGAGCTTGAGAACCTGCTTGCTGCGGAGAAACAGCCTGTCTTACAGGCAGGCGCGGCAGAAGGGAAGGGAAGTCTTGCTGGAGCGGAGCAGGCCCTGGCGAGCGTTGAACGAAAGCCTGATCCAAGTATCCACGAGAACGAACTCAGGCTGCTCTCGGTGCTCCTCTCTTCCGGGTACAAGAACAGGCCGACCTTGGCGTCTGGCTTGGGGGTGGCGCCGCGGCAGGTGACGAGATATCTGGTCCACCTCCATAAGCTTGGACTGCTGTCGAGGACAGGGAAACGCTATCTGCTCATGCAGGAGGGACGCCGACTGGCGGAGCGCCATGATCAAGGGATGCCCGGCGGGCCGGCTCAGTTAAAGCTCGCCTGAAGGTCCGATGTCACCATTCACACCCGAAAGGTCACAATCCTGTCCTGCCATGTCATCATCGGGCCTGATAATGTCACCATCCGGTCCTCGCTATGTCACCATTGGCAGCGTCGATGTCACCATTCTGCTCGCAGGTCGGTTGGCGTAATAGAAATCGGCCCCGCGTTAAATGCCCACAGCCACTTTCATGTCGCTATTCATAGCAAACCCCCCCTTCAATCGCAGAGGCTCGTTCCAGTAGGAGCGTGCCGTCTCAGCATCCTAAGCGGTGCTTACGCCCGGACCAATCCAACCCGTTCATCACTACTTTTCGCGTTTCTTCACACAATGATCATTCAAACAAGGTTTGTTTTCAGATAGCCGTCTCGACGCTCTGCCCGTCCAAGGGACGTTAAACTGCCATCTGACGCCGGCCGAATTGCGCTGGGAAGAAGGGAGGCGGCCATCGCTCTGCCCTGCTCCTAGACCCGGGGATTCCAATAACAATCCCGTGACAAGTCTGGGATAAACCGGAAGTCCTCTGCTCGTGGTTTTCGCTCTTAGCGGCGAGCATCGACTTCTTGGCAGGCGCTGAGAAAGAAGCCATTGTCCGCTTCTTACCGTGACTCGGCCAGGTCTGACGGCGACGGTCCAGCCCCTCTCTCGGGGCGGGCCGAGGGCAATCAACCAAAGGAGGGTGATGTCAATGGAGAGACCACAACCACTCGGAATAGGCATCGTAGAGAAGTGCCGCGAATGCAGAGGTGTTCTGGCCCAGGCAGGCCAGGAGGTCGCATGCACGAACTGCGGCGTCGTGGCCAGGAGGGAGGGGCCAATCCAGGAAGTCAAGACCGCCTCTCGAGCCGGAGAGCGAAACCGTCTCGGCTCCTACATGGGGACCAAGGCCGACGAGGGCTCCAACGCCGACTACAACGGCGTCTCAACGGTGGGATTCCTGAAGACCATCTCCGACCACATGGGCGAAGACCAGGCAGCCTGGAAGTGCACGTCCCTGATCGAGAGGGTCGCTGAAAGACTCTCTCTGCCCACATTCGTGAAAGCGAACGCAGTCGTCCTGTCGGGGAAGATGCTGGCGGAAAGGAAGAGTGACGGAGGGCCCAGGCGAAGGACCACCGTCCCGGCGATATCCGCCTACTCGCTCCTCTGCGCCTGCAGGGCAGCGGGGATAGACCACATCAGCGCGAAGAGCGTCATCCAGGCCCACACAGACCTGGGCCACAGGGTCACCAAGTCCCTGCTACTGCGTCTGGGGACGGAATCGCGCGTACCCCTCAGATCCGCCGACCCGCAGACGCTCCTTCAGACGGTGATCGGCAGCCTGGAGTCGAACGCCGCCGTCGCGGAGAGACTGAAGAGGCACGGGATTGAACCTCGCCAGTACTTCCGCAGACTCCTGCAAGCCTCAGCGACTGTCGTCACCGCGGTGCGCGAGGTGAAGGAAGGCAACAGCCCGAGAACTGTGGCGGCGACCTCTGTCTACCTGGCGTCCTTGGAGGTGCAGCCGAAGACCCTCACGCAAAGGGACGTTGCTGAGACACTGGGGGTGGCGGAGTACACCATCCGCGAGTTCAGCAGCTGGGCCAGGAGCGAGCTCGGCCCGTTAAATGGAGGTGGCGCCTAGGAGGGCATGCCAGGGAAGAAGAGGCGGGTCAGAAGAATGGAGACCCCATACGCCCGCATCACCGAGATCAGAGAAGCCACAAACAGCGGCGAGGCAAACGGCCTCCTCACTAGCGGCTTCGTCTTGATCAAGGCCGTCGAAAGACGCGAGACAGACGCCCTCGGCAGGCAGTCGAGCAGCATCGTCTACGTCCTCGGGAAGTTGAGAGAGAGCGGGAACGGCCACACATCGAAGCCAAAGACAGAGACACCAACCCCCGGGCACACGGACATCATGGCAGACGAGCCAACTGTGGACCCGGCCCTTCTCGAGAACCTCACGTGGAGAGCCTACGACAACGGGGACGGGGAGTGGACCTTCGTGACCAACCAGGACGGTTCACCCTTGGCGGTGCTGGAACCAGCCAAGGAATTCCTGCAGAGGCTGAGGGAGGGGGAGGACCTGGTCGTCGGCGGCTACAAGTACCGGCTGAGGGAGAAGTTCCTGAAGCGGTACCCCGCGAACGGGCAGACCCGGTAGCGGCAGGCGACCGCACTCATGCAAACAACTGAAAACCCAGCGGGAGCCATCGACCAGAAAACTTGGAGAGAGCGCACCAACTCAGAGCTCGAGAAGATCGTACAGCTCTTCTCTTCGAAGCAACTCCCTGACCTCTGCGCTAAGGCCTTGATCAATGCCCCCGGCAAACCCAGCTCGAAATGGTCCTTCGGCAACCAGCTCCTGGTGCTCCTTGCAGGAACCAGCGATGCGAGGGGCTACAGACAGTGGCAAGAGGTAGGGAGGCAGGTCAGGTTCGGCTCCAGGGCGTTCTACATACTGGGGCCGGTCATCGTCAAGAAGCTTGCACAAGCCGACGCCCCTGACCAGGACGCGGAGCCAGACAGAATCCTCGTGGGATTCCGAACCATCCCAGTCTTCAGGTGCGAGGACACAGAAGGCAAAGAACTCCAGACCTATGCCCCCATAGACCCGCCGCCCCTTCTCGAAGTGGCAGCAAGGTTCGGCATGGAGGTGAAGTACGAGCGCCTCAGCCCCGGCATGTACGGCGTCACCGACCACACAGCCAAGGCGATTACCCTGGCAACGGAGGACTGGGATGTCTTCTTCCACGAACTCGCCCACGCCATCCACCGCACCTTCGAGCCGAAGACCGGGCACGGCCAGGAACCGGAAGCCGAGACCGTGGCGCAGCTGGTCGCCGCCACCCTTGCGAGGCTCTACGGGAGGCCAGCCGACGGCTTCAGCTGGACCTATATCGCCAGCCAGGAGCGATCCGCCAATCCCCAGAGCGTCGGGAGGCTCTGTATGCGAGTCCTTGAGAGGACAAGGAAAGTGCTGGAGCTAATTTATTCAGCTCCAGGCCGCCCTCTCATGGATGGGCCTGACGTTATAGCGCCGACAGCCGCATGATTTCGTGAGAAAAGTTCGCGGTCTCACGATTAGATTATGTCCTAAGTGCGGAGGAATCACTCCCCACCGGACACTATACGTCAAGACTGAGGAAGGCGGGAGGACGAGGTGGTTCCAGCTATTCTGGGCTTGCCTGGAATGCGGCACCTTGAACCACGTCCTCCTTCCCTGTTATCGGCTGCTGTCATTTCCGTCAAGAATGCCCTCCTCTCTTTGTACGAACATCTTCGCCGTCATGAAGGAAGGCCCCGCGGACATCAATGAACTCATCCAGGAGCTGAGGCGGAGACGCTCCTCTGAATCCTCTCACATACTTCATTCGGACGTCCAAATGGCCCTGACGTACATGAAGTCGCAGGGGGTCCTAGCCGAGAAGAGGGTCGACCGCACGTTGCAGAAGCTCGAGGCCCTCGGGGCCCTATCTTCGGAATCGAAGCACCTAGGCGCCTGCCCCGCCGAGATGAAACAAGGCGGCGTGAGGAGGAGTCTGGTCTCGCTGTACGCAGAGAGAAGGATTTCTGGAACAAAGACACGCGTGCCCGTTGGTGTGCTTTGCCTTCACTGTGAATACAACCGCGTTGACCTGAGCCTACCCTGAAAGCCCCCAACTATCACAGAAACTCCGACAGAGTATTGACCTGCGGCTGAATTGATGCCCTTCCCCCTGTTTTTTTGGACCTTCTTCATGGTCCGTACGGTTCCCTAGATGCGCAGGATGCGAAACCCAAAAGCTCCCAATCTCAAGTCTCTTCGCCTTAGCCAAAGACAACAAACTCAGGCTCTGGCATGCCACTCGCGCACACTTGGTTCGTGTCTCCTCCCACCCCGTCTTGCGCCGTGTTAATGGTCGATCCCGAGTCTTCGCCTAGACTCTATTGACAAGCACGACAGTCCGCGGGTTCGGATGTTTCCCTGGCTGTCCAGATGAAACCTGAGTATTGGGTAATTCTGACTGAGTCAAGGATTTCGCAAAATTGGCGGAGCGCAACTGAAGTTAAACCCCCGTGGCGGGTGTGAAGGGGCATGCCATGGGTTAAATCATGACGGCGTGAAACCCGAGTAGTGTCGACCGGTCAGTTCGAGGACATCCTCAGCATTACCGGAACGGGTCTTGCGATTTTTGATGACGGCAAAGGTGTGGGCGTCACCTTCACGGCCGCACTCCATATCAACGGGAGGTTCGAAGGACAGATTGACTTCCCTGCCGAGTTCGAAGGGGATTTCTTTTCTCTTCAGGCTGTCCCCCTGACCTATTTCGACATCGAAGGCGCCGCGAACCTCAGGGATCATGCCTTTCCGATTATGATTCGGCGCTGCCTCCTCACTAGGTTTGAGATTTCTCACGGAGCAACAACAGAACTCCGAGGCAATTTCATCTGCCAAGAGGCGGTTTTCCAAGAAGAGTCCCTGAGGACGGTTCCAACCCGGAAACTCCTCTTCGGCTTCGAGTTAGCCAATGTTTCGAAGACATTCAGAGTGATAGTCGGGACAGAGCTGGGTGAGCTGGTTCTCCGCCACTCGAGTGAAATGGATTCGCTCGAGGCAAGGATGGATTCCTACGGAAGTCCCCTTGTCACTTCATCGGCAACAATCGAGGTGGCTTCGGGCGGCGGCCTCACGCTGGGGGAGATTTTACAGCGCGCGACCGTGACAGTTGAGAATTTCCTCAAGATTACTTCCCTTGCTCAGGGTAAGTGGCACACATGGGTAACAGTAAGCATCTATGAAAGCTCTGTCGATGGAGGAGGCGAACTTCGCTACCTGTCCATCAGGCATGGCAAACTGCTGACATCGTCGGGCCGGCAACTTACGAACCCTGCGCACTCGTCAAGATTCGTGTCCGCTGCGTGGAAAGGGTACTCGGGAAGGAATGTGAAGAAATACGGGTTCGACTTGGCGCTGGAATGGTTCGTCGGTGCCAACGGGTCTCAGCTGCTCGAATCCAAATTCCTCTCTGCAACTACTTGTCTCGAGCTTTTGATGGACCGGTACTCTCAAGAGGCAGGGAATGAATTCATGTTGCCTGGAGAATCCTTCGAACATCTGCGGGAGTACCTGAAGACAAGCCTGAAGGCTTGGGATGGAGCAAAGGGATTGCACTCAGACGTCCTTGGCTCGCTTGAGAACAAGCTGCTCGAACTGAACAGAAGATCTTACTCCCAGAAGGCGAGGATGATGCTGGATTTCTGGAGGATAAAGCGCGACGACCTTGGAGTCACTTTCGGAGACATCGTTTCAATCAGGAACAAAATCACACATACCGGAGATGCCAAGGTATCAGGATCCTACGATATGTTGCTTAAGTGCTACAACGCAATCATGACAATGCTTGCCCGCGTGATGCTGGCGATTCTGGATTACGATGATCAATATTTCGACTGGGTCAAAGGGAATTTCGTGAGCTTTGTAGATGCACGGACGCCAGTGCGGCAATGAGAAACTCAGGAATCAGGGTGGAAAGACTGCATGTCTATTGGTGTTTATATTCGGCGAGCAGGTATCGCGATTAGGATTCTTGACCCGTGCTACTCGCAGGACTGAGGCGCGAACGCATCTCCCATCCCCAGACGGAATATCAGACGATTGGGGCAAGACCAGACCCTTCTGGTGCCTGAGCTGCGGGCGCGGCTTCAGGTCCGTAGAACGTGTGATGGCCCATTACTCAGAGGCCTCTCACGGAAATGAATCAATGAGTGTCGGGTCCCGAGGTTTGACCAAGAAGCAGCAGTTGGATGCGTTCAGGCTGAGAAACAGGTAGCGCTTATACGCTCTTGGGCCCACGCCGGCCGTATGCCTGACGTCCTGACGCCCGGGCAAAGGAGTTTGAACATGTCAAGGATTAGGGGGAGGAATACTAGTCCTGAAAGGATCGTTCGCGCGGGGCTGAAGGATGCCAAGATTACGGACTACCGTATCCATTCATCACTGCCAGGCAAACCCGACATCGTCTTTCCCAAGGCGCGGCTCGCGGTCTTCATAGACGGATGTTTCTGGCACAGGTGTCCTGAGGACTACCAAGAACCTGACACCAGGAAGGACTTCTGGAGGAAGAAAATTGCTGGCAACGTGTTAAGGGACCGGCACGTGGATGGTATCTTGACTGGCACGGGCTGGACTGTCATGAGAATCTGGGAGCATGACGTGAAGGCCAGACCTGAACATGTGATTCGGTTGTTGGCAGCAGGGCTGAAGAAGTCTAGACGGTCAGGACCTCGGCGTTGATTACCGGCCTTTCGACCGGACTCAAGAACGGCTTGATTGCCTCGGCGATGTGCTTGGCCAGTATCGGAGGGACCGCGTTCCCGATCTGCTTGAATTGCTGTGTCATGGGGCCGCAGAACCGGTACCAGTCCGGGAATGACTGGAGCCGGGCCGCCTCCCTGGGGGTGAACGTGCGCGCCTGAGAGGGGTCGGGATGGACATACATCAGGCCGTCCTTCTGCATGTGTGAGAGTATCGTGCTGGAGGGCCTGTGCCAACCCTGCTTCTTGATTCTGTCGGCAAATATGTCAGTCCGGTAAGGGGGCCTGAGCTTCTCGGGGAGGTCCCCCATCTTCTCCCCTACCTTCAGGATCCTGAAGACGTTCCTGTCTCTTTCACTGTGATTCCTAGCGACATGGTTGTAGAGCATAGGTGACCCCGTGCGGACCCGTGCCTGATAGGGGGTCAGGCCGGAGGTTGGCGGATACGGCACTTCGTCCAGGCCGCCCCCAGGTTCTAGCGGAGGTAAGTCGCTTATTGCATCCCCAACATTGAGGTAGTCGGGCAGGGGGTGGGTGGTCTCCCCCAGCTTCAGCTGTGGTTCAGCCTCCCAGTCCATATTCGTCGGCGTAGGGACAGGATTCTTCACCTTCATTCTGTTGCCGATGAAGAATGCGCGTTTGCGTATTTGTGGAACACCGTAACGTGCAGCGTTCAGCACTACCGGTACCGTTTCGTACCCGATGCCCTTGAATTCTTCGATTATCGCTTCCTTGACCTTCCCCTCCCGGAACGAAAGTATTGTCGGGACGTTCTCCATTACGAAAAACTGGGGTTTGACATCACCCACGATCCGAACGAACTCTTTGTAGAGAGTCCTCCTTGGATCTCTGACCCTTTTCTTGCCTTCTTCAGTCAGTCTCTGGTGTCTAATCTTGGGAATCCCGACGTTTGAGAAACCCTGGCAGGGTGGCCCCCCTACCACCACGTCAACATTCCCACTCATCCTCAGCTTCCTGACATTTTCCTTGAGGACAAGGTTCCCTGTTTGCTTGGCGTTGAGCGAAAGAGTCTGGTAGGCGTATTCGTCGTTGTCCACGGCAGCCGCTATGAAGAAGCCCGCCTGCCTGAATCCCTCTCCCAGACCACCTGGCCCGGCAAAGAGATCCACAACCGAGGGCGACCCTATGGGACCTGAACGATACGACAACTGTTTCCCGCCTAGGCCCCTCATTCGCCCGACATTTTGCCTTTGTATTTAAGCCCCGGAACAATTCTCTGACCGTCGGTCGTGCAACGCCTGATTTATCCTGGATAACCGTGGTGCTTAAATAGACCAAGGGCCGTCAGCCAAAAACCATGAACCAACAACCAACATCAATGGGAGAGGAGCTGTATTGTTCGGGCTGAACGCCGAGCACTACAGCATCAATCCGAAGGAGGAGTTCGACGTCTTCCTCGTCAGGCAGAAGGAGTTCCAGGAGTTCTACCAGGACCTGATAGGAACCCTCAACAGCGGCAAAGTGCCGAAATACGTTGTCTACGGGTCGTTCGGAATCGGGAAGACACACTTCCTGTACCACCTGAAGCAGCTGGTCTCTGACGTGACCGAGCCCATTTACTTTCAGACGCCCCCATCCCACAGGCGGACGTCCTTCACCGAGTTCTACGGCGCCGTACTATCAGAAATCGGGAGGACCAGGGTGATGGAGGTCCTTGGCAAGGGGGCAGGAAAACCCGGCAAACTCAGGAAGCTCGGAATGAGCGAGGATCTCGCGCTCGTGGTCGAGAACGCCATCAAGAATGACAAGGCCTTCCTGCTCTGGAAGTTCCTCAGTGGCATCAAGCTGAAATCGAGCGAGGCGGACGACCTAGAGACGATCCATACAGAGCTGGCTCCTGACGATGCAGTCGCCATCCTGAATGCCCTCGGGGCGCTGAGCGAGGAGGCCGGTGGTAAGCCACTGCTGCTGCTGGTCGACGAGTTCGAAAGCACCAGCAACATCGGGGGCGACGCGAGGGTGGTCTTCACCGAGGCCGTCAGGGCCCTGGTAGACGAGAGCAGCAAGGTGGGCGTTGTCTTCGCGGTGACGGCCAGGGCGCTGGCCGAGATGCCGGGGCCGATAGACTACGAACCCGTCAGAAGGCGCATAGGCCTGACCAACTACATCCAGTTCAGGGACTACAGCGAGAACGAGCTCGAGGAGTTCGTCTATGAGGCCATCCTGTACAGGAGGGACAGGAAGTTCGACATCAAAGGCGCCCTCTCCGCCTTGACGACCGACGAGACTGTTGACGCTCAGAGTTACCCGTTCTCCAAGGAGGCGGTGAAGGAGATAGTCAGCGCGGTGGCACTCTTCGCCGCGAACAACAAGATCGAGGCGGCCAGGCCCAAAGAGCTGCTTGAGCTGATGGACAAGGGGCTGCGGGTCGCCCTGCTCAACAAGAAGCATTTCGTCTCCAAGGACATCATACGCAAGGTCAGCGACGAGGTCGTGGAGGGGCTCTCACTGTGAAGGTCCACTGGATGAGGTACCTCGTCGGGGACGCCGGGCACCTTCAGCGGACTTACCTTGCTGTCCTCACGGCGTCCAAGTACAGGGCCCTGAGCATCCGCCCACTGTGTGAGCTGTTCATCGAAAAGTACGGCGGGCTGACGGTGGAGGGGCCCCGGAAGAGGGGCCTGCTGGACTCGGAGTGGAGATCGGCCGAACCTCACTTCAGCTTTGCCAGGGAACTGGACTTCCTAGAGGGGCGGAGGCTGGAGAGGTGGGACGTCACCTTCGGGGCAGGGAGGACGTTCCTAACTCTGTGGGAGGCGAAGCAGAGGCAGACGGAGCTGCTGCTCCACCAGTTCCTCACACACGACAGGACTTTCTCCCTCCCGTTCCTCAGCAGACTGGTCGATGCTGACTACGACTTCGGCAGAGGCAGGTTCAAGGGGCTCGAGGGTCTGGCGAGAGAGGTCTGGGAGGAGATCTGGAAAGCGCACAGGTACGAGCTCGTGGCGCTCGAGCCGCCGCTCCCCGATTCAGTCAAGGTGACCGAAAGGACCCTGCTCCATCACGCGAGCGCGCGAATCAGGTTCCTCAACAGGATGGATGGTCTGGCACTGAACATCGATGTCCTGCGACGGCTGACCGAAGGCTTCCAGGGGACAGAGGATTCTGACCGGATGCCGGCCGATTCCTTTGCCAGGATCAAGGCGGCGACCTCCGGATTGGCCCCAGCCGAAGCGACGGCCAATGAATTGCATGCGGCTCTCATGGATGCATACCAGACCCTGCAGAAGGCAGGGTATATGTCGGGGTACGGGGCCTATCTCCTGGTCAACCAGAAGCTTCCGGCCAACAGATATGTTGCCTGGGAAACGCTGGTCAACCACGCCAGGGTGGGTGAAGGGTTCGTATGGAAATCCAGCTTCAGGAGCGACGATTTTCTCCTCGGAATATCCCCGCAGAAGAAGGTGGCGATGTAGGACGGCGCAGAAGTTCTACGAGCTACAGTCGAGATTCCGGGAGATGTACATGGACGACGTCTCGTACTCTGAGATCTGCGCGACACTCGGTATCGGTGATTACACGGCGCGGGAATGGAGAAGGAAACTAGGCCTGCCGGTCAGGCTCGGGTATGAGCCGGTGTCCTGGATGGATGTAAAGAATCTGAACGGGCTCAGTCCGAGGCAGGTTGTCGAGCGGGTTGCGGGGGCATTCGGCATCAGGGCTGAGGAGATACGACTCATCCTGACGCGGTTCGACAAGCTCCGCCAGAAGGGCAAATCAGCCGGGAGGAACCTCACCCAGCTGCTCCTCACCGCCGTCTACGAATACCTCAGATGGCCTCCGTCGCGCAAGCAGCCCCAGTCACCCACGCTGTTTGCCAAGGTGTGCCAGGACAAAGGGTTTGCAATCAGGCGTTCCAATCTGCTCAGTCTTAGCCGCCTTTACAAGGAGGCGGGGCTCTTCCCCCCTGCCCACCTGACAGCGGCGCAGCTTCTCGAAATAAGATGGCCGGTCCTGATGACCCGCATGGACCTGCCCGCCAAGGTCAGATCGGTGGCACTCGCATTCATATCGGAGGTGAAGTTCGAAGGCAAGAGTCCTGAGGGTGCGGTGGCCGCATCCCTCTTCACCGCGGCGAGAATCCTTTCGTTGAACAGGGCGCAGAGTGACTTCGCCAGTTTCTTCGGCATCACCGAGGTAACGGTCCGCCACGCCATCGTTGACATCTATGCCTATTACGAGAGCATGGGCCAGAATCCAACTGTCAAGGCGGGATTACCTTGAGCGCCGTGTCAGGCGAGGCCGGGGAGCTCATCCTGCCGAAGATAACCGAGAGTTCCCAGCTGCTGGCGGCTCTGGCAAGCACGGGCGCGGGATTCGAAGCCCTCGGCGGCAGCTCGCTGATGCTCACCGAACCGGTCGAGAACAGCGTCGACTCAATTATCCAGGCGCGCAAGGCAGGGTTCAGGGGGAAGGGGATTGTCAGGATCTTCATCGACCGGGGAAAGGAACGCGTCATCATCGTCGACAACGGGCTCGGCTTCATCAATCCGCGTCACATATGTGAGAAGCCGTTCGATTCGCTGAAGAAGTATGACCCGGACCTGACCGGCAAGTTCGCAAGGGGCTTGCAGGGGTTCCGCTCCTACTGCGAAACCTTGAGGTTCGTGACCCGCCGCCGGGACGTCCCGGCAGGGGAGCAGTTCAGAGGAAGATCCGGCAACACCGTGTCGCTGGACTTCAGGGCCAGCAGGCCGGAGGTTGAGGCCGCAGTCGCTCCTGACGTCCTCTTCGAGGAATGGAGCTGGGGGGAGTTCAACCAGGGCGCAGTGGCGTTCTACGGGGACTGGAAGCAGGGGGAGTTCGCCAAGATCCGCAGGGAGAGGCTCACCCGGAGGATCGAGCGCCATTTCGGGGAGCTGATACGCAAGGGGGAGGTTGAAATCCTGCTGTGGGAGGGAGAGGATCTCGTCGCCGGAAGAAAGGTCCCACGCAAGGAGTTCTACGAGTGCAAGCCGAAGGACTACGGCGAATACACCAAGATCGACGTTCCCGCTGCCCAATACAATGGCGGGTCAGCGAAGGGGGAAGCTGTCTTCGAACTCTACCTGATGCCCGGGCCCAAGTCAGACAGGGACTACAGGCCCTTTCTCATGTACAAGGATCGGCCAGTGGGGGACTCTCCCATCGCACTGATTGGGGAGTTCGCTGAGGATGCGGTCTGGAACAGCTCTTACCTGACCGGCTACGTCAGGGCGGACTTCTGCGAGATCAACGAACTCAGGCTTGCCCTCAAGCCGGGGGCCGCCCGGGACTTCCTCTACCAGCAGCTTCTGAACGTCGAGGGGGCGCTCGCCACTGCGATCAAGGAGCACGCCAAGGGGCTGATCGACATCAGGAGGAGTCAGGAAATCAACCAGCTGGTAAACAAGCTGCAGTCCTTTCTCAAGGCCAAGAAGATATTCGACTTCAAGATTGCGCGCGAATCCGGTTCCATATCAACCGGAGACGACGTGGAGACGCTCCAAGGGTCGGTGTCCCAAGGAACTGATGCCCAGTCAGCGTTCCCGGCAGCCTCGGGCGACCCGGCAGTGACAGGCGTCCCAGTCCAGGTCGAGCCGGTCGCGGGCGTCATCCCGGGCGGTGACCCCGGCGTCCACACAGGGCAGACGGATTTCGGCGGGACGGGAGGAGAGGGAGGCGGCAAAAAGGAGGGAGGGCCGGGAGGACCGGGTTCGGAGGCAGGGTACGGCAAGGACGGGTACCGGGACGCCAACGGGGAGCTGAACAAACTCCAAACGGTCGAGCAGCAGGTATCCTCGGGGGACGCGGCCTCTGCCAGCACCAGAACCTACAGGCGCAGGAAGCCGCGGGGGTTCAACATCACCACCCAGGACAACGAATTCTCCGAGTGGCTGTCAGATTTCGACGAACTTACCTCGACCGTGATAGTCAACAGCGGACACCTAAGATACAAGGCCAGGGACAATCCTGACGACCCCATCAACAAAGACCTGCTGGCGTACCTCGCCGAACTCTACATCTGGGAAATCTGCAAGCTCGCTGGAAGGAAGAACAGCGAGTTCCCTGTGATGGACACCTTCCTCAAGACCAAATACGAATTCTTCGAGGTGGACTAGACGGGAGGAAAGGAGGAAGTATTGGCTGCCATAGCGGCCCTGGTCCCCAAAATACAGAAGGACCAGTCGAAGGTCGGAAGCGCAATCGAGGCCTACGATACAAGGCACCTGTGGGCGCTAGGCGATCAGGTCGGGAAATACGAGTCCCTGGCGGGCAGCGAAGAGCAGGCCATCTCCGAGATTCTGACACATTTCGAATCTGGCCTGGTCAGGTTCCAGCCTGCCCTGCTGAAGAAGGCGCGGGCGGCGAGGAGGGCATTCCAGTCAGAAGAAGAGTACCTGGCATATGCCAAGGGGGTGAGTTACGGCAAGCTCAGGGAGGTTCTCCCCATTCTGGACTCGGACTTTGCCCAGGCCTTGGGGGTCCCACAGGACGAGTTCACGAGACTGAGGGGCCTTCTCCCTAAGCTGACGTACGAGGAGACCCTGGCCGAGGTCAGGAAGATCAGGGAGAAGTATGACCCCGAAGGAATCACGGTTGACTACGACCAGGTCTGGGAGGACATGGAAGCATCGGTCACCGTCCTGAGCGCGGCGGTCAACAACAGAGACAGGACAGGCATGAGTGAATTCAGGCAGCTTTTCGGCGCCGATTTCATAACAAACAGCAGGCGGCTGATGGCGGCCCTGAACGACGAGACAGGCTTCAAGGGCATCACCGCCGGCCTCTCGAGGAATTTCGGCCGCGACCTAGACACCACCTCCCCCGGCCTCAAGGGAGAGATCAACCGGGTTGTGCACAGCCTGTCCCTCCTGAGGCGTGCAGACCCCAAGGCTAGAGAGAGGTTCCGCGACAGAGTCGGGAAGATGATGATAGGCGAGCTGGGCACGCTGATGAAGGCTGCGAGCAGTGACGAGGAAACCGAGAGATACCTGAGGAGCAGGAAAATCATTGAGAGACTGAAGGTTCCATAATTGAGCAAGACCACCAGTGCAGGCCTCGATTTCACAAAGGAACAGCTGAAGATCATTTCGCACCGCAACGGGCACCTCAGGATAATCGCCTGCCCTGGCTCCGGCAAGACCGAGGTCGTCTCCCAGCGAGTAGTCCGACTGATTGAGGGTGGCGTCGCGCCCAAGACGATCGTCGCGTTCACATTCACAGAAAAGGCGGCGGAGGAACTGAAGTTCAGGATCCGCCAGATTCTCGAGGAGCGGTGCCCAGACAGGGCCGATTTCGGGGACATGTTCGTCGGCACGATTCACTCGTTCTGCTTCCAGATGCTCAAGGAGCTGGTCCCGGAGTACCGTTCGTACGACGTGCTGGACGACCCGAAGAGGGTCGCGTTCCTTTCGAAGGGGGCGAATTACTTCTACAACATCGGGCTCGTCAGGCTGGAGAAGACCCACGGTCTCTGGTACTTCCAGACGATTGACCGGTTCATCGAAAGCGCCGACATTGTGATGACCGAGGATGTGGACCCGGACAGAATCACAGACAGGAGGTTCGCGGAGTGCTACGGGAACTACAGGGCGTCCTTGGACAGGGAGAAGTACTTCGACTTCTCGTCCGTGATGCACGCCTTCGTCTCTCTCCTGAGGGACAACCGCGAGGTGAGGAAGGCTGTCCACGCCCGGATCAAGCATGTCGTCGTCGACGAATACCAAGATGTGAATAGAATCCAGGACCTGCTGGTCGAGCTCCTGTCAGAAGGCGCCGACTCCGTCTGCGTCGTCGGGGATGACGACCAGAACATATACCACTGGAGAGGCTCCGACGTGAGCATCATCAGGAGCTTCGCGAAAAAGTACGGACGGAGATACAGGGTCACCGAAGGGCGCCTTTCCACCAATTTCAGAAGCACAGGGGCAATCATAGACACCGCGAGGTCGTTGATAGAACACAACGACGAACGGCTGGCCAAGGAAATGGAGCCGAGCCGAAAGCTGCCGAGAAAGAGCGAACCGGGGGACATAATCTACCACCACTTCGGTTCCGACAACGAGGAGTACAGCTTCATACTTGACAAAATCAGGGAGCTGCTGGGCACCGACTTCCTCGACAAAAGGAACAACCCGTTCTCCCTCTCGTACAGCGATTTCGCGGTCCTCGTTAGGAGCAACGCGGATGCCGCCAAGGTAGTGGCGTTCCTCGACCGCAACCACATTCCATGCGTGGCCTACAGCGGGACGAGCGTCTTCGAAGCGCCCGAAGTCGTGCTGGCAATGAATTGCATCGCATACCTTTTCGGGGCCAAGTCGTACCCGGACTTCGGGAAGACTCCCACTCTCAGCCAGCTAGGTGAGGCCTACAAGGCTGTGTTCGACCGGAGGTTCACGGAGGCGAAGGTGGAAAAATTCATCGTGGGGATGGCGAGGGTAAGGAAAGAAGCGGACGCCCTCCTCACGAAAGGCAAGAAGGACTACTTCGGCGACCTCGGCCTCCAGGGGTTCTACTACAAGATACTCTCGGCGATGGGCGCAGGAAGATTTGACTTCGGGGATGTTACGAATTACAACCTCGCGGCTCTGAGCCGTGCCATCTCTGACTACGAGTCGGTCTGGATCAGGCTGAGAGCCAGCGAAGTCAGGTACTTCTTCAACTTTGTCAGATCCTTCGCAGAAAGCCACTACACAGACACGCAACACAGCGACGCTTCGGTGATCAATGCCGTCCACGTCCTTACCATCCACAAAGCGAAGGGGCTGGAGTACCCTGCCGTGTTCATCCCCGGATTCGAAACAAGAAGGAAGCCTCTCTCAGGTTACAATTTCGTCGACAGCAAACTGTACGACGTCCGGAAGTACGAGGGGACCAAGGAGGACGAAAGGCGTGTCTATTACACAGCCATGACTAGGGCAGAGAAGTACCTCTTCATCAGCGGGTCAGAAGACCACGAGGGCAGGAAGCATTCGTACAAGTCCCACCCCTTTGTCCAGGAGCTGGACTTCGGGCACGTCTCAGGCGTCGTGAAGCTGAAGAGGCTCCGCTCGGGCCTTCCTCCGAAGGCGGCCGTGTCGGGCACATACCCCACTTCGTTCACACAGCTGAACGCATACTCCCGGTGCCCGCAGGACTTCAGGCTGAGACACATCTACCAGTACAATGCAGGGGTCCCCGTCACCTTCGGCTACGGAACCAATGTCCACAATGCCCTCAACATAATCCACTCTGACTATGTCGAGAACAGGAAGGTCCCGGACGACGGCGAAATCGAGGCGCTGGTAAACAGGATATTCAAGCTCCGCTACGCCACAAAACCCATTGCAGACAGGATGAAGACGAGCGTGATCAGGATCGTGAAGAATTACGTGGGGCTCCACAAAGGCGACTTCGGCAGGATTCTTGAAACGGAGAAGAAGTTCGAATTCGCCCTCGACGACGCTCTCATCGCCGGCCAGATCGACCTCCTGAAGAAGGTCGACGAAAAGGGCTCTGTGACAGAGGTGGAGATAATCGATTTCAAGACCGAGCAGAACGACAGCATCTACACGGCTGATTATGAAAGGCAGCTCAGATTCTATGCAATCGCATGTCTCGAATCCCTAGGACTGGACCCGCAGAAGGCGTACGTCCACCACCTCGACGAGAACAGGAAGAGCGAGGTGGACATATCCGCTTCAGTTCTGGGTGCAACCAGAAACGAGGTGGCTGAAGAGGTCTCCAAGATACTGCGCAAACAGTTCCCACCCAGACCCTCTGCTAGGACATGCTCGGAGTGCGACTATGCCATGATCTGTCGCTTCAGACACCCAAGTGCTGGTTGATGAATGCCCGGGCTTAGAAGGTTTTGAAATGAATCGATCACCTCCCAAGGATTCCGGAAGCAGGTACCACCATCTGCCAACCAACCAAAAATCGACTGTTATGTGGTCGAAGGCTTGGGATGCGATGGAAGTCGTAAAACAGCATCTGGGCGGTCGGCGCGAGTATTACGCTGTTCTGGGGGAGCTATACCGAGCTGTTCTCGAGTCTCCGGATTTCAAAGGGAAGATCTCCATGCTCGACTTGGACGATTTCTTCCTCGACGTGCGCCTGCACACACGGAGGAGATTGATCGAGAATGTGACCAAGGGAGACCTTGAGAGAGCACTTCGGAAGCATCTCTTTCACAAGGAGCGCTGGTACGATTTCTACTTCGGCCCGCTTATGACCGCAGGATTCCCAGCCGGGGTGGAATTCGGCCTTGGCCAGCTGAGACCGTTTGCGGAATTGCCTCCCGACGTGCGGAGATTCGTCAGTGCTCACCACTATAAAGCCCAGAATCGCCCTAGGAAAAGGAGTGCCTCGGCCATGGAGACCCCTAGATCCGAGGATTGGTTCCTGCACCTTCGTGTCAGTACTGTGGGACGGATGGATGCAGTCGAAAAGGCCCAGCTAGGGAAGAGGCGGACTCTCGCCGCGTATGAGCTGATCACGGGAGCCGGGGAGTTCACCAGAGGTTTGGTTTACTGGGCGTTCCCTGCCATGGACGATGACCAATGTTACATGATGTGCGACGAGACCGGGGAATCAAAGCACTTCGAAGTCACCGATCTCCCAACTTTCATTGCAAGGGTCCCTGGTGTTGAGGAAATAGCAGATGACATGACCCGGATTGTCCGAAAGAACAACGCCTCGGAGCTCGAGACTAGGATAGTGGCATGTGCCGATATCTTCGGAATGATTGAAGGAAGTGCGCCCCTTAACGTGAGGTTCCTCCTCAAGATGATAGCATTGGAGTCGCTCTTCTTGTCCGAAGACGACCGTGACAACTTGGGTTGGAAGCTCGCAGAGAAGGTTACGTACCTACTGGGTGATAGCAAATACTGGATGGCTTTCGCGTTCGGACTCTTGCCTCATATGGGGTTTCTAGGAAATGTCCCAGAAGGCATGGTCACGGACGATTTTGTAAAGGAAAACCGTTCCGAGTCCCGAGTCCGCCTGAACAGGGAAGTCGTCCGTCTCTATAGAAAGAGATCTTCGTTCGCTCACCAACAGGTGAGACGCCGGGCCGAACCAATAAACGATTACGACTACGAGATGGTTTCATGGCTGCTGAGACTCTCCGCAATTGCCATGCTCGCCTTGACAAAGAAAGGCATAACTCATCTCAGAAGGACAGAGCCCTCAGATCCATCCAGTTTCGACGGCTTGATTGAGAAGCTCAAGTACTAATGACAGTTCTTGGGTTAGGGGATAGCATCGAGATTCCTTCTTGGTCCTGCGTAGAGTCTTGACCCTCAAGTTGGCATCTTTGCCTGCTCCATGGCGGCGGTCTCGCCTTGGTAAGCCTGCTGAACTCCTTCAATATCCGATTATCATGATGCCGCGCAGGGGGATTCCAAGCTTCCCGCTTGCAAAGAGGGTGTCCATGAATTCGAGAATCTTCCCGTAGTCCTTGGTTCCCAAGTAGGTCTTTCGCACCGCGATCGCGAGGTATTCGACGTTGTGCATGACGCACGCTTCGAAAACGTCCTTCAGGAACTGGAAATTGGTGAAAGCCCTTCCCGCCTCGATTTCTATCACCGTTTTCCCAGCCTCATGATACGCGTCAACCTGAAAAGACTTTTGCCATTTGCCCCTTTCCCCGAATAGGACCGGGACGCTGATGCGGCTTCCCTTCTCTTTGTCCTCTACTTGGAATCCAAGCTTCTTCAGCTTCGGCCTAAGGATGTCAAGTACTTTGTTGCTCTTGAACTTGTGGACGTCCGAAGTGACCTGCTTCTCTACCTGCTCGAAGCAGGCTACTACGCCTTTCAGCAGGGCCGGGGCCTCGGCGTTCTGTGGGTAGCACTTCCAATCTATCATCGAGGCGGACACGGGCCTCGCGCACCGTATAACCCTATTTTCCCGAATGGCCAAGCGAAGCGCATCAGGGCCTCGGTATCGATTACGACGGCGAAAACCCGTTCCTTTTGAGGTATCCATCGACGTCTTTGCGGGGGCAAAGGTCGCTGTCGAAATAGACGAGTTTCATTCTTCGTAACGCATCGGCGGAGAAGTTAGCAGTCTTCCCAGAGTCCCCCGGCGTATTGCTGAGTCTGAAATCGCCCGCCCCTAGCCGTCCGCACTTCACCTCCCAAATTGCCACGGCGTCTCCTCGGGTTCCTTTGACGTACCGGTAGCCGTTCTCCGAGTCCACCAGCACGTATCTGACTGAAATGTGCGGCCCTGGTTTTGGCAGGTGTCCCTTGGGCAGGTTAGTCTCCAATGCGACCTTGATTTCCACCCCGCCAGTTGCGGTGCGGGACACGGGGATGAGGTCGGGGTACTTGTGAGGGCTATTCCTCTTCCAAACCCCGTTCGACGACTTTGCCAGGATGCCGCCGAAGACGTTGCCCAAGACAGCGGAAAGGTTCGCCAGTTCGATGAGTTGGGAAAGGCGAGTTTCGGAACGCTGCTGCAATTCGTCGTCGATGAAGTCGAGGACCGAGTAGGTCGCTTCGATTGCCGTCCTAATCATCCCCTGGTTCATGCGGAAAGCAGGGGGTGGGTCTTCGAACGTCCCCCGCGCGAGCCTGGCCGGGCGAGGGCGCACCAAATCTTGGACTTGGGCGTAGAGGTTGCTTGCGATCGAAATCGCGTCAGAGAGGGTGGGCTCCAGCGTCCCGCCATCTACCTGCCCGATAGTCCTTTCGCTTATTCCCGTTTCTTTCGAGAGTTGCTCGAGCGGCTTCCCGACTTTCTCTCTCAACTGCCTCATCGTCCTGCCAAAGCCCGGCTGGACAGGCGACATGGGCTAGGGAGAAATGTGGGTTGTTTTATATCATCGCCACATTGTATGGTCGACCAAATCGGCCATGGCTTGGAAAGTGATGGACCTGTTCTGCGGAACAGGCGGGTTTTCACACGGCCTGTGCGAGGGCCTCGGGGATGAGAGCAAGGTGGTTTTTGGGATCGACATCCTCAAGCATGCGGTGGCCACATTCAGGGCCAACAACGCGCAGGCTATAGCGGTCTGCGCCGACATCACCAAGTTCCCCCCCCGGCGGGTGCAGGCCGATTTTGGAATCTCGAGAGGAGACATCGATGTCATAGCGGGAGGGCCACCGTGCCAAGGGTTCACTTCGATCAGGCCGCACCGTTCGAGGAACAACGACGACCTGAGGAACTCCCTGTACGTCGACTTTTTGGACTACGTCGACTACTTCAGGCCCAAGGCGTTCATCATGGAGAACGTGATTGGGCTGGCTACGTACAACCATGGCAGGACCATCCGGGCCGTGATGGATCGAGCCAAAGGCACGGGGTACAGCGTCGATTGGAGGATATTCAACGCCGCAAACTTCGGGGTTCCCCAGAGAAGGGAGCGCTTACTAATGGTGGGGTTCCGCGACGTCCCCCGATTTAGTTTCCCGAGACCCACTCACAAGAGCAACGGCTCGACGATAGGTTACTACGACAAGTCGAAGGTGATTTCCGTGACTCCCGAAATCGACAACGCAAGGGAATTGGCAGAAGCGCTGACGGCTTGGGACGCGATAAGCGACCTGCCCGAAGTCGAACCCGGCCGCGAGGTGAGGGCGTACTCTAAAGCGCCCCTGAACGAGTACCAGAAGAGGTTGCGGGGGGGTTGCAACGAACTCGCGTTGCACTATGCAACTTCCCATGGCCGCAGAATGCTAGACATCGTGAAAAGAAGCGGCCCCAACGTCAACTCGCTGCCCAAGGGGATCGTCAAAAGCGGCTTCTCGACTTCGTATTCGCGGATCGAGCCAGACAAGCCTTCAGTGACTCTTACAGGCAACTTCCCTTATCCAGGATCAAACAAGTGTATCCACCCGTTCCAAGACAGGGCCATCACGCCAAGGGAGGCGGCGAGGATACAGTCGTTTCCGGACAACTTCGTGTTCATAGGCAACAAGTCGCAGATTGCCAAACTCATAGGGAACGCCGTTCCTCCTCTCTTGGGCAACGTGATGGGAAAGTGGTGCAGACGGTACCTAGACGGAACCGCCGTCGACTTGGGCCCTATCTACCAGACCGCCGGATGAATCCTCGAAGGCCACGTCGGTCGAAGGACCCGTTCTCCAAGGCGAAGCGTAGCGAAGTAATGTCGCGCATCAGAAGCAAAGGAACAAAGCTGGAAAAAGCGATGAGACAAATCCTCGAAGAGATGAACATCCGCTACCTTTCCCATCCAAGGCTCGAAGGGAACCCCGACTTCCTCCTTCAAGGGAGGATTGCCCTGTTCTGCGACAGCAGCTTCTGGCACGGCCGCCGCTGGAAGGCGCTGAAGAAACGCTTGGAAAGAGGTTCGCGGCCCGAATATTGGGTCGCCCACATCGCAAGGAACCGAGCAAGAGACAGGCAGGTGACCCGTCAACTCTCCGGCGAGGGGTACTTGGTCCTGCGTTTCTGGGACGACGAAGTTTTCGGGGACCCGCGGCGTTGCCGACGCGAACTGGTCGAAGCCCTAGGTCGCACCGAGTAACAGGCTCCTGCCTAGGGTGAACGGGGCCGGGTTCAGGCCCGAAGCGAGAACATGGTCTCCAACTCGGACCGAATCGGGCTGAGGACTTCGTGCACCGGGCACCTCGTGCCGTAGTACCTGATGGGGGGCTTGTACTTGTTGTACTTGGGCCGATAGACGTGGACCGCTAGGCATTCGAGTTTGCCCAGATCGCGCTTGCTGTCGGTCGAGAGTATCTGGACATGGGTGCACTCACGCCAAAGGTCCGTTCGCCACTTGCCTCCGCCGCCCCACACGTCGTTCTTGGTCTGCCCCACGTAAAGGCAATCGTTGCCCCGCCAGAACAGGTAAATCTGCCTAGACGTCTCAAGCGAATCGTAGAACCCGTCGAGGAACACTCCTATCCTATCCCACGAGTCAGATGAAAGCGGACCGTTCCTGTTCAACCGCGGTCGCTTGCGCGCGTACGTGCGGCCTGAAGTAAGGCTCTTGAATTCCGACTTCGCCATGGGGTACAAGGCGTCTTCAGCCCGGCCGAGTGCGTCCTCAATCAGCGCATCGCGCGTTTCTCTGTCGAGATCGTTTGGGGGACGTCCGGGGGGTGTCTCAAGAAATCTCGTCAGTTCCGTCTTCTTGAACTCGAACAGTTCATCGAGCGAGCGCCTGAAACTGCTGACATCCCATCGCAACGGTGTAGCCCGCAGCGTTTGTAGATAAAAGCAGTAGTCGGAGTCCTAATCCCTACGCCACGCCAGCGACTGGACGCTTTTTGGCGGCGAGTTGCGCCTCCAAGTTTTCGAGGTAGTCCTCGATTTCAATTTCCTCAATCTGCTTCTTCTTCCTTTCAAGATTCTCCTGCCTGAACTTGTCCAAGAACTCCTCCTGGACGATGTATCTTCCCTCTCTTTCTTGCAGCACACGCAGGTCCATCAGCTTTCGGAGCTTCGCCTGGTTGAACCCCTCCAACTTGCTGACTTGCTCCAAACTCTTCCCTGCGGGGACCGTGCGCAGCCAAGCGATTAACTTCAAAGCGAACGTTTCGAAATCCCCGGTAGTTCCCCGAGCCCTCCTCGTGTCCCAAGCTTTGCGCGCTTTCGCCGATAGAATCCCCTTCCGCTTCATCGTAGCCACAGCCTTCCGCGCGCCTTCCTTCGTCAATTCCCTTGGCTTGGGGGAGGCGTGCCTTATGAGTATTGGCGGTAGAATGGCCCGCTCTGCTAAGCTCTCCCTCCGGGAGGACATGAGCATAGCTTGGGTGCGAACGAGGGAACCAAAATTGAGGTTCGAATCGCCCAGTGAAAACATAGTCGACTAACCCAAATAAGCCCGCGTTGACCAGTTCCAAATGCCCTGTCCAACTTGCGCTTCATTGCGGGTGTTCATTTCCTCCTTGGCCATCGTCACAGAGGGTCTCCTTGATGGCTAAGAGAAAGGAGTTGTGATCCGAGTAACGAAGAACGACCGATCTAACAGGTCGGAGACATGAGGCATGCTACGTTCCGTCGCGACCCCTTCCGGCCCATTAATCACCTGGCGAGGAGAACACGCATTATGCTTTCGTTTGGGGGAATGGAGGCATGTCTCCGAGAACGAAGTCAAAGCCTGTCGGCAATGAGGGCGCAATGGCGGCTCTGGACGACTACTTCTACAAGGCCTTCCTAGCCAAGATGAGCGAGAGGAGCATCGACATCGGCGGGCTAAAGAAGCTGGCAGACAGATGCTCGACCGATTCCCCCCCCGCGGGAGGTCCTGCTGGAGCTGCCAGAGAGAATCTCCAGGATTGACATGATGGGCCTCCTCTACCCTCTCTCGACCTTGGCCAAGCGGGAGGACAGGATCGGAAGGGAAGGACATCGGTAAAGCGGCCTAAGAAGCGATACTAGTCGTCCCATTGAACGACCCTTACTGGCGTTCAGAACGCATTGACCAGGTTGGGGGTACTACCAAAATTTCGACACAGGTGTACGTTTGTGGTAGTTTTCCGTAAAAATTGTGGTAGTGTGATTCCTGCTTTCCTTCAGCGTTCCTTGGTAGGTGCGGAAATTCCTAAACTGGCGCCAGGGGCCAATCTAGTACCAAAAACGGCTCTAAATGTGCCATTCCAGTGCTGGCACGCCACTGCAAGTCGGCCGCCGTTAAATCTGGCCATGGCTTGAGTTCCCATGAAGCTGCTTGGCCAGGGAACTGTCGATTTGCGTTCCTTCAAGGAGAAGGTCCGTGCCAAGCTTCCTGCCGACAGCCCCGTCGTCTCCGACCTCCTTCAA